>CAXTMM010000041.1:6857-8744 GCA_964245415.1 uncultured Acidobacteriaceae bacterium | reverse complement strand
CGCGCCTGATCTGGGACCAAACGTGCTCATCCTCGACCCCTCGCAGTCAGCCACCGGGGTCCAGGCCGCAATCGATCGCATCTATGCGACCCAGAAGAGCAGCGAATTCGGCCCCGCGCGCTACGCCATCCTCTTCAAGCCCGGCCAGTACAAGCTCGATGTACCCGTCGGCTTCTACACCCAGGTCCTAGGGCTTGCCGCTACACCCGATCACGTCAGGATTACGGGCGACGTTCATGCCGACGCCAGCCTGCCCAAGGACAATGCCACCTGCACCTTCTGGCGCGGCGTAGAAGGCTTCTCCGTTCAGCCCGCCGGCGGAACGATGCAGTGGGCTGTTTCGCAAGGTGCGCCGATGCGGCGCATGCACATCCAGGGCGACCTGGTGCTTCATCAGCATCACGGCTGGGCATCCGGCGGCTGGATGGCCGACACCATCGTCGACGGCCAGGTCGACTCCGGCACTCAGCAGCAGTGGATCTCGCGCAACAGCGACTGGGCAGGCTGGACCGGCTCCAACTGGAACATGGTCTTTGTCGGCGTGCCTCACGCTCCCGTCGGAAGCTGGCCCAAACCCGCGTATACCCAGATCACGCAAACACCCGTCATCCGGGAGAAGCCCTTTCTTATGGTCGATCCCCGGGGCGCCTGGAGCGTCCGGCTCCCCGCGCTGAGCCGCATGACGAGCGGAGTAAGCTGGCGCGCCGGACAGACTGCAGGTCGCGACATCCCGCTGAGCCGGTTCTACATCGCTCGCCCAGACCGGGACACGGCGGCCTCCATCAACGCGCAGCTCGCTCACGGCAAGCACCTGCTCCTCACCCCCGGCATCTACGATCTCTTGCAGCCGCTGCGGGTCTCGCGCGCCAACACCCTTGTGCTCGGCCTTGGCTTTGCCACTCTGCGACCAACCCACGGCACTGCCGCCATGCTCACCAGCGACGTGGACGGAGTGACGATTGCCGGGCTTCTCTTTGAGGCCGGTCCCCGCTTGTCCCCCGTCCTGCTGCAGGTGGGCGCCCCCAAAAGCCACCTGCATCACGCCGCCAACCCGCCTGCGCTCTTTGATCTCTTCTTTCGCGAGGGAGGCGCGTCTCAAGGCAAAGCAGTGGTCAACCTCGAGGTAAACGCGAGCGATACGGTGATCGATCACACCTGGATCTGGCGTGCCGACCACGGGCAGCACGTCGGCTGGAACGACAACCTGAGCCGGAACGGCCTCGTCGTCAACGGAGACGACGTCACCGCGTACGGACTCTTTGTCGAGCATCACCAGCAGTATCAGGTACTGTGGCGCGGCGAGCGCGGACGCACCTATCTCTATCAGTCCGAGATTCCCTATGACCCACACACCCAGCTCGCCTACCCGAGCCCTGACGGCGCCCACGGCTGGGCGTCTTACAAAGTAGCCGCCGGGGTTCGCGAGCACGAGGCCTGGGGACTCGGCGTCTACAGCGTCTTCACCCAACCCAACCTCTCCCTCACTCGCGCCATCGAGGTCCCGGACGCAGGCGCAGTGCGGCTCCACGACATGATCACCGTATGCCTGCTCAACCATGGCGGCATCCTCAACATCGTCGATGACAAGGGTGGCGCGGCAACGTGCGAGCCGCGAAACTGGCCGCGTCTCACCAGCTTTCCGTGAATCTCTAAACTGGTCGCAAACGCTGCTGCCTTGCCTGCCACAACTTTTGATTGCATCCTTGGCTGTGTCCTTTGCTCACCTCTGTTCTAAAATTGAAAAGATGCGTAGCAAAGGGGATCAGCAATGAAGCGGCGTAATTTTCTAAAGCAGGCAGCGGCTGCAGCAGCACTCGCGGGATGGAAGCAGGCCACCGGCCAGACGGGCGCGCCGGCACTCGAGGGTGCGGCAGCCCATACACCTCT
>CAXTMM010000041.1:0-6847 GCA_964245415.1 uncultured Acidobacteriaceae bacterium | reverse complement strand
GGTCGTGAACACCGTCAACGGCATCGGACGGCGCAAGCTCGGCCGCGCCGATGCCGAAGTCTCGATCCTCGGCATCGGCGGCTACCACCTGGGCTTAAAGAGCGTCGCCGAGGCGGATGCGATCCACATCATTCGCACCGCGCTCGATGAAGGAATTAACTTCCTCGACAATTGCTGGGACTATAACGACGGCGTAAGCGAGCAGCGCATGGGTAAAGCTCTCCAGGACGGCTATCGTCAAAAAGCTTTTCTCATGACCAAGCTTGACGGCCGCACAGGCGCGGCTGCGCGCCAGCAGCTCGAAACATCGATGCAGCGGCTCAAGGTCGACCACATTGACCTGGTGCAGATCCACGAAGTGATCCGCATGACCGATCCGGACCAGGCATTTCAGCCCGGCAACGTCATCGATGTGTTGCAGCAGGCGCGCAAGGAGGGCAAGATCCGGTTCATCGGCTTCACTGGGCACAAGTCTCCGGAAGTGCATTTGAACATGATTGAGACCGCAGCCAGACGCGGCTTCCATTTTGACACCGTGCAGATGCCTGTCAATGCACTCGACCATCACTTCGACAGCTTCGGTCAGAAGGTAATTCCGGCCGCTCAGAAGTACGGCATCGCCATATTGGGCATGAAGCCGCTTAGCAATGCCGCCATCCTCAAGACCAATGCCGTGACGGCCCCGGAAGCACTGCACTACGCCATGAGTGTGCCGGTGACGATTACAATTACCGGGTGCGAGTCCATGGCCAACCTGCAGCAGGCCCTGGGCGTGGCGCGTGACTTCAAACCGCTCGATGTGCAGCAGAAGATCGCAATCCTCAACAAAACCAGGCCCTTCGCAGACGCAGCGAAGTTTGAAGACTATAAGTCATCGCACGTCTACGACGGCACATACCACAATCCCCAATGGATGGGCTGAGCAGCTCGCGTACCAAGGCCGCAATTCGCAGGCCGACCATTGTCATTCTGAGCCAAGCGAAGGGTCTGCGGTTTGTTTTCGGCCGCCTCCCGGCAAAAGCCACCATAGATCCTCCGCCCAGTCTCACCCATCACGCCGTGAACTTTCGGCTCAGCACTTCAGTCCAAGAGGTCAGGCTGCTCGCGCACAATCATCTCCCACAGGGGCTGATACTGAAACCAGCCTACGCGCGGGTTGCCGACCTGTTTCTGCGCGACCACAGCGCTCTCATGCGAGATGAGTCGCGGCTTGCCCACCGCTTCCGCCATCAACTGCGTCTGGCAGCTGCGATCCATCGTGATAAAAAACCACGCTGCCTCATCGATGGTTTTGCCGACAGTAAGCAGGCCGTGGTTCTGCAGGATCACCGCCTTGCGAGGCCCGAGCGCTTCGGCGATCCGGTCGCCTTCTGACATGTCATAGACTACGCCCGTGTAGTCGTCAAACAGCGCGTGATCTTCGTAGAACGCGCACGCGTCCTGCGTCAGAGGGTCGAGCAGCCGCCCGAGTGTCGACCAGGTCCTGCCGTAAAGCGAGTGGGCATGGGCCGCGCCGATGACGTCCGGCCGGGCCATGTGGATGCGCGAGTGAATTGCGAAGGCCGCCTCGTTCACGTCCCGGTCCCCCTGCACCACATCGCCCTTCTCATTGACCAGCAGCAGGTCAGAGACGCGAATATGCGAGTAGTGCATGCCAAAAGGGTTGACCCAGAAGTGATCGCCCAACTCGGGATCGCGGACGGTGATGTGGCCGGCCACGCCTTCGCTGAACCCGAACTTCGCAAACAACCGGAACGCCGACGCCAGCCGCTGCTTGCGCTGCAACCGCTCTTCTTCCACACTCTCAAAGGTGGGCGGGTGCGGAGTCCTTGCAACCTTCACTTCTACTTCGGTAGGGAGCGTGGTGGCCATGGGACCTGCCTCCTTGCAAAAATGCTGTCACCCTTAGTTTACCCGCTTCCCCGGACTGCGGGCCAGCCGCGCATACTCGTAAAATGAAACGCATAGGATGCATCGATGACCGGCAGCAAACTCCTTCAGATCGACCCCCGCGACAATGTTCTGGTTGCCCTTGAGCCGCTGCCCGCAGGCGAGCCTGTCTTCTTCGCCGGGGAACGCTATCTCCCGCCCGCACCCATTCCCGCGAAACACAAGTTCGCCATGGCCGACCTGCCCATCGGTTCGCAGATCAAGATGTACGGCGGCGTAGTGGGGCGCGTCCGCGAACCAATCGCGCGCGGCGGCCTCATCAGCACCCGCAATGTGCAGCACGACGCGACCGGGTTCGCACGCCGCGACGTTCACCTGCACTGGACTCCACCCGACACAACGCGCTGGCTGGGCCGCACCTTTGAGGGCTACCATCGCGAGGACGGCCAGGTGGGCACTCGCAACTACTGGTTGGTCATCCCGCTGGTCTTCTGCGAGAACCGCAATGTTGAAGCCATGCGCGAGGCCTTTGAAGAAGAACTTGGCTACGGCCGCCCCAAGAAATACGGCGGCCTTGTCAGGCAATTGATCGATCAGCATTCTAAGCAGTCGCCGCTCCCCATAGCTGCCGCTGCCCCCCGCGAACGCATCTTCTCCCATGTCGACGGCATCCGCTTTCTCACCCACGAAGGCGGCTGCGGCGGCACGCGGCAGGATTCGCAGGCCCTCTGCGGCCTCCTTGCCGGCTACATCCATCACCCGAACGTGGCCGGCGCGACGGTGCTGAGCCTGGGCTGCCAGCACGCCCAGGGCTCCATTCTGTTGGACGAGCTGCGCAAGCGCGAACCCGCCATGTCCAAGCCAGTCCTGCTCTTCGATCAGCAGCAATCAGGCCTCGAGTCGAACATGCTCACCCAGGCCATCGAAGCCACGTTTGCAGGCCTGGTCAAGGCGAACGAAACCGAGCGAAAGCCCGCTCCTCTCGCCAGGCTGACCGTAGGCCTCAAGTGCGGCGGGTCCGACGGCTTCTCCGGCCTGTCCGCCAATCCCGCCCTCGGCCAGGTCTCGGACACCCTCGTCGCCCTCGGCGGCAGCTCCATCCTCTCCGAGTTTCCTGAGCTCTGCGGAGTCGAGCAGAACCTGATCGATCGCTGCGCACATCCTCAAGATGCCGACCGATTCATCCAGCTCATGCGCGACTACAACGCGCGCGCCAAAGCAGTCTTTTCCGGATTCGAGATGAATCCCTCACCCGGAAACATCCAGGACGGCTTGATCACCGACGCGATGAAGTCTGCCGGCGCCGCACGAAAAAGCGGCACATCGCCTGTCCAGGGCGTCATCGACTTTCCCGAATACCTGGCAGCTCCCGGACTCAACCTGCTCTGCACCCCGGGCAGCGATGTTGAAGCCGTCACCGCGCAGGTGGGCGCGGGTGCGAACATCGTCCTGTTCACCACCGGGCTCGGCACCCCCACCGGCAATCCCATCACCCCGGTTCTTAAGGTGGCGTCAAACACGGATCTCGCCGAGCGAATGGCCGACATCATCGATATCGACACCGGCGCCATCGTTCGCGGCGAGGAGACCCTTGAGGCAGCCGGCAACCGCATCCTTGAGATGATCCTCGATGTGGCGAGCGGACGAAGCCAGTGCAAGGCCGAGGTGCTGGGGCAAAATGATTTCATCCCCTGGAAGCGCGGCGTCTCTCTCTAAACCAGCACGCGCGAGAAACCCTGATGACGCTTAGAAGAACCCTGCTGCTTATCCTGGCGCTGTCGATACTCTCTTCTCGGCCGGAGCTATCCTTGCTGCCTCGCGTACAAGCTGCAGCCCTCAGCACGCCGCGCATCGAGCGTCTCGACCCTGCCCTCGATGCCCTTCTCCCCCCTGGTGCCGAACAGATCCAGATCGCGGGCGGATACAAGTGGACCGAAGGCCCGGTCTGGCTGCCCAGCAACCAACTCCTCTTCGCCGAGGTGGTGAGCAACAGCATCCGCCTCTGGACGCCCGGCGGAGGCGTCAGCATCTTCATGCAGCCCAGTGGCTACAAGGGCGCCCAGCCGTACGGCGGCCCGGAGCCCGGCTCGGACGGCATGACACTCGACGCGGACCAGCGCCTCACCGTCGCCGGCCACGCACAACGCGACGTTTGGCGGCTGGAGGGTCTGTCGCCGAACGCCCCGGTCACCCTGCTCGCCGACACCTACCAGGGCAAGCGCCTCAACAGCCCCAACGATCTGGTCTACAAGTCCGACGGCTCGCTCTACTTCACCGATCCCACCTTCGGGCTGCCGACCCAAGCCGCAGGCGATCCGATCCAGGAACTGCGATTTCAAGGCGTCTATCGCCTACCCGGCGCACTCGACCACATGCCGGGCTCTCCGCCCGCACGCTCCACGCTACAACTGTTGATCAAGGATCTCCCTCAGCCCAACGGCATCGCGTTTTCACCCGATGAGAAGTATCTCTACATCGACAACTCCCTGCCCGAGATGCTCTGGATGCGCTACACCGTGCGGCCCGATGGATCGCTGACCGACGGGAAGGTCTTCTGCGATGCGGGCCCCTACGCCAAGCAGGGTGCACCCGATGGCATGAAGGTCGATCAGCGCGGCAACATCTACAGCGCAGGCCCTGGCGGCGTCTGGATCTTTTCGCCCGCCGGCAAGCATCTCGGCACCATACGATTCGAGTCGCCAGTCGGCAACCTGGCCTGGGGCGACCCTGATTTGAAAACCCTCTACATCACGGCGAGCTCGGTCGTCTACAGCATGCGCGTCCTGGTACCCGGCATACCACCCCGCGTCCGCGCGCAGCCTTGATATTTCGCGCCGCGGAGGACTACCCTCATCTTAGAAAGGCTTGCCAGCTTGCCGGTAGAGACTCCAGAGAGCACCCACGCTGCCGCTCCCCCGGTCACCCTCCGGCTTGAGAGGAAACACCCACTTGCGATCCGCTGGATGCACTGGATCAATTTCCCCGTGCTCTTCATCATGATCCTCAGCGGCATGCGCATCTACTGGAACGACTCCGACAACGCGCATCTGCATCCGCACGCCATCTACCGGATTGGTTTCGGCTCCTACACCCTTCTGCGCCTCTTTCCCGAATCAGTCTTTCAAGCGCTCAACATCTCCGGGCACGTGACCCAGGGTATGGGCGATCACTTCTTCTTCATGTGGATCTTCGCGATCAACGGCATTGCCTATGCCACGTTCCTGCTCCTCTCCGGTGAGTGGCGCTTCCTCGTGCCGCAGCGGCAGAGTCTGGGACATGGTTTGCAGGTGCTGCTGGTCTCGCTGCGCCTACGCAAAGGCCTGCCGCCGCAGTTGAAGTACAACGCCGCCCAGCGAATCGCGTACACCGCGGTCATCCTGATGGGCTTCGGCAGCCTGCTCACCGGCCTCGCCATCTACAAGCCCACACAAACCCATCACTTGACAACGCTGCTCGGCGGCTACGAGTGGGCGCGTTGGGAACATTTTTGGCTCACCATCGGCTTTTGCCTGTTCTTCCTCGTACATATCGCCCAGGTAGCCTTTGCCGGCTGGAACAGTTTCCGCAGCATCGTCAGCGGATTTGAAGTGCAGCCGGTAACAGAACCTTCGCTTGAAGATGAGAGAAAGAGCTGGCGATGAGCCAAGACAAGACACTTCCCGCGACACCCCAACTCACAACCGAGGCAGAAGTCCTCGCCGCCTCGCGCAAGCTCACGCGCCGCGGTTTCGCTGTAGCTGCCCTGGCCGCTGCAGCCGGCTACGGCTTCTCCCGCTGGGTTTTCGACAGTCCTGAAGATGGCCGGCTGCCATGGCCAAAGCGCCGCGCCATGCAGGCAAACGCCAAAGCCGCGCAGGCCATCTTCGACGAGCGCGCGCTTGCTCCCACCTATCCCCTAATCCGCGCAGAGCATTTGCGCATCAACGGCCTCGTCGGCCTCAAAGACGCAATCGCCCCGGAGACCTGGCGCCTGCAGTTAGTGGGCGCAGCCAACCCCGAAAAATACGCCCAGTATGTCCCTGATGTCACAACGTGGGAGTACGCCTACTCACGCGCGCAGGCCCAGGAGGGCGACCACTTCACCACTGTCTGGTCTGAACCGGCCTTCCGCGCAGAGACTCTCTACCGGGAGAAGGCCGGCAAGTCTCCGCGCGGCCTTGAAGAAGCAGGCCCCAGCCAAACCACTATAGCCGCGGGTACGCCCGGACTGCTGCTGACCTTGGCAGACCTGCTCAAGCTGCCAAAGCACGAGCTGGTGACCGAGTTCAAATGTGTCGAAGGCTGGAGCCAGATCGCCCAGTGGGGCGGCGTGCGCATGGCCGACTTCCTCGAGGCCTATCCCCCGCAAAGAAAACCCGACGGCAGCCTTCCCCGCTACGTTTACATGGAGACCCCAAGCGGCGACTACTATGTCGGCTACGACATGGCCGTGTGCCGCCATCCGCAAACGCTGCTGGTCACAGAGATGGCAGGCAAACCGCTCACCCAGCTCCACGGCGCACCCCTGCGGCTGCACGCGCCCACCAAGTACGGCTACAAGCAGATCAAACGCATCGGCCTGATCGCCTACACCGACGTGAAACCGGACGACTACTGGACCAAGCTCGGCTACGACTGGTATGCAGGGCTGTAATCGCAATCATGTTGTCATGGCTAAAACCGCGACTTTCAAACTCGGGACACCAGCCCTTGCATGTAGCCTTGTGAGATGGCAGATGCAAACCTGAGCCTCGCCCCCGGCTTTCAAACCCAAGACGCCGGAATTGATCACGAGCTGCGCAAGCGCTGGCTCTACGTGCTGCCGCTTATCTTCGTCACCTACAGCCTGGCCTATCTCGACCGCGCCAACTACGGCCTGGGCGCCGCTGCGGGTCTCGCCGCAACCCTGCACATCACGGGCTCGCAGTCGGCGCTGCTCGGGTCCCTGTTTTTTCTCGGCTACTTTGCGTTCCAGGTC
>CAXTMM010000040.1:0-22041 GCA_964245415.1 uncultured Acidobacteriaceae bacterium | reverse complement strand
GCTTAGCAGGCGAACCTACTTTGTTATAGCCTGCGCGCGCCATTTATCCGTTAATTGTTTGTCAGCCAGCGCTTTGATGAAGACGCCGCCGACCACGCTGCGGGCCTGGAAAGGTTCCTGCCTCCCGGTCTTGGTGTCGTACCAATCGGGCAGAGGAGCGCGGCTCGGTGTCTCGTTGATCCAGAGCGCAATCGGGTCCATAAAGGCGTTGAAGTCGGCTGGCTTGGCGGCAAGGGTCGCGGTCCAGATCGTCCAGTCCAGCTTGGTGTAATCGGCGCGGCTATCGAGCGGCAGGCCGTACTTGTTCAGCTTCGTTTTATAGAAGGCGATCTCGCTGTCGCGGACTGATTGCGGGAAGAGGTTGTAGCCGAGCAGAGTGTCCCAAACCAGGTTGTACTTTTGACTCCAGGTGTTTGGGGAGTCGTAGGCGAGCTTGTAATGATCGCCTTCCTTGTCCATGTCGATCCACTTGGCGGCGTAGGCATGAGCGGTCTTTGAGTAATCACGGGCGACAGCTTCTTTGCCGAGCAGGTGAGCCAGATCGGAGTAGGCCTCAAGTGCGTCGATCGCCTTAAGGGAAAGATTGGCGTTGTGGGTGACGTGGCCGGCGAAGTCGTCGGTAGTGAGTTGGTTTTCCGGGTCAAGACCGTGATCTTTGAGGAACTCCGCCCACTGGGTGAGCCTGGGCCAGTACTGTGCGGCCATGGCGGTGTTGGGCTTGCCGTTGAGAGCGGCCCGGGCTACCGCGTCAATCAGGATGAGCATGTTGCCAGACTCTTCAACCGGCATCTGGTTTTCTTCGGTCAGCTCTCCGCCGCCATAGGTTTGGCCGTTGGCCAGAGGGTAGGTGCCTAGATCATGGGGCGCGAAGGGGAAACGCCAGCGGTTGGGCAGGGCTGTGTACTCAAGCAAGGGGCGAAGCTCAGCTTCGAGCAGTGCAGGGTTGAAGAAGAGAAAGAGGGGCGCGGCAGGGTAGAGCACATCCACGGTGCCAATGCTGCCATTGGAGAAGTTCTCTTTGCCGAAGACAAGCGGCTGTCCATCGACATCGGCGACAAAGCCGTGCGCGGCCCAGGCCTGGCGATAGGCGAGGATGCAGAGGTTGGCGTAGTTCTGCCCGGCGACCCGGACGAGATCGGCAGTGAGGGTGCTGTCGAGATCCTCGCTCCGCTTTTCAAGGGCGGGCATCTCGCGTTCGGCGGCGTCGAGCATGCTCTCAATCGATTGATTATTGCGCTGCCAGTAGGGGCGCAGATTCCGCTGCAGGTACTGAATGGCGTAGCTCTCGGTGTAGGAGACGAGCACGTGGCGTGTGACCGGGGTGGCAGAAACGGTGCCCAGAGGGAGCTCGGTGGCCAGGTGGGCATCACCGCGGCCAACAATCTGGGGCTGCTCCATGGTGTCAGCGGTCGGAAGCGCGCCGGTACGAGCGAACGTGCGGGCGGCGTCCGGCGCAATGGCAGAGGTCGACGACTCGTCCTTAGGGATCGAGAGATGGAAGTAGCCCCAGTCGATACGGAGGTCGTCGCCCGAGCGATTGAGGATGCGCTGGTCGCGTGAGCCGACCGAGAGCACAGACTGGGTCTCGGTGAGATTGCGGGAGTAGGTGACGGCCTCTCCGGGCGCGTTGACGGCGATCAACGGATTGACGTCGACGAGGACCGAGACCTTGTGCGGGCTTGCGTCCGTAGACTTCGCTGTGAAGCTGATATAGGTGACGGGGCGGGAGAGGATGTCGAGGTCCGAGAGCAGGGTAGGCGTGAAGAAGGTCAAGTCGAGCGTAACGCCGCCTGCCGCAAAGCTGTAGCGGGTATGGGTGGGGGTGACGGTGTGCGCCACTTGCTGCATGGCCTCCACATCGCGCGGCTGGCTGCCCATAAAGCGCAGGGGCTTGCCGTCGATGCGGACCAGGCCTGTAATGGGCTGCTGTTTGCCAGTCCAGTGGACGGTGTCCGAGGCGGTGAGATCATCGGTATCAGACCAGACGGAGAAATAAGGATTGTGCGCGATAAGCGGAGTGGCTGGCGGCCGAACCTGCTGGGCAGCGAGGCTGAGCGTTGTGCAGAGAAAGACTAGGAGAAGGGCGGAGCGGCGTCGCTTCAAGGTATGTTGCCTCGGTTTAATAATCTAAGTCGCCATGGTATGCGCCTGAAGCGGTAGATGGAAAGTTCCAGCCTGATGGAAGGATCGAGCTCAATCCTCTCACCCGTAATTTCTGTGCCGCACTGCAGATTTGCCTATAGTTGGGTTATCATCAGGCGAAGCTGGATCCGTTGCTGCCGCTTGTTGCTGCCAGTTTGAAAAACCTCTCCACATTCCCTTGGCCGGATTCTATCTGCATTGCGGCTGAGCGCGCTTGGCTATATTTCCTTTGTGAGACTCGCAGGAATTAGTTCATTCGAACTAGTTCGAATGAACTAATTCTCACCTATAAGCCTGCTGCCAGAATTCATGCACGCTAACAGCGTGCTGGCGCCCTGCAGCCAATGAATTTCCTCTCTTGCTTCTTCCTTGACATGACTCTGCCAAAGCTGAAATATTTCGCAGCACGATCCGAAGCGGGTGCCGCTGCAAGTTCAAGACAAACTTGGATCGCGAGTAGCTCGTACGATCTTCGTAATTTTGCCGGAGGCAGCAGATGAAAGATGGATTTAAGTACGCATCGGTGCGGGCTTATCTTAGGAGGACCCTGTGTTCGCTAAGCGCGGGTGTTGCGCTTACCGTTTTTGCTGCCGTGATCTCGATGCCCGCTTTTGCGCAAACCACCAGCGGCGTTTTCGGTAGCGTGACAGACACATCAGGGGCAGTTGTGCCGGGCGCCAGCATCACCCTCACGAATACGGCTACGGGCGTGACCTACTCCGCTACGACAAGCCCGCAGGGCACCTATCGAGTCGAGCAGCTGCCGCCCGGCTCCTACAAGATGGAGGTAGTCAGCGCGGGTTTCGACACTCAGGAGCTTCAGTCTTTCACGCTGCTCGTGGATCAGCGGTCTCAACAGAACTTCACACTGGCGGTCGGCAAAGCTACACAAACGGTTTCCGTCTCTGCGGCATCGCTGCTAATCGAGACCGATAACTCGAACCAGGGCCAGGTGATCGGCACCCAGCAAATTGAAGCTCTCCCTCTGAATGGTCGCGATTACCTGCAGCTGGCGCAACTCTCCGCCGGCGTGACACCGATCGTTCCGGGTATGAGCTCTCCTGCTTCACAGTGGACGGGAACCTCAACCGTAAGTATTGCCATCGCCGGCTTGAGAGAAGACGACACAAGTTATCTCTATGACGGGATCGAGACACGTAATGCCTGGTACGGCGCTGAGGGATTGCTCCCTTCGGTAGACAACATCCAGGAGTTCAATGTTGTGCAGTCGGGTGCGCCGGCGCAGTTTAGCAACGGAGGCGCTTTTATCAACGTTGTCACGCGCTCCGGAACCAATCAGATCCATGGATCGGTGTTTGAGTTTCTGCGCAACAATGACTTTGATGCTCGGAACTACTTTGACCAGGGCGCAGCGCCGCCGTTCCACCAGAACCAGTTTGGCGCAAGGCTGGGGGGACCGATCAAGAAGAACAAGATGTTCTTCTTTTTGAACTATGAAGGATTTCGCCAGATCCAGCCTGCAGATATCTTCAACCTTGTCCCGACTGCGGCGCAGCGTGGTGGTGACTTCCGCGCCGATACACAGCAGCTGTACAATCCGTTCACCGGCGCTCCGTTCATAGGCAACCAGATCCCCAGCACCCTTTTCAATCCTATTGGCCAGAAAATTCTCTCCTACTATCCCACCGCGAACGGTACCTACTCCGGTAACACGAACTACTTCAATGTAGGAAATACAACCGACGGTTGGGATCAGGAGAGCGGCCGCTTCGACTACACGATCTCGGCGAAGGACACGATCTTCGCCCGATACACCAATCAGAGTCAGACGACGAGCGTTACCGACATTACCCCTACGCGACAAATTATTTTTCCTTCCAACCCAAGAAACTTGACCGTGGGCTGGACGCACGTCTTTTCTCCCAACCTGGTAAACAACGTGCGGTACGGCTGGACGCATACCGCAACTGGAGAGCAGCGCGCGGACGGCTACAATGCAAGCGCAGCCAATCCACTTGGGCTGATCAACGAGGTAGACCAGCCCGGATCCTATGGTCCCCCTTCCTTCTCGGTGAGCGGCTATGCCAATCCCGGCTCGACCGAAGGCACGGACATCGTTCGTGAAGGCTTGAACATGTGGACTGAGCAGGTTTCGCTGCAGAAAGGCAAGCATCAGATAACAGCGGGCGTCGACATCCGTTATGAGCCGATCTACATGTATGAGGACTGGGCTGCCACCAACATCAGCTTCAATGGGAACTACACCGGTGATCCGGTTGCTGATCTGCTTCTCGGGGTTCCGACCTCCAGTTTCACGGCTCTTGGCAATCCACAGTTGAATTTGAGGATGTGGTACCAGTCCTACTTTGCTCAAGATAATGTGAAGCTTACAAAGAACCTCAGCGTGAACGTGGGGCTGAACTACGAGCATCAGCGTCAGCCTATCGATACCGCCAACCATGTTGGCAGTTTTAACGTGGCCACTGGTCAAGACTTATCCTACCCGGATACAAATGCTTTGGGTCTTGATCGGGCTATGGTCAAGCCGAAGTTCCTGAACTTTGCGCCGCGTCTAGGCTTTAACTATGTCCCCTCTTTCGGCGGCGGCAGCACGGACATCAAGGGTGGCTTCGGCATCTATTATCTGCAGCCGAATATTAACCAGTACGAGGTCGAAGTAGACACGACCAAGTACTATCTAATTCAAAGCTATAACAACTCGCACGCAGCAGCAGCAGCGGGCTATCTGCCTAATCCGCAAGATCCAGGTCCGCCGGTCTTTACTCTAAACCAGCTCTACACGCCGAGCGTGCCTGGCGGTGGCCCAACAGCGTCGTTCATCCAGCCGAACGGAAAGACACCCTATACCTACGAGTGGAACCTGACCATCGATCACACATTAGAGAACTGGCTCGTCGAAGTGGCCTATCTAGGTAGTGCTGCGCATCATTATGAGGAGCGCCCGAACATCGCGCCGCTGAATCCAGACGGTTCTACCCGCTACACCAATGCTGACGGAAGCCCGGTTACTCCAGGAGGTTTGTCGTTCAATGGAGTACAAGAGAATACAAACTCTGGAAGCTCCTTCTACGACGCACTGGTGTTCCGTGTTGAGCATCGGTACAGCTCCGGCTTCTCGGTGCTGGGCAACTACACCTTCTCCAAATGTTTAGGCTATCCGTGGCAAGATGTGTTCTCATGGCACCCTCTGAACCTTGATCTCGACCGCGGTCACTGCCAGTTGGACTTGAACCAGAACCTGGTCGCGAATGCTACCTATGAGCTCCCCTTTGGGCAGGGTAAGCGCTACCTAAATGGTAATGGGCTGCTAAACCAAGCTGTCGGCGGTTGGAAGATTGCGGCTATCGCCTCGCTTCACTCCGGTCCCTGGGAGACGCTGGGCAGCAATCAGAATCTAGGCATCTTCGTGAATGCACTTCCTAACGTTATCGGGCCTGTTAATAACTCATCGCTCCACTCGGGTCTGGGGAAACATGGAAGGTTGGGACCGTACTTCAATACTCAAAACGTTGTTGCCGAAACACGGGAAGGACGACAGGGCAATGCGTCCGTGCAAGAGCTCAGCGCACCCGGTGCGGCGGACTGGGATATCTCAGGCTTTAAGGACTGGACCTACGCCGAACGCTACACGCTGGAGTTCCAGGCACAGGCCTTTAACATCTTCAATCGGCCTAATTTTAACGGTCTGGATACCAACGTCAACGATCCGAGGTTCGGTCTAGTGCAAGGTGCCGATGCAGCACGTGAGATCCAACTTAGCTTGAGGTTCAGCTTCTGAGGATCTTATCCTGCGGATGACCTGGCAGTGGAGGTTAATACTCATCGCAGTTCTTGTCTCCGCCCGCCCGCTATGCGGATGGGCGGGGGCAGCAGGGGCGGAGCAGCAGAATGCTTCAGCAACAGATACCGGAAAGCAATGTCCCTCGCCGACTGACCTGAACGCAGCATTGTTCAAAGCAAGCAACGCTCTGGCTCAGGAGCAGTATCCAGTCGCAATCGAGACACTTAAAGCAGTCAACAATAAAAACTGTGATGCCCGGGTAAGTCTTCTGCTTGCTGCCGCATACGAAGAGAACAACGAGTTACTTCGCGCAGAGCCAATCTTGGAGAAAGCGCGATCTGTGTGGCCCGGCAACACAAGCATAGCCTGCTCTTTGGCGCGCGAATACATGAGTGAGGGCCGTCGAGAAGATGCCGCAAAGGCGCTCGACTCCTTCCATGCCACGGCCGCCACTCCCTGGCAGGAAATTCAGCTAAGCATCATCATTCTGCTTGCCAACCATCGTTTGGAATCCGCTGAAGCGCTGGCCACGATCGGATTTCAGCAGTATCCCTCGATCGATTCCTTGCTGCTGCTGGCAAATTCGTTGCAGCTTGAAGGTTGCTACAAGGACGTGATTGCACTCCTTAAAAGTAAGAAAAGCGCATACAGTGACTCCGCAAAGTTTCTCATAACGTTGGCCGAGAGTGAGTTCGACGCGAATATATATGACGCCGCGCGCAGCGATGTGGAGCGTGCAATCACGCTCGACCAAACTCTCTACCAGGCGCATTATTTGCTGGGAAACATCCTGCTTAAGCAGGGCGAAGCTGAAGCCTCCATCGCAGAATACAAAGCCGCATTAAAGCTCGCACCCAATCAGCCACGCACATACTATCATCTTGCGCTCGCACTGCGGGCCACGCATGCCGAAGCAGGTGAGGAGAGCCTGCTGTCCAAGGCAATCGAGCTCGACAACAATTATGCGCTAGCGCACTGTGAGATGGGGCGTATTCTTCTCAACCAAGGCCGAACCCCAGAGGCGACAGCTCAATTGGAGCTTGCCGTGCAAGCGAATGCGTCGTCTGAAGAAACCTACTCGCTGCTTGCCAGAGCGTATGGTCGGATGGGAGACAAGGAGAAAGCGGAAGCCATGGCGAAGCGCCTGGCAGAAGTCAGGAAGGCGAATCACCAGTCACAACCCGTTCCGGCTGCAAAAACTGGCGGTGACACGATCCCGTAATATGACAAGGCGGCGAGTTATATGAGGGATTGCCAGAAGGCGCGGCGTAGTTCGAGCTTTTCTAACTCACTGCTCACTTAGCCCAGCCCGCGTTCGGCACAATGCCTACTCCTTCCTTGATGGTGATTAATTGTTTCGCCGGGACGCTGTGAAGTTCCTGCTTATCCCCGGACGGCCAAAATATCTCGATACCTACTGTTGACGTCTCCCCTAATCCAAAATGGAGACGCGGATCGCTAGCGGAGTAAAAGCTCGACTGACTCAGAACTGCCTGAGCCTGCATCTTGCCGCCGTAGTGCACAATGACGCGAGCTCCGATGGCGCTGCGGTTGGACTTAACTCCAATAAGTTTGATCTTGATCCATTGAGACTGCTTTTGTACATCGTTGCGCAGCAGGGAGGGCGGCTCATTTAGATTGACGATCAAAACGTCAAGATCCCCATCATTGTCAAAATCGCCAAAGGCGCAGCCACGGCTGCAGTGGGTTGCTGCAACTCCCGGGCCGGCCTCGTCAATCAATTCCTCAAACGTGCCATTGCCCAGATTACGAAAGACGAGCCGAGGGGTCTTGTAGGGGTAATCGCGAATCTTCTTTTCTACTTCCGGATAGACGCTTCCCGTGACCATGAAAATGTCGGGAAAGCCGTCATTATCGAGATCAACGAAGCCCGCACCCCAGCCGGTGTAGCGCGTCTCGACGCCGATTCTGGCAGTGAAGGTCGCATCCGTGAAGCTGCCGTGGCCATCGTTTGCGTAAAGGATGTTCGTGTCGTCTGAGAAGTGAGTTTTGAAGATGTCCAGGTGACCGTCAAGGTTGTAGTCCCCGACAGCTATCCCCATTCCCGCTTGCTCCTCCCCATCGTCGCTGAGCGCGACACCTCGTATCACACCTTCTTCATGCAAGCGAGGCTTGCCGCTACCAGCGAAAAATAGACTGGGCGTTGAATCGCAGGCGAGATAGATATCCTGCCAGCCATCCTCGGAGAAGTCAGCTGCAACCGCGGTCATGCCGTAGTTGTCTTTCTCTTGAAACACTCCTGACTCGCGACTCGCATCGGTAAAAGTTCCATCGCCGTTGTTACGGTAGAGTGAGTGGCTTCCAGTTGGCAGGCCGCGTGGCCCGCAACTTACGGCAACGCCTTTCCAGCTGCAATTCGCAGCGCTGCCTGGACGCTGAACCCGTGAAAAATCAAAGCCCGTGTGGTTGGCAACAAACAAGTCAAGATGTCCATTCCTATTCAAATCGACAAACGTGCAACCGGATCCCCACCGGGAAGGATCGTTGGTCAGGCCGGCTTCCCTAGTTACGTCGGTAAAGGTTCCATTGGCGTTATTGCGATAGAGCCGATTTTGGCCGTAGTAAGTAATAAAGAGATCTTCAAAGCCATCATTGTTATAGTCGCCGACGCATACCGCAGAAGCCCATCCGGTTGCGGCCAGGCCGGCATGGTGCGTCACGTCGGTAAAGGTGCCGTCTCGATTATTGTGGTAGAGCCGGTTTGTAGCTTCCACTGCTGTGCCATCCCGTGTAGTTCCACTCAGAAGAAAGATATCCATCCAACCATCGTTATCGTAGTCAAAGAAAGCGCACCCGCAGCCAACCGCTTCCAGGATATAGTCCTTGTGGTCAATCGGCCCGTAAATGGTTGGCATACGTAAACCGGCTTGCACAGCAACGTCTACCAGGCGCGAGTGGAAAGGGGACTCCGTTTTGGCGCCCCGAGCCTGCGCTTTCACATGCCGCTCGGTAACACCTTGGGCAAGCATTCGCACAGGCGTGCTCGCCAGTGCTCCGGCGGCTAGCAGCTTCAAAAAGGATCGTCGTGAAGGTTGCATTGCCTCGTCATCCAGATACATGGTCTCACGCTCGAACGCGGCGCGAGACCTGTGCTTCCCAGCCGATAGGAGACAGCTATTCAATGTGTCAGAGCGTCCTGCAATCGGTAACGATCCAGTGTTTGCTGCTTTCGTTCGTTTGACCTACGCAGCTCATTCAGGCGGTCGAGCAAGGCTGCAAGCTGACTGGTGTCTCCTGAGCGCCGCCTGGCCAGTATCTCCTGGTAAAGCGCGTCCTGGTCGTTGGGATCTTGCGCGAGGGCAAGCTCGGCTTCGTTGATCGCCAACTTAGGCTGCTTGGCCCTCAGGTATAAAACGGCAAGCAGATCATGGGCTGGATTGTACGCGGGGTCCAGGGAGGCCGCATGTTGCGCCGCAGCAATCGCTTCTGCAAAGTTTGCGTTCGCCCCTGTTGCTGACGCGGAGAGTTGTTCGGCCAAGAGATATTGCAGCAAGGCATCATTAGGATGAAGCTTTGCCTGTGAGCGAAACAGGGCAAGCGTCTGTTCAGGCTGATGCTGCTGGGTTTGCATGATGCCTACAGCGTCTACAGCGAAGGAGAGTGCGGGATCAAGACGGTGCGCCTGTTCGAAGTCGGCGATGGCGGATTCATTTTGCGAGAGCTGCACCTCGAGCACACCACGCGCCACGTAAAGCCTGGCTGCTTGTGGTACACGCTGCAGCCCTGCATTGAGCATGTCGATGCCGACCTGGAAGGACTTATGGTTGTAAGCGATGTCTGCAAAGTCAAGGTAGTTATCAATGTGGGCAGGCGTCATCAGGATCGCCGATCGCAGCAGGTCTACTGCCCGTGGAGTATCTCCTTTTTCCTCGTAGAGCCTGGAGGCAAGGGAAAACGCAGCTTCGTAGTGGGCTTGCTCAAGCAGGGGAGCAAGGGTATTGAGCGCATCGTCGATGGCATGAGTCTTCCACTGAAGCAGAGCCACATCGTAACGAATCTTGTCGTTGGGGTAAGACGCGAGGAGCTCGAGATACTGGGCGAGCGCGGCCTTCAGATCGCCAGTCTGAGCGAGACACGATCCGTAGCCCTCGAGTAGGTCAGGGCGCGTAGGAAAGAGCGACTTGCTTGCCTCATAGTGGGGCAGCGCTTCAGGGCATTTACTCTGCGAGCGCAGGATGGAGGCGAGCATGGAGTGCGCAGTCGCATTCTCGGGTTGCTGCGACAGAATGCGGTTAAGGAGTGGAGGCGCTTCCGAGCTTTGGTGAACGAATTCAATCTGCGCCGCTCCTAGAAGAGCAGGTAGATAGGTTGGACAGTCGGCGACCGCCTTCTTAAAGGATTGAAGGGCAGGCTCCATCTGGCCGAGCGCGGTGAGCGTCACTGCCTGGAGGGAGCGAAGCGGGCAATCGTGCGGTCTTGCCCTCAGTGCTTCATTCGCGAGTAACAAGGCCTCCTGATTGTTGCCCTTTTGCAGCTCAGCCGTGACTTGTCTTCGTACTTCTGCCGGCGCCTCTGCATGGCCGGAGGCCTTCTGTTGAGCTCTTAAGAGGGTGCAGCAGAAGAGCAACGCCGCCATTGCGCAGAGAAGAAAGCGCGGCCATGCGAGAGGAGACATCATGCTGGGTTTGGGTCGCCGAGCCTTGAGCGAAATCGACAAAGGAAGTGCCAAGCGGCTGCTCTGTCCTGGGAATCTATCTTCTTCGTTTCGCTCTTTGAAGGAGAAGAAGACTTCATGGACTCGCCAGCCGCCTCATGGTTTGTTTCGTCCGTCACTGGAAGTTGATACGTGCCCATTTGGCTAGAACGTGAGGCGCGCTCCTAAAAGCATGTTGCGCGCCGGATAGGTGCTGGGACTTTGGCCGAAGCTGCCATCCTGCAGGTTGGTGTCGAGTCCGGGAAGCGTGCCCAGGCCAACGCCGGTAGTAACGGCAGAGTTGGAGTTCACCAGGTTTACGCGATTGAACACGTTGAAAGTATCGAGCCTGAGCTCGAGTGCAACCCCTTCCGCAATCGCCGTAATTTTCTTAACGGTGATGTCTGTATCTGCGTAGCCTGCATTGCGAAATTGGTTAGGCCTTTCATTGCCCTCCGTCCCAAAGGCTGGCAGGGAAAAGTTGCCGCAAGGCAGCACGCCCCCTGAGCATGAGCCAAAGAGGCCACCATTCTTGGGCAGATAGGCGCTGCGGTTGTGGGGCTGCTTGTACGAAGTGACGTTCGGATAATCGTTGTTGTTGCCATCCGCATTGAAGTCACCGCTGCCCGCCGCGTAGGTAAGGTTTCCGGCTACAGCTCCAAGCGCGGGGTTGATTTCCTGCGCGGCAAACGGCGCCCCCGTGTAAACAGTGAAAGGCTGGCCGGACTGAAGAACCGATGTTCCGGCAAGGGTCCAGCCACCAAGGGCTCGCTTCTCCCATCCACGGGCAAGGTTGGCGCCAGGCAGCTCATACGAGGCTCCGAGCGAGAAACGATTTGGAATGTCGTAGGGCGAAGCTGCGTAGAACTGGTAGAAGGGATAGGCGACGGGGTAGACCTGCCAGTTATCTTCAGAGCGCGAGTGGCTGTAGGACGCGGTGAGAAAACCGGTGCGAGCGAAGCGGCCGCGTGTGGATACGATCAGGCCACTGTAGTTGGCGATTGCTCCGTTGAAGGCGTAGTTGATACTACCGAAGCTGGTATTGAGCCGGGTCTGCACGCCGGTGCAGGCATTGGTCTTGGCATTTTCTGTGCAGTTGATGTGCTGGATCAAGTCGCCTTGGAAGGCGTTCACGTCATTGCCGTAGGCGGTGTTGCTGGTGTTGCCGCCGCCGATGACAAGATTACCGGAGTGGGAGCCCACATACCCGATGCTGACCACAACGTCCGGTGTGATCTGGCGATCAACAGCAAGATTAAAGTTAATGGTAAAGGGACTTTTCAGGCTCTCGTCCACGCCGCCGATCGCGATCTGCGAGCCGGCGAAGCCTCCCTTGGCGTTGAGCGGCTGGCCCCCAAACGCAGGGTACTGGAAGCCAAATGGATAAGTATTTTGCGTGCCCAGGCTGAAGATGGGGGCTGCAGTTGAACCATTGTTGTAGAAGGTCGGCGTCACAAAAGCGGGCGGGTTGCCACTCAAACCATTTTCAGAGTTACCGAGGGTGAAGTAGTCATGATAGAGGCCAATACCGCCATGGATGAGCCACTTGGCGCTGCTGTCGGGCGAATAGGCAAATCCAGCTCGGGGGCTGAAGACCCAGTTCAGATCATTGTTGTAGACGTGGCTCTGCTGGGTCACAGCGCCATTCGACACCTCCTCGGGAAAGCTCGCACCCGCACCCAGGTGGAAGTTGGCCAGCACGGTTGAGTTCTTCGGATACGCATTGCCAAAATTGTCATAGCGTATTCCGTAGTTGATGGTGGTGTTGCGACTCACCTTCCAGGTGTCCTCTGCAAAGGCGCCGCCGGTCGTTTGCTGGTAGGCATAGTTATGCGCTTTGGGCAGGCCGGTGAGCGGGTTGTAGGAGAGCCCTGTCTCCGAGTAGGGGTCGTTGTTGATCAGATCGATGATGTTGCTGAACTGTATGGTGGGCTCCGCAAAAGCAGCTGCGAAATTAGCGATATCGTCGCCATGCCAGCCCTCGTAGCCAATGCGGATATCATGCGAACCGCGAATGTGGGTAAGCACATCACGCCAATGGTAACTGTGCTGGACATAGTCGCCCAGCGCGAAGCCATCGCCAAAGCCTACGCCCAGGCCAGTCACGTTGACCACCGGCACAGTAAAGTTGCCGCCGGACGGTGAAAATCCCTCGATGCGGTTGTAGCCGACAAACCCTTCGTTCAGCGTATTTGGCGAGAAGGTGTGTGTTTCGTTACCCTGCACAGAGAAGGTGTAGTACTTGTTCGTTTCAGCAAAGCCTGGCCGAACGCTGGGACCACCCGTGTTGATCGTGTTGCGATAGAACAACCCGTAAACGCGGTCCTTCTTGAAATCCTTGTCGATACGGACGTTGTACTGATTGGAATTGTTGTAGCTGCTGCTGTTGAAGTTGCCCTGGTCGAAGACAGGGGTGCCGCATGGGATGTTGTCCGTGCTCGGGGTACCGCATCCCGTGTTGTTCGCTAGGTTCTGCGCGCCGAAGGCCTGCGTGGCAGTTTGCAGCACGTTGCGGAAGGTCGCTCCGGTAGGCTTGTATTTGTTGAGCAGGGTCACTTCTGGACTATTGGGCATGACACTGTTGGCGAAAGCCGTGAAAGCCGGGTCCTCAAAGGTTTGGAGGGAGGCACCCGTGGAGGTAATCGCGCGATAGGGTTCATAGCCGGCAAAGAAAAAGAACTGGTGTTTCGGGATAACAGGACCGCCGACGCCAAACGAAAGATTGTTGGTGTGGTAAGGGGACACAGACGTTCCTGACGGTACGCCGAACTCGCCGCGGGCAAACAGACCCTGGTAGGTGTAGAACTCACTCGCGAACCCGTGATACTGGCCGGTACCGGAGCGTGTGGTCATGATCGTCTGGATGGAGCTGGCGCGTCCGAAGTCGACGGTATAGGTGTTGGTCTGGACGCTGGCTTCCTGGATGGTGTCAGCATTCGGCGTCAGATTTACGACGCCTGGGCGGATGCTGCTCGTCACGTCCAGTCCATCGACGACAAACAGGTTACCATTGGAGCCGCGACCGTTGGCGCTGGCGTCGACGGAGTTTTCCGGATTGAAGTTCGTGGCATTGCCTGCGCCGATGCCGGTGACTCCGGGAGTAAGCGTGATCAGCGCCAAAGGATTGCGTGCTGCCATAGGCAGTGTAGCGAGCGCGGCTCTATCGATCGTAAGCTGGTTGCGACTGTCCGAGGTGTCAAGTATCGGCTGCTGCGAGGTGACCTGCACCTGTGTCGCGACGGAGCCGACAGTCAGCGTGATGGGCACATTGCGTGTTTCGTCGGTGCTAAGGGTGAAGTTGGTGCCGGTCGGCGCGAACCCGGAAGCACTTGCAGAGACCTCGTAGCTGCCGGGTGCGAGACTTGAAAAACGGTAAACGCCGGACGAACTGGAGGTGGTAGTCTGGGCTACTTTCGTCTCTGTATTAGTAAGCGTTATCGTTGCTGACGGGATGCTGCCGCCGGAGCTATCCTGAACCGTGCCCTGGAGGCTGCCGCTGAACTGCGCGAGCGCCGGGATGGCAATGAGAAAGAAAGCAAACATCGAGAAGATCGGTAAGATGGACCGGCGGCCGGCTCCGCATACCGTACGTGCTGCCCAAAACAACTGTTTCATGGTGGCCTCTAGAAGAAAGTCTGGGAATGGCTTGAGCGACATGATCCGCTTCTTGTCACCTGATCGGACACTTGGCGTGAGGCATGCGGATTCTTCTGACACTGGAAAGGGAAATCGCTCACAAGCGTGATAACTGTAGAGAGCCAGGTTGTAGATAAGCAAGATGCAATCTACTTAGGTCCCCGTAGACCAAATGGACTATTTATCAAAGCCAGAGCCGAACATGCCGCCGCGCCCGACCGATGCTGCTTCGAAACACAACTACTCCAAAGGGATGAGGCCTACAGATACGACGTTGGTAATCAGGAGTGGGCAAATCATACGGCGCATGTTGCTCATCCTTCCCGCCCTCCTCGCGACGTTCATTTCTGCAGGGTGCGGCAAAGCCGGGCCGGTCACTGTCGCTGTGATTCCCCGAACTTCGGGAACACTGCTGTGGGATCCCGAGCAACGCGGAGCCCTGAGCGCAGCGGCAGAACTCGGCTTGCGTATCTACTGGAACGCGTCAACGCGAGAGGACGACGTGGACGGGCAGATCGCGTTGGTGGAGCGGGTAAGCTCCGGTAGGTATCAGGGGCTGGTTCTGGCTCCGAACCACGCACTGGCTTTGATGACCCCGGTACGGCGAGCGCTGGCCCGCGGCATGCCAACGGTCATTGTGAGCTCGCCGATGCCGATCCCGGCTGACGACAACCTTTTCTCGATCCTGAATGATGAAGAGGAAGGAGGACGCCTTGCCGCGAAGCGGGTGGCCGAGCTGATCGGAGGACGGGGATCCTTGGCGGTGATCGGGATCGACCCTGATATCGCCGGGATTGTCTTGCGGGCCAACAGCCTGGAGCAAGCCCTGGCCAGTGCTTACCCTGAGATTCACATCGTCGTGAGGCGGGCAGGGAGTTTCAACGTCGCCCACGAACAGCAGGGAGCGAGAGAAGTGCTGAAGGAACATCCGAGCCTGAACGCCATTGTCGCGCTCACCTCGACGTCCACCCGCGGGGCTATTTCAGCCATTGAGAGCGATGCCGGCGGCAGCAGCGGGCATGGTTTGTCGCCTTCCGCTAGGAGCAACTCTGCCGCGATCAGGGTGATCGGGTTTGATCCCGACTCGCTGCTTTTTGAGAGTTCGGCGCTGGACGCGGTGATCGTGCAGGATACGCAGGCAATGGGTGAGCAGGCGATCCGGACGATCTATGCCAAGCTGCGGGGTCAGCCCGTATCTCGCCTGGTCAAACTCAAGCCAGTACTGGTCACCCGCGAGAACGTCAACAGTCCGAGGGTGCAGCAGATGACAGCCTCGGACTGGCGCCCAGGTTCGCTCCATCGCCAATTAGGAAGCACACCATGATGGCCTGGCTCCGCTCTCATCGACGATCGACCGGGCTATCACTCGCTTGTGCGTTGCTGGTGCTGGCAGGTTGCGGTCTGCTGGGCTACCTGCTGCGTGCGGCACGAGGCCTGCCCTACCGCGACTCCTTTGCGCAAGGCCGTGCGGATGAGTGGAAGGCATTCGGGGGGACCTGGGAACTGGTCGAAGGCGCCATGCGGAATGACTCCGATGAGCGCGGCGCAAAGCTGCTTACCGGCTCGCTCCACTGGAGCGACTACTCGATTGACGCTGACGTGATGCTGCTGGGCCTGGGCGGCGACGCCGGCGTGGTGCTGCGCTCGAGTGATGAAGAGCAGGGTGTAAACGCCTACACCGGCTACTACGCCGGCTTGCGCTCCATCGACAACTCGCTCGTTCTAGGTCGCGCTAACCATGGTTGGCTGGAGGTTTGGGACAGGCTCGACGCAAAGGAGCTCAGGGTTAAGCCCGCACAGTGGTACCACCTGCGTCTGCTCGCCTATGGATGCCAGGTAGCAGCCAGTGTGACAACCCCGACCCGGATGAGGCCTATCGCGATCGCAGCCACGGACGATGATTGCGTTCGCACTGGGCGCGTGGGCTTGCGTTCCTACGCCTCGGGCGGGGTATGGCGGAACGTGGTGGTTCGTTCGGCCGCGCAGAGCGATCTGGCCGAGATGCTCGCCGCTGTCGGTGCCGGGCAGGACTACTCCTTGCAAAATCTCCTGTCGCGGGAACATGGTCCCTGGGACTACTACGGTTCCGACTCAGGCAGAGGCTCCGGAGCACTGCCGTCCAGCCCGAACGCGCAGCCGATCAGCACCCTGCGACTCAACTCGTTTACCAATCCGGTGATGGCTACGGTGCGAGGGGTGGTGATTCTCGCCTCACCTGTGCTCTTTATCCAGGACTCGACTGGCGGTATCTCCGTGCAGGCGCCCGGCGTGCAAGCTCTAAAGGTGGGCGATGAGGTGGAGGCAACCGGCACTCTGCATGCAAATGCTTTCAGCGCTGCGCTGGAGGAAGCCACGGTGCGGGTTCTTTGGGAGGGAACGCCGCTGCCTGCTGTCTCGGTGACCGCCTCACAAGCGGCGACAGGAGCCTTCGACGCAACCTTTATCGAGGTAGAGGGACGCCTGGTGCGCAAGCAGTACGGCCGGGATGACACGCTTATCTTCGACTTCGACGCCGGGCCTCAATCCTTTCGGGCGATCATCAATCGCGGCCGCGGCGACTACCTTTATCGCGAACTCAAGACAAACAGCATGCTCCGTGTACGCGGAATCTCCGTCTCAGATCAGGCTTACACCCACGATCTTGTGCCCTTCGCTATCCTGCTGCGCTCCACCGATGACGCAATCGTGGTCTCGGGGCCGCCATGGTGGGACGCCCGCTACCTGCTGGCGTTTGCTATGGCATCTCTGCTGCTCGCCATGGTGGCTAACTTTATCTATCACCGCGTGGAGAGTTGGAGGCTGAGGGCCGTTCTTGAAGAGCGCGAGCGACTGGCCTATGAGATGCACGACACGCTCTCGCAGAGCTTTGCCGGCATTGGCTTCCAACTGGAAGCGATTCGAGAGGCGATGCCGGGCGAAGCGCCCAAACTGTACCAGCAGCTTGATCTTGCCTGCGAGCTGGTTCGTCATAGTCATGAGGAGACCCGGCGCAGCATCGCCGTTTTGCGTCCTGACCAGCCTGCACCTGAGGGACTGCTGGAGGGCCTAGCTGCCTGCGCGAACTACCTGGTGGAGGGAGGGTCGGTGCGCATCGTCGCCACCTCAACCGGCGAAATGGTCAAGATGCCCCTCCGCGTTGCCGACACCCTCTACCGCATTGGCCAGGAGGCGATTGCCAACGCTGTCGCCCATGGTCACCCATCGACGATCGTTATCCTCGTCGCGTATGAAAAGGGACGAGTGTCTCTACGCATCGAGGACGATGGGAATGGATTTTTGCCATCTGAGGATCTTCGCGGATTTGGCATCCGGAGCATGGCCAAGCGGGCAGCGAGCATCTTCGCTCAGCTGGACATCGAGAGCCGTCCAGGGGAGGGGGCGCGCGTCTCCGTCGTTGCTGCGCTGCCCGCTCGCGACGCTTTGATGTCAAGGCTGACTCTTTCTCAACTTGGTTCCCAACTCAGTTTCTGGAGACACATTCGCCATGGCACAGCCCGGCACTCACTCGATTCGCATCCTGATCGTCGATGATCATCCCGTTGTGCGCGCCGGACTGGTCAGCATGCTGGGCACGCAGGCGGAGCTTGACGTGATCGGCGCGACTTCTGACGGCGTATCCGCGTTGGCAATGGTAAAGGAGCACGCACCCGACGTGCTGCTCTTGGATCTGCGCATGCCCGGCATGAGCGGCGTGGACACGCTGCTTGCGCTGAAGGCGGCAGGCAGCAGCGCTCGGGTCATCATCCTTACCAACTACGAGACCGACGAAGACATCTACCGCGCAGTGCAGGCTGGAGCGCAAGGCTACCTGCTGAAAAATACTTCTCTTCGCGAAATGGTCGAAGCCATCCTGGCCGTACACTCCGGCAAACGCTACATTCCCCGCCACATTGCATCGCGGCTTGCCGAACGCATGGTGCGTACCGATCTGACCGCGCGCGAGCTCGAGATATTGAAGTTGCTTTCAAGAGGCCCGACCAACAAGCAGATCGGCCACGCGCTCGGTATCAGCGATAACACTGTGCGCAACCATGTGCTGAGGATCATTGAAAAGCTCGACGTCTCTGATCGCACCGAAGCCGCGACAACCGCGATTCAGCGCGGCCTCATACGCGTAGATGATTAGGCTGGGATTCGAGTACTGCACGGCTGCAATTTGTGGTAGATCATGTGACCTATAGACCGGAGTCGGCGTTCAAGGCGACACTGCACAGGTGGTACAGCTCTAAGCATCATCCGCCGCATGAACTCGTTAGTCAGGGAGATCTCCTTGGAAGCGCTGCAACGCCGCCACGTATTGAAACTGCTTGTCAGCGCAGGAGCGGGATTAGCTTTTAGCCCGCGGGTTACCGGAGCGGCTGAGTCGTCTGCCGCGCCGATAGCGTCCTCGTCAGGCCGGGCGATGAAGAACCGGGCGCCCCTTGCGCCAAATGCCTTTTACACGCTGCCGCTTGGATCCGTCAAGCCGGCAGGCTGGCTGCGCAAACAGCTGGAAATCCAGGCCACGGGACTCGGCGGGCATCTCGATGAAATCTGGGCTGATGTAGGACCGAATAGCGGCTGGTTGGGCGGCACAGGCGAGTCATGGGAGCGCGGACCCTACTTCGTGGACGGCTTGCTCCCTCTGGCGTATCTGCTCGACGATGATCGTCTCAAGGCCAAAGCGCAGAGGTACATCGAGTGGACGTTGACCCATCAAGCGGAAAACGGCATGATCGGCCCGGCCAGCAACGATGATTGGTGGCCGCGCATGGTGATGCTCAAGGTGCTGGCCCAGTACGAAGAGGTCACAGGAGACCCAAGAGTTATCCCGCTGCTGTCGCGCTACTTCGATTATCAGTTGAGCGCTCTGCCAACGCGGCCCCTGCGAGACTGGGGTAAGTTCCGCTGGCAGGATAACGCACTGGTGGTGATCTGGCTGTATAACCGCACTGGAGACGCGAAACTGCTCGACCTTGCGAGGTTGCTGCACACGCAGGGCTTTGACTGGCAGGCGAACTTTGCGAACTTCAAATTTACCGAACCGGTCACCCCTGAGGTGATCAAGCTGAGTGAGCATAACGGCCTCGGCGATACGGCACTCGCCTCCCACGGGGTCAACAATGGCCAGGCTCTGAAGGCTGCCCCTGTCTGGTCTGTGCTCTCCGGCAAAGAGTCGGACCGATCCGGCCTAGCCCAGATGTTATCTATGCTTGACAAGTATCATGGCCTGCCAAACGGCATGTTCTCCTGCGATGAGCATTTTGCGGGCAAAAACCCTTCGCAAGGCTCGGAATTGTGCACAGTCGTGGAGACGATGTTTTCGCTGGAGCAGTCGCTTGCCATTCTTGGCGATGCCAGCCTCGGCGACAGGCTCGAGATGCTTGCCTTTAACGCGCTGCCGGGCACCTTTACTGACGATATGTGGGCGCACCAGTATAACCAGGAGCCCAATCAAGTCGAGGTAAGTCTGCATCGCAAACCATGGACCACTGATGGTCCCGAGTCCAATATCTACGGGCTCGAGCCTAACTTTGGCTGCTGTACGGCCAACTTCCACCAGGGGTGGCCAAAATTTACAGCGAGCTTGTGGATGGCCTCCCATGATGATGGTCTGGTCGCGGCGGCTTACGCGCCTTGTGACGTTCACACGATGCTTGGCGGCACTGCCGTACATGTCGCAGAGCAGACGGAGTATCCTTTTAAGGGCAATGTGCGCCTGACGATCCATCCTGCTTCGCCGCTGCGTTTTCCTCTGCGGCTGCGCATGCCAGCCTGGGCAGATGGCACGACGATCCAGGTTAATGGAGAGCCTGTCGCAGCGGTCGCTGCCGCTGGGTTCGCAAAAATCGATCGGATCTGGAAATCCGGAGACTTGGTTGAAGTGGCGTTTCCGATGAAGCCGAGACTTTCGGTCGGCTTCCACGATTCGGTTTCTATCGGAAGAGGACCGCTGGTCTTCTCGTATGCGATGGGTGAGGATTGGGTCAAGCTCCGCACGCAGGGTATGACGTCTGACTGGCAGGTATTTCCAACTTCACAGTGGAATTATGCGCTCGCCGTAAACAGAGACATGACGCAGAAGATTGCCGTTGAGGAGTCCCCGTTAGGAGACGCGCCATTCGCGTTGGATCACTCTCCGGTCAAGCTTCGAGTCGCGGCGCGCAAAATGCCGGCATGGCGCGCGGTGGATGGTGTGGCAGATGCGGTACCGCAGAGCCCGGTCGAAAGCAAGGAGGACGAAGAACAAATCACGCTGGTTCCTTATGGCGCCGCCAAACTCAGGATTACTTCATTTCCGCGCTTGAAGATTTAAAGCGCAGCTATGCGCTCCTCAGCTGCACTTTCAGGAAATTCTATGAAATGGCGTTTCTTTTAAGGGCTGCCGGCCTCAACTTGGTGCTCGCAGCCAACGCACTCCGGCCGGCTTAAACGCAAGCCTCTGGTATCCGAAGCATTACAGCTCCGGATCACTGCGAATCACAGCACCCGCTGACTGCCGTTGTGGCACCATGGAATCCTGACTTGAGTGAACAGCGGATATACAGTTGCTGGAGAGCCCTTCCTGGTGGAACGCTGAGCATCTGCTACGGCTGCTGGCGTTGCTTCTCGCGGGCACTCTGTGTCTTCTTGTCTGGGCGGCGCTGCTGCGCCATCGGGTGACGGCACAGACCAGGATCCTTCGTCGACACAGTGTGGAATTGACTGCGATCTCCTTCCAGGATGGGCTGACCGGTCTGGCGAACCGGCGGAAGTTTGATTGTCGCGCTTGGGCAAGCTGTCGCTTGATTCTGCGCACTTCATCTGGGGCGGAATTGCTCTGGAAGGCTGAAGCGGCGGGTAGTAAGAACGCTGACGGACATGAACAAGGACTTTTCCGACGGGTTCGCATACACTCGTAGCGCAGCTTAGGCGCGCTTGACAGCAGGGCTCGCAAGGGCTCCACGCCAGTACTCTGTAAGAGCCTCGCGCAACTCCGCCCCGAAAGGTTTTGCACTCAAGCTTCGTGCCACGTGTGGCATGCGAGAGTGTTCCGCGTCCTGGTAGGACTGCCACAGTCCCCGAGTAAGCGCGTATGTGCGCATGAGTAACTGGAGCCCGCGGCCTGCCGGTAGGCGGAGTGCGGCGTCAATGATGCTGCCAGTTTTTTCGAGACGCGCCGTGTACTCCGCTTTGTGCGCGACCAAGGCGTCGTACAGCATGTTCTTTTCGAGCACGCCATAGCCGAGCGCGTCTAGGCGCAGAAGGTGTGGATGGTGTTCCAGGTGCGTCCTAAGAGCCGAAAGAAAGGCAGCGATCTTAACGGCGCGGTTTCCTTTCGTCGCCTGGAAGAGAAGCTCACCTTCGTGCATGACTGCGGCCCATCCTTCGAGGAGAAGAGCTGAAAAAATCTCTTCCTTGCTTCGGAAGTATAGGTAAACCGTTCCCTTGGCGAGCCCCGCGGCCGATGCGATCTCTGCTGCCGTGGGCAGGCTGCCCGTGCCTGCGGTGAAAAGGTCATTGGCAGCCCGAAGGATGGCGGTGCGCCGAGCCGCTTTGTCTTCTGAGGCATGTGCGTGGAGCGCCATGGTTTTCTTCACTTTGACATACGATACGTGAGTTTCGCCTGCAGAAAGCGGGAGGTGAATCGATTGGAAAAGGCCGTAAGCCGATTTAGTTTCCCGACGATCACGCTGGGTTTACCGGCGAACATCGCCCTCAAGCCGGCTTCTGCAACCTTGTCCGGCGAGACGATGGATGGCTTTAACGAGGCTTTCGGCCTGAAGCCGGAGACATCGTTGAAGCCGGTGTCCATCAATCCGGGCGAGACCACCGTGACGTTCACTTTTCCAGCGAGCTCGACATGCAGTGCGACGCCGAGCGCGAG
>CAXTMM010000039.1:0-22233 GCA_964245415.1 uncultured Acidobacteriaceae bacterium | reverse complement strand
GACGCTGTTGTGCAGGCCGTCCTTGGTCAGCCACGCGCCCCAGTCTTCTATCTGAATGTAATTGCGTTTTTTGGCTTCAGCGTAAGCGGCCGTGCCTGGGTAGACCATGATGGGGAAGAACTGGGCCGTATCCGGGCGCAGCGCCTTGGCAAAGCCAAGCGTCTTCTCCATCGAGGCCGGGGTCTCGTTCAGGTTGCCGACCATGAAGCAGCCGTGCACCATGATGCCGGCGTCCTGGCAGCGGCGCACGAATCTGTGTGCCTCTTCGTGATATTTCGCATCGCGGCGGTCGTCATTATTCTTCTTCATGCCGTTGATTACTTCGACATCGCCGCTCTCAAAGCCAACGCAAAACAGGCGTGCGCCAGCCTTGTTCAGGGTCTTGAGCAGCTCGCCCTCGGCGCCGATGTCGGCCCGGCAGTTGGCGTCAAAGGGCAGCTTGTTGCCTCGGCGGATCAGCTCATTTGCCAGCTCGAGGGTACGCGGCTTGCTGACGATGAAGGTGTCATCCTCAAGCATGACTGTCTTGATTTCGGGCATTTCCTTCGCGACATACTCGAACTCGTCCGCTACGTTCGCGACCGATCGGTAGCGCATCGTATGCCCGCTGAAGGTCTGTGGATAAACGCAGAATGAGCAGTGATAGGGGCATCCGCGGCTGGTGTCAAAGACGACCAGCGGCCATAGCGAGTGACCGTAGAAGTAGTCAGGCGTATGCAGGAAGCGCTTGTAAACTTCCGAGACAAAGGGAAGCTCATCAAGGTTCTTGATCGCGTCGCGCTGCTTGTTGGAGACTATCTCGCCATCAGAGGCGCGGCGCCAGACCAAGCCATCGACGGCCGAGAGATCTCCGCCGCAGGCCCTGGCCTCAAGCCAGTCGCGCACCGTGTACTCGTACTCACGGATAGCAACGGCCTGCAGGGAGTTGGACATGGCCAGCGTCTCCCGAGGCAGGGAAGACACGTGGCGGCCAACCATGAGCGTGTGTAGCGAAGGCCGTGCTGCGACCAGGGCCTCTATAACGCTGATGTCGTTGATAATGCTGGGCGTTGAAGTATCGCAGATGACTGCGTCAATCTGCTTGGCTTCAATGCGGTCGATCACCGCCTGGACGGAGAACCCGCCTGCGGGCGCGTCCACCAGGTCCACCTCGTGCCCGTGCTTGATCGCCACACCGGCCGCGGTGGCGAGCCATTTTGGATAGTAGAGCGTGCCGCTCTTGGTGACGGCAGGGCTGCGCTGCTCGCGCGAAAACCGGGGATGAAACGGCGGATTCAAGAACAGCACACGCATTCGTGAGAGCCTCCAAAAATCTTGTCGCTCAGAATCTGTTTCGACTACGACTCATCTTACCCCGCCTGGGGAGGTTCAAGTCCAACCATCTAGGATGCAGGGTACCCATACGGTATCGCATGGACGCAGTTGGCGAACAGTCCTTGGGGTCTTTATCGACCGCAAACGGACGGGCACGCTGGCCGGATCGAGGGCTGTACCGCAGTGGAAGCGAAACCGATACCGAGCTTTGGCATGCTTGCTTCTCCGGATGAGTGCCTGTTGCGGAAAAAGTGGATGGGTGCCGTTCATGCGGTTTCCGGCCTGCCCATCACGCCACTGAGTACGTTCGCTGTCTTTTCCGCGCAGGTATCCCAGCTAAAAAGACGGCTGCGGGCGAGCCCCTTCTCTTTGAGAAGCTGGCGCTGCGCAGCGTCAGAGGAGATCATGACCAGTTTGGCGGCTACGTCGTCTACCTGCAAAGGATCGACATAAAGCGCTGCGTCAGCGCCGACCTCGGGAAGCGAAGCAGCCCTGGCGGCAACCACAGGGGTACCGGCAGCCATTGCCTCAACCAGCGGCAGGCCAAAGCCTTCGTACAGCGAGGGCATGATCAAGGCGTAAGCGTGACCCACGAGGGACAGGAGCTGTTCGCGAGTGACGAAGCCAGTCATGACAATACGATCTCCTGCTGCGCGTACGCGCTCGAAGAATGCTGCAGATTCGCCGGTGATCAGCCCCTCACTTTGTCCGACGATGACCAGGTCCTGGTGGACCTTGTCGCGGATACTCAGGAAGGCCTCAACCAGGCGGCCGAGATTCTTATAGGGTTTGACGTTGCCCACATAAATAAAGTAAGAGCGCGTGCGCACTGCGGGCAGCAGCGACGCGCTGTACCACTCCTCTGAGACGCCGAGGGGGGTCGGGAAGATGTTGTCTTCGCGTACTCCCTTGGTGAACCGGAGCAGCTCTCTCTTGCTGAACTCCGAGACGGTGAAGATGGCGGCCGCTCGTTTGCGGAGCGCGCGAAACATCGTAGACGCGTAGAGCTGCTTTCTGCGGTCGGCGAGGATCTCCGGCACTACCTTGTGGCTCAGGTCGTGCACGGTGACCGCCAGAGCGCCATGGTAGAGCAGGGGAATGGTGTAGTAGGGAGAGAAGAACAGGCTAGTCTCGCGGGGGATGGCAAGCGGCAGCTGCACCTGCTCGGCGAGCGAGTAGCGAGCAGCGCCGCACTGTACCAGGCGCACATTGCCTGCATGTGCCCAGTCACAGGCCTCCAGTCGCTCCCGGTTGCCGAGCGCCACGATCGACACCGCGCCGAGCCTTTTGACGAGGCCGGGCATGATGCCCTGAATGTAAGTGCCAACGCCGGAGGAGTCTATCCATCGCAGATCGATTGTCAGTTGCTTCATCGTCTTGATGCCGGTGCGCCGGCAGAGAGGGCTCGGGGTCTTGTGGCAGGGGATTGACGTTGCTTGATCATGTAAACCCAGGAGAACAGGTAGATGCCCGTAAGTCTGTAAAGAGTAGAGAAGCCGGCAGTAACAGAAAAGGCACCTGCCAGGTTCAGCAGCGTGCTGGAGGGCTTCAGGCTCCATGCTACATGGCTGGCTGGATGCGAACGCTCTCTTCCTATGCATGGGTGTCAAAACGGTTGGGGAAACGAATACTTGCCTCCGCGAACACTCCAAGATCCTGCGGAGGGATGGCAGTTCAAGACGCTGAAGCGATGCAGGCGGTCCGCAAAGAAGCGGGATGGGCTTTCGTAAGCTGGCGCGATAACATGTAGCGAAAAGTGGCCGTGTGCGCAGTCCGCACTGCATTACGGTCAACAAGGCTGTTGCCAGGATCATGACGAATGTTCTGATCTTATCTATGACAATTAGCGGCCGACTGCTGTGAGTGGTAAATCCTTCGCGTTGCTCACGAGGACGACGATTTGCTCTTTATATCTCGAGTGCTGGGGGAGGTGCGGCCATGAGCCATTGCTGCAAGTGCTCCATCATGCAATACCGCAACGAACCGGACGGTCGGTCGCCAAGCGTCGATCCCGCTGCCGGACCCTGGACCACTTACCTTTGTGAAGTTGAGCAAGCTCTACAGTGTTGCGCGATCGAGGATTGATTTGAGGCTGAGAAGTCTGCTGCGCTCGTTCCTTCGCACTGCACCGATTGTCCGCAGCTAAAGCAGCGTGCTCCATGCTTACACGGCTAACTTTCAGAAGATTGAAAGGAATATCGCTTTCTGGAACCGGGCTGGACTGGACTGGCAGCAGGCGAACCAAAACCTTGATTTGCTGTTGGCTGAGTGGAGCAGCGCTGGCGACGATCTATGGAGGGTGACTCTGCCGATTGCGGACAGCTCGAACAAAGCGATTGCAGGGGCTGTGGCTGATACGCACGTAATGCAGCTCGATAACACGGCTCCGCAAGCGACTCTGGTGATCGATAACAATGGCGATTGCAGCCGGTACAAGTCTGCCGCCAGGCAGAGGCATCGTAAACCGAAGCGAGTCCTCAACTTAAAGATTGACTTCCGGCCGGTTCCTCGATAGCTTGCAATCTCAAGTCACACACAAGCGAACTTATTTGCTGGCGGGTGACCTACCTGTTTTTCTTTCGCGATCAGCGTGCCCACAGACTCGCCGGCAAAGTACGGCGCAAGCGCATGCGGTTCAGCCTACTTACTACTTCAAGGAGACCACCTATGCGTACTTATGCCTGTCGAGCTGCGTTTCTTGTCCTGGTTGCGCTTTCATGGCGCGCACCTGCAGGCTTTGCACAGAGCGCTGTATCGACGGGAGCCTTAAGCGGGACGGTCCGCGATGCGAGCGGGGCTGTGCTGCCGAATGTCAACGTGACCCTGACTGGCGAGGCGACCGGTGTTTTGCTCGAAGCCACGACGAACACTGACGGCATCTTCGGCTTCCCCGCATTGCAGGTAGGCAGCTACACGGCAAGCTTCAGCATCGCCGGCTTTAAGAAGACGCAGATCAATCATCTCGAGGTCGGCATCGGACACACCACCGATGCTGAAGCCGTGCTGGCGCTCGGCGATGTCTCGCAGCAGGTGGTGGTCGAAGCCGTAGGCTCGGACCTGAACCCGACTGACACAACCGTGGGCACGCTGCTCGAGAAATCAACGATTGACGGCTTGCCCTCGAACGGCCGTCGCTACACGGATTTCGTCCTGCTCACGCCAAATGTCACGGCCGATGGACAGTTCGGCCACATCAGTTTCGCTGGACAATCGGGCGGCGATCTCTCCGGCTACAACAACACGGCTGGGGGCGCATCGAACGCGAATGGAGCAAGCGCGTTTACCGTAGATGGGTCGGATGCGACAAGTTACTACTACGGCGACAATCGCGGCTTCACGCGCATTCCTTATATCTTTGGGCTGCAGGCGATTGAGGAGTTCCAGGTGCAGCCAAACGTCTATAACGCGGCATACGGCGGCGCCGGCGCCGGCTTTATCAACACGGTGACCAAGTCGGGCACTAATCATCTGCATGGTGACCTGTTTTATTACAACCGCAACTCTGGCACCGGCACCAACGATGCTGTTGATAAAGCGGCAGGAAACCCTAAACTGCAGAACACGCTGCAGCAGTTTGGAGCCGATTTTGGCGGCCCCGTCATCAAGGACAAGCTCTTCTTCTACTTCGACTACGAGCAGCAGCGGCACCGGGATCCCCTGTATGCATTGAACCAAGGGCAAGCGGCGATTGATCAGACCAGCTTCGGTGTACCCGCGGGTGTGGCGTTACCGGCATCGACTTCACACTTTCCGCAGGCGTCCAGCATTTCGCAGGATCAGGCCACGGCCGATCCCACCAATCCGATCTACCTGCAGGGCGTGGCCAATGCGCTGCATGAGATCAAGTCAAACCTGGGCCCGAGAGCGCGTCGCCGCGATGATATCGAGTTCTTTCCAAAGGTCGATTGGCAGCCGAGTACGAAGGACAGGATTACGCTGCTTTATAACTACAACAGCTTTAAATCGCCGGGTGGCATAATCACGTTTAGCCCTGAGGCGTTCGGGGCGGATGAACTGCTGGGAAACAACGGCGTCAAGGACCACGTGGCTACCGTTCTTTGGACGCGCGCATTCAATTCGTCCATTGTGAATGATATGCACGCAAGCTATGTGAGAGATGAGCAGTACTACACGCCTTCAGGCCTTGATGACCCTGCATCTCCGGAGATCATTCTTACCTCGCCTTCGGTCTTTTTGATGGGCAATGCGACTTTTGCTTATAACAATCTGCGTGAGTACCAGTGGCAGTTCGCCGACCACCTTACCGTTACCAGGGGCAAGCACCAGATCGAGACTGGTGTCGACTACAACCATGATGGTATCGCGAACAATAACCCCGGAACTTTCTATGGACAGTACATCTTTCTCAGTCTGCAGGCTTATGCGCTGGGTAAGTGGAATATCTTCGATCAGACCACCGGTAACCCGAAGTTCGATTTTTCTGACCCGTTCGTCGGGTTTTTTGTGAACGACACTTTCCGCGCAAGCTCCAATCTGACGCTGACCGGCGGTGTGCGTGAAGACTTCCACATTTATCCGAACCCTCATGGCAATCCGGCGCTGCCACTCACGCAGCACTTCAACAACCAGTATGAGAGAGTATCGCCTCGGCTTGGCTTTTCCTACTCGCCTGTTACCAAGACTGTGATTCGCGGCGGCTTCGGGCTCTACTACGAAATATTCGTCGGCGGCAACTACCAGAACTCGACTCAAACAGATGGCGTCTCGCAAACAAGCCTTGGCTTGCTTGATTTTTCGACCGCGAGCGTGCCCACTGCGCAAGCCGTTGTTTTTCCGAACGCGTTGCCTGGCACTTACCCAGGGTTTGCCGGCGGGACTAACATCACCGCAATCGCGCCCAACTACAAGACGCCCTCAGTCATCAATTCGAGCCTCCAGGTGGATCAGGAAGTGGCTCCCCACACCATCCTGACAGTCGGTAGCCTGTGGTCGCATGGCATGCATCTTACTCCGTCGACAGCCTACGACCTTAACCTGGAGCAGCCAGCCGGAACCACGACTTACATTCTGCCCAATGGCAGCAGCGTCGTCGAACCGAATCTTGATAGCGGACTCCTGAAAGAAGGCGCTATCAGTTCGAATTTCAACCAGATCAATGCGCTGATTAGTCCAGGTATCAATAACTACGTCTCTCTATTTACGCAGCTGAACCGCCAAGTATCTCGTGGTGCCAACCTCATCATGGCTTACACCTTTTCGAAATCAACCCAGTCTGGAGTTGATTTCTACAACCAGTTCGACCTCGGCGAAACGCGCGGATTGTCCTTGCTGGATATGAGACACAGGCTGAGTGTCGGCGTAGTGTATCGCCCGGAGGCGACGTGGAATAATCCGGCTGAGCGGCTCGTCCTGTCGAACTGGACGATCAGCACCATCTCTCAATTCAACTCGGGCCGCCCGTACACCGGGGTGATTGGACCCTCAGCGAACGGTAACTCGTTAAACGACACGGCCGCGCTGCAAGCCACGCCCAACACTGCGGCAGGCCTGGTCGGCGGTAACTCACCAGGCTACGGCCTTGCTCCTGGCAATGGTATTAACTCATTCACCGGCCCCTGGATTACCGAGATTGATCTCGGTCTTGAGCGGCGTTTCACTCTCGGCGAAAAGGGTAACATCTCGCTCAAGGGTCAGATGTTCAACTTATTCAACTCACCCAACTATTATGTGGAAGCAGGCAGCGGCATCAACCAGGTCCAGTACACTGCCGGGGGCCCAACCTGCGGTGATGGCAAGACGCTCGACCAGACCTGTACGCTGTCGGCTAACAATGGCACGGGTGGCTTTAAGACTTTTACCGCGGTCTCGCAGCCGAATCCGCCGAGAATAGCGCAGTTTTCCTTCGCCTACAACTTCTAGTTACACTGGAGTTGTAAGCGGCTTCTGAAGCGGATTTCGATTCGCTTCAAGACACATCCAATGCTGGTCCACGTAAGGGAGGCAAGGTTGGCCGCGCAAAGCCTGTTTCAGGAGAATGCCGAGATCGCCAGGCTCTTCCCGGACCTGCATCCGCCATTTGCGAGACAGGCGGCGGTCATCGAGGCAAACCGTTGCCTGAATTGTTTCAATGCGCCTTGCACGATCGCCTGCCCCACGCATATTGACGTGCCTAAATTCATTAAAAAGATCGCCAGCGGCAATCTGCGCGGGTCGGCTTTAGCAATACTGGAGGCAAATGTGCTTGCATCCAGCTGCTCTCGCGTGTGCCCGGTTGAGGTACTCTGCGAAGGCTCCTGCGTCATGCATAAGCATAACGAGCAACCGATTGCGATTGGACGGCTGCAGCGACATGCGATGGACGCGTTCGATGCCAAGGGAGGCAAGCTGCCTTGGAAGGCGCTCGAGCGTAGAGCAGAAAAGATTGTGTGCCTGGGCGCAGGGCCGGCATCGCTTGCTGCTGCGGCGGAGTTGCAGCAGCAAGGATTCCAGGTAACTGTTGTCGACAGAAAGTTGTTGCCGGGCGGACTGAATACTTACGGAGTCGCTGAGTATAAATTATCTACTGCTGATAGCCTTCGTGAGATTGAGCGAATTGCTGAACTAGGTGTCGAGTTTCGCTACGGTGTCGAGTTGAACGACGAGACTGGTTTAAGAGAGATGGAGAATGAGTTCGACACCATCTTTATCGGGGTTGGTCTCGGTGCAATGCACCGGCTGGCCATGCCGGGCGGAGATCACTCGCGTGTCGTGGACGCGCTTAAGTTCATCGAGAATTATAAGTTGGGAGTGACTACCAGCTTGGATGGTCAGGTGGTTGTGATTGGAGCCGGGAACACGGCGATTGATGCTGCGATTGCGGCGAAACGCCTGGGCGCGCAGCAGGTGCGCATTATGTATCGTCGAACCAGGGAGCACATCTCCGCCTTTGATTTTGAGTATGAGCACGCAAAGCAGGAAGGCGTGTCGTTTGAGTGGCTAACGCAACCGGTAGCAGTTCACTCGACAGGTGGCCGGATCGAGTCGGTCGAGTGCATCAGGATGCGGTTGGATGCAGCAGGCGGCGCAACTCCGGTATCGGAGTCTCACTTCAACGTACCGTGTGACCTTGTCATCCCGGCGATAGGGCAGTCTCCGTTGGTCGAACTGCTGTCGAATTGCCGCGGCCTGGTAATTGAGAAAGGCCGCGTAGTCATAGACAGGGTAACCGGACAAACAACCAACCCCAAGTATTACGCAGGCGGCGACTGCGTGAATGGCGGCCGTGAAGTAGTCGACGCGGTAGCGGATGGAAAGCGTGCTGGCATCGCAATTGCTCACTCGTTTGGGAGGGTGCCCGTTGGCTAAGAGGCCCGATCTGACTGTCGATTTCGCCGGGATACAATCGCCGAATCCATTCTGGCTGGCGTCTGCGCCACCTACTAACAGTGGCGAGCAGATCTTGCGGGCGTTTGACGCGGGTTGGGGCGGCGCGGTGTGGAAGACTATCGGCGCACAAGTTACCAATGTCTCGTCGCGGTATTCCTCGATCGATTGGAATGGCCAACGCATGATGGGGCTCAATAACATTGAGCTTATCAGTGACCGTCCTATTGAAGTGAACCTTCGCGAGATTGCCGAAGTCAAAAAGCGGTATCCGCGGCATGCAGTGATCGCGTCTTTGATGGTCGAGTCGAATCGAGATGCTTGGCACACAATAGTCGCGCAAGCGGAGGATGCGGGCGCGGATGGACTTGAGCTGAACTTTGGCTGCCCGCATGGGATGAGTGAGCGTGGCATGGGTTCGGCTGTGGGCCAAGTGCCTGAGTACGCCGAGATGATCACGACCTGGGTCAAGGAGCGCGCCCGCACGCCGGTCATTGTGAAGCTGACGCCGAATGTTTCTGACATTCGCGTGGTTGCGCGGGCGGCCAAACGGGGAGGGGCTGATGCGCTCTCGACGATCAATACAATTAATTCGATCACGGGGATTGATTTAAATACCTTCACTCCGCGACCCTACGTAGGCGGCAAGAGCACCCATGGCGGCTACTGCGGTCCGGCGATCAAGCCAATCGCCTTGAGCATGGTGCAGCAGGTGATGAGCGATCCAGAGTCGATGCTGCCAATGTCCGGTATCGGCGGCGTCGCAAACTGGCAGGATGCGGCGGAGTTTCTCCTGCTCGGATCGGGAACAGTGCAGGTGTGTACAGCGGCCATGCACTACGGCTACCGGATTGTCGAAGATATGATCGATGGTCTCAGCAATTGGATGAGCGAGAAAGGCTTCGCTTCAATAGGAGATTTTCGCGGGCGCAGTCTAGGGAAGGTGACGGAATGGAAGCACCTTGACCTGCATTACAAGACAGTTGCGCATATAGATCCTTTGAAGTGCATTGGATGTGACCTTTGCTATACCGCTTGCTGGGACGGCGCTCACCAATGCATTCACCTTGACCGGGTAAGTGGTCCCGTTGACGGTCACGTGGAAGTGCATACGAAACCGGCAGTCATTGAAGGCACGAGTCGCAGCCTGATTACCGAAACTCCTATTCCAAAGCGTGACTTAGTTGCGTTTGCCATCGAAGGGGCCCACCGAACGCCTCTCGCGCGCATACCGCGTGTAGACGAGACGGAGTGCGTGGGCTGCAACTTATGTGCGCTTGTCTGCCCCGTCGAGGAGTGCATAACGATGCTCGAGGTGCAGACGGGGTCTGCTCCAGAGACGTGGGAGGAGCGTTGTCTCGCGGCTCAACAGGCCAAAGACGAGACCTTCTTGGGCGCATAACCACAGAAAAGCCGTAAGTGGCATAGGAGTCGTGCATGGGCCTTCTGCTTCAGAATGGCGAGATAGTTACAAGCGAATCCAGGTACTTGGCCGATATCTATGTCGAAGACGAGACAATCACGGAGATAGGTCAGGCTCTGTCACCGAAGGCTGACGCTGAGGTGATTAATGCAGCGGGGAAGCTGATCTTTCCAGGCTTCATTGATCCACATGTGCACATCCATCTGCCGTTTATGGGCACCTTTGCAAAAGATAACTACGAGACTGCAAGCAGAGCAGCACTTGTAGGAGGAACGACCAGCTTCATTGAGATGTGCTGCCCATCGAGGCTGGACGACCCTCTGGCAAGTTATCAACTGTGGAAGAGCAAGGCAGAGGGTAAGAGCGCATGCGATTATGGGTTTCATATGGCTGTCACGCGATTTGATCAGGATACAGCGGTCCAGCTTCGCTCGATCGTGGCGGATGGCACTGCTTCCTTCAAAATCTTTCTTTCGTATAAAAACTTCTTTGGCGTCGACGATGGAGAGATGTACCAGACGCTGCGGTTGGCGCGCGAGCTTGGCGTGATTGTCACAGCGCACTGCGAAAATGCCGAGTCAGTCAGTCGTTTGCAGCAGGAGTTGCTGGCGCAAGGCAGGACAGGCGCCGAGTGGCATGAGCCGAGCAGACCGGAGACCGTAGAAGCAGAAGGCACAGGCCGCTTCGCTACCTTTCTCGAGACGACAGGTGCGTCCGGCTATGTTGTGCATCTTTCATGCGCGCCTGCATTAAAGATGGCAGTCGAGGCGAAGAAGCGGGGCGTGAAATTAAGTGTCGAGTCAGTACTGCCGCATTTTCTCCTCGATCGGACGTATGCGGAACGTGGCGGCGTGGAAGGATTGAAGTACGTCATGTCGCCTCCTTTGCGTGATAAGCGAAATCAGGACTTACTCTGGCAGGCGCTTGCATCAGGCGAAATAGATACGGTTGGCACAGATCACTGTCCTTTCGACTTATCGCAAAAGATGCGGGGAGAACAAGCTTTTACGCAGATCCCAAACGGGATCCCGGGTATCGAAGATCGAGTAAACCTGATGTATACCTACGGGGTAAGCCGCGGCGAGCTAAGTGTACACCGCTTCGTGGATGCCTTAAGCACGCGTGTCAGCAAGTTATTCGGCTTGTATCCGCGCAAGGGCGCGATAGCGGTCGGAAGCGACGCGGACCTGGTCCTCTATGACACGCAGTACCGGGGGCATCTCTCGGCGAAAACTCAGCATGTCAATTGTGATTACAACGGTTATGAAGGAGTAGCCATCGATGGGCGCCCGACACTCGTGACTGTGCGGGGTAAGGTGCAGGTAAAGGACGGAATGTTTGTCGGCGATCCTACTCGAGGTAAGTTTTTACGTCGCGAGCCTCAGCACGATGGTGCCAGCCATGCCCATTGATCCAGGCAACGTTCTCGCTAATCTGAACGAGCTGCGAGCGCTTACTGCGGATGACAACGGGGCGCAACGCTTAGCCTGGTCGCCGGTCTGGATGAAGGCTCGCGAGTGGTTCGCAGGCAAGTTAGATACCCTTCCCGTTGAGTACCACTTCGACGCGGCCGGCAACCGGTGGATAACTCTGCTTGGTAAGTCTAAGAAGGCTGTTGTCATCGGCAGCCACCTCGATTCGGTACCGAACGGCGGATGGTTAGATGGCTGCCTAGGTGTAATAACCGGTCTTGAAGTATTGCGCGCACTTAGCGTTGATTATGGAAGTGAACTTCCTTTTACGATTCGGCTGGTTGACTGGGCGGATGAAGAAGGTGCGCGGTTTGGCCGCAGCTTGTTTGGTTCTGCGTGCTTTGCAGGCAAGTCAACAATTGCGGCCGATCGTGATCGTACCGATCGAGATGGAGTGACACTTGCCGCTGCGCTTGCCTCGTGCGGCGTCGATATCGATCGCGTCGATGAGGCAATCCAAGAGCAAGCGAACATCGCTGCGTATCTAGAATTGCACATCGAGCAAGGTCCAGTATTGGAGGGGAAGGCGCTTTCTCTTGCGGCAGTGCGGGGAACAAAAGGTGTCGAGCGGCACGCGATAACATTCCATGGCCAGGAAGCGCATTCCGGATCGACACCGATGGCAGCGCGTCGAGATGCACTCGCTGCTGCGGCTCGGCTGACTCTGAAGATTCGTAACATCGCACGCCAGCACGCCGACGCAGTCTGCACGATGGGTAGCGTGAAGACGTACCCTGGTATCGTTACGGCAGTGGTAGGGCGATGTGAGGCCACACTCGATCAGCGCGATCTAAGTGCCACGGTGCTGACAAGCATGCTGCTTGAAGCACGTGAGGCAAGCAAGCGGTTTGCCGCTGAGGAGGGATGCACGGTGGAGTGGTCCAAGATATGGAGCATCGAGCCGATTCCATTTCATGCGGAGTTAATCGAGCTATGCGAAGAAGCGATACGAGAAGTTGCGGGCGTTTCGCATTGCATGCCTTCAGGACCTTTGCACGATGCAGCCGAAGTCGCGCGGCTTGGCGTACCCACAGTGATGATGTTTGTGCAGTCGTTAGGCGGCATGAGTCACAACAAGATCGAAGACACCCGCATTGAAGATCTCCGCCTCGCCATCCTTGCTTTTGATCGTCTGGTGGCAAAAACACTGCTTTGGATCGAGCATGGCGAAGCTACCGCCTCCTAGTTATGCGGCGTTTACTGCATTGTCAGCAATTGTAAGTGAAAGGTCCAGCGCTTCAATCCCTGCATCTATCTCATGCTTTTCGATGATCAAGGGCGGCGCGATAACAAAGTGGCTGATCCAGGCTTGTATGGAGACTCCTTTGGTAAGCATGTCAGCAGCGACGCGGTCAACGATGGTCGGCTTACCATCCACTTTATCCTGCTTGGTGTCGAGAGGTTCACGGGTAACACGATCCTTCACTAGTTCAACTGCCCAGAAGAGCCCCAAGCCCCGCACCTCGCCGATTGAGATATGTTTCTCCTTCAGAGCATGAAGCTTGTGGCCAAGATAATCGCCCATCTCGCGTGAGCGATTGACAAGGTCGAGCCGCTGTATTTCGCGGATTGACGCGATAGCGGGAGCAAGCGTCATTGGATGCGCTTCATAGGTGTGGCCATGCGCGAAAAAATGATCTTCGAAGAAGGCTGCAATCTTGGCGGTCGTAGCACACAGGCCTAGCGGCACATAGGCTGATGTGATTCCTTTGGCCGTGACCAGGATATCCGGCTTGACAGCCCAGTGATTGACAGAAAACCACTCGCCTGTGCGACCCCATCCAGCCATCACCTCATCAGCAATCAGGAGCACGCCCCGACGGTCGCATATCTCGCGCAACCTAGGCAGATACTCGGGCGGTGGGATGAGAACGCCATTGGTTCCGACGACCGGCTCAATAAGAGCAGCTGCCACGTCGTGCTCATTTTCAATCATGTGTTCGAGATAGTCGACGCACGCTATGTTACAGCCCGGATAGGTATGCTTGATGGGGCAGGCATAACAATTGACTTCCGGCGCGAAGATGAAACCTTGCCCCTTGCCTCCTGGCTCCATGGCCCACCGGCGCGGGTCGCCCGTCGCGGCGATCGATGCCATGGTGGAGCCATGGTAAGAGCGGTAGCGTGCGATGATCTTTGTCTTGCCGGTGAACATGCGCGCTATCTTAAAGGCTGCTTCATTGGCCTCGGTGCCTGAGGTAGTAAAGAAAAACTTCACCAGCCCTTCAGGCAGGACCTCGAGCAACAAACGACTTAGCTCGACGCGCGCGTCAGTAGCATAGGAGGGCGCCACGTAGGGCAGCGTGCGGGCCTGCTGCACGATAGCTTCAATCACAGCCTGATTCTTATGACCGAGATTGACGCACATCAATTGCGATGAGAAGTCCAAATAACGTTTGCCTTGTGCGTCGATGAAGTAGCAGTCCTCGGCATCCACAATGTGCATCGGCGTCCAGCTTTTCTGATAGCGCCAGGTGCCATAGTTTAGCTGCTTCGTCCAACTGATGACTTCCTGGGTGGTCATAGGTTCGTGTGTATCGACAAAGGCCAGTGGGTTGCTCATCTGTTCAACTCTCGTAACACGGTCTTTTCAGACGGTAACGCGTCAAGATTGGAATTGCAACGAGTTTGTCGACTTGTTGTCGGACTAACTCAAGAGCTTTCAGCGCATTCTTCGAAGTAAGCTCAACAGGCACATTGCCAGCCACGGTCGTAATCGCCAACCTTGCAATGCGTCCGGCGATGCAAGGGCCGCAAGAAAAGCGACCGCATCATCGGGCGAGGGGTCTGTGTCAAAGATCACACATTGTGGATGTGCCAAGCTACCTCTTAAATCAACCGAGTGCCGCAAAGAGCGCTTGCTTCCAACCTGTTATGTTGATTGCCCATACAACTGATTGCTTGCGGGCCGCACGGATCACGTTGCTCCATGTGCGATGGTTGCGCTCGTCATGCGCCACATTCAAGCGATCCACCACACTCATGCCGCGGGTTAATCCATCATCCGTCTGTACATCTAAATAGTGTGAAGAAGCAGAGACGATAAGTGCCGGATCGAGAAACACGGCCATAGCAACGGGATCTGGCAGCACAATGCCTCTTTCACCGGTCTGCTGACGGTAGGCGGCTGCAGCTGCATCGTTAGAACGAATTGCGAACTCTGCCGAGGCTGTTTTCAGCGCGAGTAACTCTACGATCTCAGCCGCAGTTATCACTGCTGCTCCGCGTGAAAGCTGCCAGCCGACAAGCTCGATAGGCAGCTGCGAACGACAGACGATGCGGGCTGCCTCGGGATCGACCCAGAAGTTGTACTCTGCGGACGGGGTTACATTGCCTTCGCAGCAAGGCGCGCCGCCCATCACCACACATCTGCTCACATTGTGCTCCAGGTCAGGTCGCAGCAGCAGGGCGAGCGCCAAGTTGGTTAGTGGCCCCAGCGTTAGAATCTCGACGCCGGGATGTGCAGCGACGAGACGAACTAAAGCTTTGACCGCAGGTTCTGTCTCCGCCAGGCGAGACGTACAGTAGCCATGATCCCCAAGCCCATCTTTTCCATGAAACCAATCCGCCTGCTGCAGCGGCCTCCTTATCGGCGACGCTGCTCCGGTGAACACAGGTGTAGACGAGCCGCATAGCTCAATCGTATAGAGTGCGTTGCGCGTGCCCTGCTCCACGCTTACGTTTCCGGCGACAACGGTTACACCTACAACTTCTACCCGCGGTGACCGCAACGCCATGATAAGCGCAACAGCATCGTCTGAAGCAGTGTCTGTATCGATAATGACTTGACGCGGTTTGCCGACCGTCATGACCTAACCATACCGCATTCTCAATCGGCATTCATCACGATACTTACACCAGCTTCATCGCCTGCGGATCCCAGTGGAGAATCGCATCCCGCTCATAACTCAAGTTACTAAGCAGGGCAGCCCCAGCCGCACGGTAGCCAAACACCGCATCTTCAACAACGGGAGTGCGCGAACGCACAGCGGAAAAGAAATTGTGAAAGTGATCGTAGCTGTCACTGTAGCCGGGCGGCGCCGTGTAGCGTTCCATTGCTACAGTCGTTTTCTCGTCAGCATCAGAGGTCTGGTACCTTTCGTGATAAGCGTCCACTGTTCGTCTCTGCATCGCATCTGCAAAGGTGCCTAGAGTGCGACCAGGTGCTTTCTCACGCGGAGTACGACTGACACTTACCGTGCTGCCGGCTATTTCCATGGTGCCTTCTGAGCCGGTAAAGATAAGCCCCTCACTTTCTTCTCCGCCATCGACAAAGTTGACTCTGAGGCTAAGATTGAAACCTTCAGGATAGTCAAACAGCGCGAGTAAGACGTCAGGCGTGTCGCGTCCATCCTTCCAATACCGCAGTCCGCCGGTAGCCATGGCGCGTGTGGGGCCGAGCGCACCGGTGATGAAATGCGTGCCGCTAAATAAGTGGACAAACAGATCACCTGCAACGCCCGAGCCATAGGCCTTCCATTTACGCCATTGAAAGAAATGCTCCGCGTTGAAAGGTATCTGCGGCGCGGTGCCAAGAAAGCGCGGCCAGTCACATGTCTCCGGGCTCGCATCCAACGGCACCGTATAGTTCCATGCTCCTACGGACGAATTACGATCCCATCGAGCAGTGACTAAGTTCAGCTGTCCGATGGCGCCGGCTGCGAGCAACTCCTTGGCCTTGGCATAAACGATGGAACTAACACGCTGGCTGCCGACTTGCAGAATGCGCATTGTCTCGTGCGAGGTCCTGATCATTTCAGGGCCATCAGCGTACAGGTGGATCATCGGCTTTTCGCAGTACACATCCTTACCTGCGCGCATGGCATCGATCGAGGCTTGCTTATGCCAATGGTCGGGTGTGGCCACGATAACCGCGTCTATGTCCTTACGCGCGAGTATCTCCTGATAGTCGCGCGTGGTCATCAGGTCGCTGCCCCATAGCTCCTTGCTACGCTCAAGGCGGCCCTGGTAACAATCCGCAACCGCGAGCAGCTTAGTGCCCGGCACCTGCAGTGCAAACCTGGTGTCGCTTTGCCCTTGGCTGCCGGCACCTATGAGCGCGATCTGCAGGTGGTCGTTCTTGGCAATTGTGTGCGCAGACTCGGACTGTTCAGCGCGTAGCATGGTCAGGCTTGATCCAACCAGAGAAGCAGCCGTCGAGAGGGTGGCTGCCTTGAGAAAAGTTCTGCGATTCACGGTCTGCATGCTCTTCCTTACATCCTGCCATGCTAAGTTCGGCTACTGGTGGGGCGGCCCGTCTTCCTGCTCGACCACAACACCCTCGCCTGGAAAAGGCCAAAGCTTCTCGAGCAGCAACTGCTTCTCACGTGTCTCTCTAGGTACATGGTTGATCTTAAGATCTTCAAAAAAAGTCACACCCGTTTTCCCAGCTGTTGCTACATCCACATCGCCATCACCATCCAAATCTTCTACGACAAACTGCGTACCTGCCCCTGCCGCAGCATTTACAGAGACAGGATAGCGTGTGAAGCGCGCGGTGCTGCGGTCAAACTTGTAATAGTAGACCACCAGCGGATCATAGGAGCCGGGATCGTTGCCGGCATGTCCGCGGTAGCGCTTGCCGGCTAAGAGCTCCGGCTCACCGTCACCGTCTATGTCGACCAACCTAAGTGCGTGTATCTGCGAGTAAGACTCATCGATCACGTGCTTGAACCAGTGCCTTGTCGCGCCCGTGCCCTGCTGCTCAAGCCAGTAAAGCCCGTAACTGTGCCCCTGGCCATAGATAACATCAGTCTTGCCGTCCTTGTTCACGTCGTAGCCGATGATAGGAAAGCCCGAATCGCCTAACTGCCAATCGCCGTGCCACTCCCACTTATCGTGCTCCGCATCAATATTCTTGAACCAGCCGAAAGGCGTAAGTATATCGGCCTTACCATCGCCGTCTATATCCGCAATCCCAATCCCGTGTCCATCCTGCGACTTATCGCCTACATGGTGAACCTTGGGCTGCGCACCGGAAAAATCCACCCATAGAATCCCTGAGTGGTTATAGTGAGCCACAATGATATCCGGCTTGCCATCGCCGTTGATATCGGCCATCGCGCCGCCCTCGGTATCATAACTATCGGCGATCAAGTGGCGCTGCCACGTCGCGCCAGGCTGCTTCGGGTTCTCATACCACCACAGTCCATTGACCATCCAGCCGGCTGTCACCACATCGGGCGCACCATCGTGATTCACGTCGATCGTCCACTCGCCGCAATCGGAAACAAATTCGTTTTTGGTGCCAACCGTGCGGTACTGGTGGCGCGTCCACTCGCCCCCGGCCGGTCCTGGATTCTCATACCAGTAAGCGCCGCTCAGGAGATCTGGACGTCCGTCGCTGTTCATGTCGAGCGTGGTAATGCCCTCTGCGTGGTCGGTTCCAAGGTGGTGCGCAAGAAAGGTAGTTTGCGGTAAATCGTCAGGGCCGTTGCCGGGCACGGTCCTGCGAGCTTCTTGAGCAGCGGAGCATGGGACCACCACCACGCTAAGCAGCAGGCCCATAATTGACAGCAGGGAATTCCTTCGTGTCAGCACGACTACACTTTACCTGCATACCCGACAGGGTTGGCAAGTAGGTTTGTTGATGGAGAGCAAGTCAAAACCCAGGCGGCCGCTCGCCGGCAACAGCAAAGGCTCGCTCAAGCGCGATACCAGCTTGAGCCACGGTACCCTCCTCAAAGAGTCTGCCGATGAGTGTGACGCCATGCGGCACGCGGCGCGGCGGAGAAAAGCGCGGCAAGGGGTGCGCAGGGTCGGGCGCCCAGTCGCTACGCGCCTTTGCCACCTCGACAAAGCCGGCACGCAGCGTGAGAGACGGCTGGCCGGTAAAGTTTGTGATGACCAGCATCTCGTCACGCAGGGAAGGCACCAGGAGCAGGTCTACCTCGGAGAAGACTCGCGCCATCTGCTGCGCGACTTTGCGTCGCAAGCGGTCCGCCTGTACAAAGTCGACCGCTGAAAGAAAGCGCGCCTGGCGAAAGCTGTTCGGCCACGCATCCGGCACCTGCGCTTTCAATTGGTCTACCTTGTGGCTCAGTGTCAGCTCTTCAAACGCAGCCGCACCCTCGGCAAACAAAATCAGGTTCAGCGAATCATACGGCCAGTCCGGAATTGTAACTGCGACCGGCACCATTCCGAGTTTCTTGACAGTAGCCAGCGCCGCGCGATCAACCTCGGTGGCCGGGCTCTCGTTCATCCATGCAGGAAAGTAGCCGACGCGCAAGCCTGGCATGCTCGCGTTCGCGTCAAAGCTGAGCCTGCTCGGTAGGCTCGCGATGTCACCCGCGTCAGGCCCCGTAATGGCGGCCAGCACAAGCATCGTATCTTCAACGCTCCGCGCCATCGGCCCCAGCTTGTCAAGCGACCAGCAGAGCGTCATCGCGCCGGTACGGGGCACGCGGCCAAACGTGGGGCGCAGGCCTTCCACGCCGCAGCGCATGGACGGGCTCACAATGCTGCCGCCTGTTTCACTGCCGATTGCAAATCCGACCAAGCCAGCTGCGGTCGCGGCGCCCGGGCCCGCGCTTGAGCCAGATGAGCCTTCTTCGAGCAGCCAGGGGTTTTTTGTCTGGCCGCCAAACCAAATATCGTTCAGCGCCAGCGCCCCAAGGCTCAGCTTTGCGACCAGCACGGCGCCGGCTGCATCGAGCCGATCTACCACCGTCGCGTTGATCTTCGGGACCCGGTTGCGATACGGCTCAGCGCCATAGGTAGTCGGTATGTTGGCGGTGTCGAGCAGGTCCTTCGCGCCCCATGGAATCCCGTGCAGCGGACCGCGATAGTGCCCGGCAGCAATCTCGGCATCAGCGCGCCGCGCCTGCTCCATAGCGTGCTCACCTGTCAGCGTGATCACGCAATGCAGCTTTGGATCGTAACGCGTTAGCCGGTCGAGATAGATGCCGGTGAGTCGTTCAGAGGTAAGCTTACGGCTCTCGATCCATCGCGAAAGTTCCGTGACCGGCGCGAATGCAATCTCGCTTGCACTCGCGGGTAGCGGGCCTGGATCATGCGCGCTGCGGACGAACGTATTCGATGCAGGTCCAGCGCTCGACCCTGGGAGCACAGGATTCCACTGGGTCGCAGGGGCAATTGAGGACTCGATGTCCACCTTGCGCGGGCCGGTGCGACGCTCATAGAGGGGAGCCATTGAAACACGCCAGTTGTTCGCCGCCTGCTCGCTATCGGCCGGCGTCATCGAGATTTGGATTAACTTTTCTGCTTCGGCGAAAGTCGCAGAGGAAACCTGCGGCCCCATCGGCTGCGAGGTGCCAAACGCCGGTGGCGCGCCCGGCGGCGGAGCGGTCTGCGAAGAGCCACTTTGCGCGGGCGAAGGGATTGCCGTACCCAGCAGGGCGAGCGAACTGTTTGTCAGAAATGTTCTACGTGAGGATGACATCAGTGTCCTTGGAGGGCTTGTTTGTAGTCGCAACTCGGCGTGCCGGAAGCTGTTAGCCTAGCAGAGATATGCACCTGAAAATAGCTGCGATTCGTTCCGGCTCAGAGCCGGTCGGCAAACTCCCCGGCGGCGCATTCCATCGCTGGCTTGAGCCGCCGCTCGCCTGCCCCAAGTGCGAGGTCACCTACAACCTGGTAGCGGACTGGGACCAGGCCAACGATCGATGGTTTACCGAAGAGTCCGGCGCGCTGATCCAGAGGTTGCGCAAGGCCGTCTTGATGAGCCACGGCACGCACCATCGCGTCACTCATTTTGAAACCTCCGGCGTAGGTGTCATCAGTGTGATAGCGGCGGAGCAGAGGAAGTAGGCCCGGAGAAACGCGCATCATCGAAGTAATGCGCTCTCCCACCTCTCCGGCGTGGACGATCACGGCGGTGGCCCCACGCGCGCGATTGCTCGACCAGAGCGTGCATTTGGCTACTCCGACTGGCGTAAGCGATACATCCTGCTCAAGGAAGCCTTTTCGCTCGCCGTCGCCAGCGCACTCGCCTCTTATGGAATAAATGATGTCGCGATCGAGCGTCCAACCACGCGCAACAACGAACCTATATTAAAACTCCAGCTCCACCTCATCGACATAGCACCAGCCCCATGTCTCACCTGCTTCTGCTGAGCGCATGATTGGGTGGTGGGTCTCCTGAAAATGTTTGCTGGCATGCTTGTTCTTTGAGCTGTCGCAGCAACCCAGGTGGCCGCACTCCATGCACATCCTCAGGTGCACCCATCGATCACCGGAGAACAGGCACGCGGCGCACCCGGCGGTGCCCTGTTTTAGATCGCGAACCTGATCCAGATGCGTGCACTTACTCATCAACGACTCCTAGACAAACCTACCGCGACAACACGAGCACGAAAAAGCTGTCAGGCACAATCGAGGGACGTGGCCGCGGGTTCTCAGGCGTAGCGGCGGCTCGAGGTCCAAACTGCGCCGTCACCACATAGACCTTATCGTTTGATGGATCGTAAGCCATGGTGCGTGCGCCTTTCTCGGTAGGTACGCTCTCGATCGTCTTGTAGTCCGCGCCGGAAGTATCGATCACGCTCAATGTGCCATCCCCGCCGTTTGAGGAAAAGGCAAGCTGGTGCGCCGGGTCGAATGCTGCCGCATCCGGCCCCTCGCCAATGCTTGGGTTGGCCACAGTCTTGCCTGTGCTCGTATCGACAACGTCAATCCTGCCGCCATCTCACACGGGGAACAGATGACCTTTGGCGCGATCGATCGCCAAGCCTGAAGGCGACTCGCAGTTCGTCAGAGGCCACGTCGCCGTCAGGGTCTTCGACGCCGCGTCGAGCCGCACGATCTCGTTCTTGTCCTCGATATTCGCGTACACAAGACCTTTGCCATCCGCAACAGGAAACTCAGGCTTGCCCGGCAGCGCGATGGTGGCGACTACCTTCTGCGTACTTGTATCGATCACAGTGGCATTATTGCTGCGACCGTTAAACGCCCAGACTGTTTTCGTCACCGGCTCATAAGCGATGCCGTCAGGATTGGTTCCCGCTGGGATCGATTGCACCTTCTGGAGCGTGTGGCGATCAAACACAACGACAGCATTGGCGCGTCCATCGCTGACATATCCGTACGCGCCTGTCGCATCGAACGCTACGCCATGCGTCCCGCTCAATCCAGTCATGCTGCCGACGACCTTGCCCGTGGCTGTATCTAGCACATCCACGCGTGTGCCATGTGTCAGGTACAAGTGATGCGCCGGGGAGTCGACGGCCAGGTAGTCCCACCCACCTTCGCCGCCCACCTTCCATCGTGCCTCCACATGGTAGGGACCCTCTGCTGTCGCCTTCACCGCGGCAAATGGCAGAGCAAGCGCACAGAGCACAGCAATCGAGCTAAAAGAACGCAAAGGTATGACTCCGGTTGAATTCGCCCCAGGCCGCGAAAGAGCTGCCTGCTGCAGACTTAGTATGCGCTTATACGGATGAATGCCAGCTGAAGAGCCGTGAAGCAGGATCAGGAGTGCGTCAGCTCGTCCAGCAGCACTTTGGCCTTGGTCGTGAGCGTCTGCGCCCCATCCAGGTCATTCTCTGCCACCGCCTGCCGCGCCTTGGTGAGAAAGACCTCCACCTGCTTGGCGATCACCTCATCCTCGTCGTTGAGCGGGTGCTTGATCTTGCTCAGCCGCAGCTCCTGCTCGTGTATCTGCTCGCTCATCGCGGCCCGTTCCCGGGTGTCGGCCCCGGCACCGGCCGAGAGCTGACTGAGTGAAGGTTCGGGAGGCGGTGC
>CAXTMM010000038.1:3449-22628 GCA_964245415.1 uncultured Acidobacteriaceae bacterium | reverse complement strand
CGCCGAGTGCGCGCTTGATCACAGCTCGCCCTTTGAGCTGCTCATTGCCACGATCCTCTCCGCGCAGACTACCGATGCCGGCGTGAACCTGGCGACTCCGGCGCTCTTTGCCGCCTATCCAACGCCAGCGACCATGGCGGCCGCGCCGACGGCAGCGCTTGAGGCACTGATTCGCAGGACCGGGTTCTATCGGAGCAAGGCCAAGTCGATCCGGGGAGCCGCGCAGGCGATTCATGAGCGCTTCCATGACGAGGTGCCGCGCACGGTTGCCGAGCTTATCACCGTACCCGGCGCCGCTCGCAAGACCGCGAATGTGGTCTTAGGTGTGGCTTATGGGCTGGCAGAGGGCGTGGTCGTCGATACTCACGTACACAGGCTTTCCAAGCGCCTCGGACTTACCAAGCACGACGACCCGAAGAAGATCGAGCTCGACCTGATGAAGCGCGTTCCGCGCGACCGCTGGATCGCTTTCTCGCATGAGTTGATCCATCACGGGCGGCGGATCTGCATTGCACGCAAGCCGCGCTGTGCTGAGTGTCCGCTGGAAACAACCTGCTGGGCGCCGGACAAAACGCACGCCAGCCACTGAGCTTACTGGGCAATGCCGGAGAGCGGATCCTGCGGGGTCGGCATGAGAGCGACCGGGGGCTGCGGGACGTTCGGGATGGCCACCGTTGGCGGGAGCGGCGGATTGATGACCGGCAACGGTACCACGGGCAGGGTCTGCACCTCGACCAGGGAGACCTGACCCTTCTTGGAAGTCACAATCCTCTTCAGCACTGCAGGCTCGGTGCTGGTCTGGGGCAGGCTCCAGTCCAGGCCCATATCCATCATGGGAGTCGCATCCATCCCCAGGGTCTCGGGCGCAGGGCCTGAGTCGGTGGAAGCATCCTGGTTGGTGTGCGGCATCGAGTCGGTCCGCAGATTTGGCGCGGGCTCAGTCTGCGACGCGGCGCTGGCGGGTTTTACCTGGGAGCTGCCTGTACCCGGTTCCGCTGCCTGTGGCTGAGCTGTCTGTGCACTGGCACCCAGCGCAAGCAGCGAGAAAACAGGGACGGCAAAGAATCGGCAGAAAGGCTTCATCGCTTTCAGGGTAGCATCCACCAAATGAGAAGGGCAGCCTCTGCAGGCTGCCCCTTTCTGTTTTTGCAGGTTCGTTTTGGGAAAGGAGCGTTTTAGTGCGCCGGCCGACGACGCACCGGAGCAGCCTTCTTGGGAGCTTCCTTCGCCTCGCCGTCCTTGAGGATGATCATGGCCGGGTTCTGGGTGTAGGAGTCAAAAGTAGCGTTGTAGGTGACCATGGCGCCTACGGCGGGCGGGGTGGTCAAAGGCGTCTTCATGTTGATGGTGAAGTCGGCCTTGTTGGACTGCTGTGAGTCCTCCGAGACCGCCAGCTGGACCGAGGTACCGTCGGCCACGGCCACAACTACCTTGCCGGGGATCGCGAAGGTCTGCCCCTTCAGCACAGCCCATACCTTCTCGGCGTCCTCTGTGCTGCCGTTGGCCAGCACAAACTCCTTGTCAGCGAGCGCCATTTTGGTCAGGTCAGGCGTGGTGGTGACGGCCGTATGGGCGAGATCCTGTGGCGAGGGGGGTGGCGGTGCAGCGACCGGTTTGTAGGTGTCGGGCGGCATTACGTTCGCCGCGGCCAGGGTCTTGATCCCGTCGAAGCCGTCCATGCCACCGTGGTACTTGTTGTACCAGTACTCGGCGGCCTTCTCGATCTGATCTTTGTACTGGCCCTGGGCGAACTGCGCGGCACGGGTCAGGTACCAAATTGCGTTTACGAGATCCTTCGGATCTTCCTGCAGGTAGGCCTGGCCCAGGTAGTAGGTATCGACCAGGCCGGTTGAGGTCTGGGTCTGGGCGGGATCGGTGTAGCTCTTCAGTTCAGCCTGGTAGGCATCGACCGCACCCTTGTAGTCCTTCTTGGCTACGTCGTCAGCGCCGATCGCGCTTTCAAAGATGGGCTTGGCGATGCCCTCAAGCTTCTGGTAGTCGGCGTCGCTCATGCTCGTCGGCTTGGTCGAGGTAAGGCCCTTTTGGGCGAGCGAAGCGGCGTCATCGAGTTTGGCCTGATCACCTTGGGCCTGCGACTTTTCGACGTAGACGATAAAGGTAAGCGCGCGCAGGTTGGTGGGATCCACCTGGAGGAGGCGCTTGGAGGCGTCGAGCGTCTTGGGGGTATCGTTGGCTTGCTGGTAGGCGCCCACCAGCAGCTCCAGCATGTCGCGCTTGACGACCGTGCTCGGATACTGGGTGAGGAAAGCTTCAATCGCCTGGGCCTTGGCGGCAGGCGCAGACTGGCCTACTGCATTGGTATACGCGTTGTACTCGGCTGGATCCTTGATAGTGATCTGTGAGCCCGCGGCGGTCGCGTCCTGGCCATAGGCGGCAGGCAGAGTGGCAAGAGTGCTGCTCGCAAATGCCAGCAGAGAGAGGAGAACAACCTTCTTCATGCAACGCTCCTAGAGAATCGGAAATCCAAAAAAGGGTACGGGACGGCAGAGATCCGGGGGCAAGGCTATCTCCAGTTGAGATTCCTACCTGCGTGTCTTCTCTCTTATAACCCACAATCGGCATGACGAGAAACCGGCTTTGCAGTAGAGCCGCCAAGCGCACGTCCCTGTTGTCCTTATCAGCTGCCTGGCAAGTCCTGTGTCCTCAAAAGACCATACGTGCATCACGCGCGTTGTGATGCGCGAAGATGGTATGCCGTTGCGGCTGCCTTGGTGAAACAGGCACTGGCAGCAAACGGGGCAGCGGGTACTCGCATCTGGACTGATATATGGCAACTCTGGCAGGGCAGGTAGCAGTGGTTACTGGCGCCGCGCGCGGCATTGGCGCCGCCGTAAGCCACACACTCGCAGCGCTGGGCGCACATGTGGTGCTGGTTGCCCGCGACAGCGCGAAGTTAAGCCAAGTGCAGCGCCTGATCCACGACGCCAGCGGCGAGGCAGAGATCGCAGCCGTCGACCTGCGGTCGCCGGAGCAGATTGAAGCCCTCGGGGCGCAGGTGCGCCGGCAGCATGGCCGTTGCGACATCCTGGTGAACAACGCAGGCGTGGCCACCGGTGGCGGCAAAGCCCTGCACGAGATGGCGCTCGAGGACTGGCAGGCCACCTTTGAGACGAACCTGCAGGCGCCGTACCTGCTGATCCGCGCGTTCGCGCCCATGATGATCGAGGCCAAGGGGGGCCACATCGTCAACATCAGCTCGCTTGCCGGGCGCAATCCCCTGCCGAACGGCGCGGCTTACTCGGCCTCCAAGTGGGGGCTGAACGGGCTGACGTATGCAGTTGCTGAGGAGCTGCGGCCGTATGGGGTCAGGGTTTCGGTGGTTGCGCCGGGCTCGGTCAACACGGATTTCGGGGGAGCCGGATCAGAAGACCAGGCCAAGGCCGCCCGCAAGATCCAACCGGCTGACGTCGCCCGGATTGTCGAGATGCTGGTGCTTCAGGCGCCGCAATCGTTTGTGAGCGAGGTTCTGCTGCGGCCAACCCAAAAGCCGTAGCAAGCTAGGCTGCGAATCGCTTTGCCAGTGTTCGCTCTTCCATTTCATCCATCGCAGCCGGGACGGCCAGTCTGAGCATGCGCGCCGCGAGCCACTCCTCGGCCATGATTGCTGTATACGCGGTTACAAACGGCAGCAGCTCGCCGAAGATGCGGGTCTCAAGAATGACGCCCCATACCATCATGAACGCGTACCACGGAGGGATACACCAAAGCCATGCACGCAGTTGACGATCGCGGACAAAGCGGCGGCCGGTGAACAGAAACGGCAGCAGAAAGCCCATACAGCTGAGCAGCTGCGGATAGTAGCGCAGATGGGTGAAGAAGTGCAGGTTGTAGGGCACCCGCGCGTAGTACTCCGAAGCATTGCGGGCGAAGATACTGAAGACCACGTGGTGCCACACCAACCAGTAGAGTGCCAGGGGAGCCACTACTGAAATCGTCGAAGGGGCCAGTAACGCCTGCCAGCGGAGCTTACCTGGTTTTTGACCTGCATCCGGGCGGGAAGCCTGCGAGAGAGCATACAGGGGTAGCAGGAACAAGGTGGTTTCGCGGTTGAGGGTAGCCACGGCAAACAACGCCATAAACCAAAGTACCGGCTTGCGGAAGTAGATCAGGTAGAGCCCGGCCGCGAAAAACGCGAGGGTCGGCATGTCATACACGTAGCGGAAGTTCTGCACGGTGTGCAGGATGTAGGTCACCACGCAAAGCCCGAGAAAGAGGGGAAAGACAAGCGGCTCCAGCAGGCGCCGCCGGGTGGCAGCCCGGTAGATCTGCGTCGCCACCCAGCCGGCGAAGAGCACGCAGGCGATATCGACGAAGAACTCAACGACCTCGGCCGCCCCGATGCCAAAGGGGAAAAAGTAATTATTGCGGGAGAGTCTGCCGGCGTAGCGAATCACCATCGAACTGCTGTCTGCCCAACGATAGAGCGGGGCGGTCAGCAGACGCGTCTGGAAGGGCAGGCGCTCATAACCGTGCTCGAAGCGGTAGACATCGACGTAGGGGAACTCGAGAAAAAGATAGGCTCCCACGAACTGTGTAGCGGCCAATACGTACAGCGCCAGCAGCGCGAGCCTCCTAGCGATGCTGCGATACTCCATTCCTCGAATCCACACTTGCGCTTTGCCGGGGCTCAGCGCTTTTTCGGCAATCAACGTCCCGGGCATGATGACTTTTTGATGCAGCTTTGCGGTTCCTTTGAGACGGAGGCTGCGATTTCGTTTTCGATCTGGTGCGAGTACTGCACGGAGCACTGCGATGAAGCGCTCTTACAAAGACTCCCGAGCTGGTCACCTACGCGGCCGAGGCCTTTTTGACTCTCCAGAACGGCCGCCTGTGTGTGGAGACCCGGGGTTTTAAGCGCCTTATCCACATTGGGGCGACGCCGGTGATGTTGATTCCATCCACACAGGCGCTTAGAGTTGGCCCCAGGGACCATCTGCGGATAGGGAGGGAAGCTCAAGTTGCTCAAGCTCAAGAAGATCCAGATCCTCGGCTTCAAGTCGTTCTGCGACAAGACCGAGGTCGCGCTACCGGGGAACGGGATCGCGGTTGTCGTGGGACCGAATGGCTGCGGCAAATCGAACATTCTCGATGGGGTGAGCTGGGTGCTGGGTGAGCAGAGCGCCAAGAGCCTGCGCGGCGGCAAGATGGAGGATGTGATTTTTGCGGGAACCCGGGAGCGGCGGGCCCTGGGGATGGCTGAGGTTTCGATCACGCTGGTGGATCCGGAGGTTTACGGCGCGGGCCCGCTGCTCGTAGAGGGGCAGGCGGAGCCGGATGTGGTGATCGGCGGCGACTGGGATGAAGAGAAGCTGCGCGCCGAGCGAGCCGAAGAGGTGGAGCAGATTATCGCCGAGTCGCAGCCGGGGCAAATGATGGGTGAGGAGGCTGGTGAAGCTGTGAGCGAGGGCGCGACCTCGGGTGTGGACAACGCCGTTGTCCTGCGCATACGGCGGCGCAAGTTTCATAAGACTCCGCAGCACGGCGAGATTGTTGTGACGCGACGGCTGTTTCGGTCCGGTGACTCGGAGTACCTGCTGAATGGGAAGCTTTGCCGGCTGTCTGATATTCGCGACATCTTTATGGGGACCGGGCTGGGGCCTGAGTCGTACGCGATCATCGGGCAGGAGCGGATTGGGCAGCTGCTTAGCTCAAAGCCTCATGACCGGCGCGCGATTATCGAGGAAGCGGCCGGCATTACGCGCTTCAAAACCAAGAAGCGGCTGGCCGAGCTGCGGCTCGAGCAGGCCAAGCAGAACCTGGCGCGGGTGAACGACATCTTTGAAGAAGTGACCCGGCAGATGGGCTCGCTCAAAAGGCAGGCCGCCAAGGCGGAGCGCTATGGTGCGTTGCGGGACGAGTTGCGCACGCGGCTGCGGGTGGTGCTGGCAAGCCGCATTGGGCAGATGGACGCGGAGCAGGCAGCGCTCGAGGCCGAGATGGATGCGCTTACCCGGACCATAGATGCGCGCGGGGGCGAGCTGGAGGGATTGCAGGCGGAGTACTCGGCGGGGCAGGGGCGTGGCTACGAGATTGATGGGCAGGCGCGGGCTACTTCGGCGAGCGCGAATGAGAGCGCGGTTGAGCTCGAACGCGCGCGCACCCGGCAACACTCGAACGAAGAGCGCATTGCTGACCTCGGCGCGCGGACTGCTGCGGGGACGGCTGAGCGGGAGCAGTCGCGTGAGCAGCTGGACGCGCTGACGGTGGAGCGGGAGCAGCATCGGAGTTTTCTGGCGACGGCGGCGAGCGAGGCTGCCGGGTTTCGCGAGAAGGCCGCGGCGACGCAGGCGGCCGCGCGCGAGGCAGGGGTGCAGGTAGGGGCGGCCGAGCAGACGATTGAGGCGGCGCGGCGGCAGGTGATGCACCTGCTTTCGCAGGCCGGGCAGGCTCGCAACCAGACGGCGCAGGCCGAGGAGTCGCTGGCCTTGCTCGAGCGGGATGCTGACCGGCTGGCGAGCGAAGCGTCGACCGCGAGGCGTGACCTGGAGGCGCTCGGGGTGGAGCGGGGGCAGGTGTCGCTGCAGTTTGAGTCGGCCAGCGACTTGCTCAAGCGGCTTGAGGGCGAGATTGGCGAGCTGCGCGCATCTGTAACAGTGAAGCGCACACATGAGCTGGAGACGCGGCGGCGGGGCGACCAGCTGCGCTCGGAGAAGGCTTCGCTCACCGGGCGGCGGAACTCGCTTGATGCGCTGCTGCGCGAGCACAGCTACTCGACGGACACGGTGCGGAAGTTGTTTCGCGCGAACTCGCTCGGCGGGAGCATGAAGCCGGTTGGAACGCTGGCGGATTTTCTTGAGGTTGGCGAGCAGTATGAGAGCGTGGTCGACGAGTTTTTGCGCGATGAGCTGAATTACATCGTGGTGAAGAGCTGGGACGCGGCGCACGAAGGCATGCGGCTGCTGAAGGGCGATGTGGATGGCCGGGCTACTTTTCTGGTGCATCCGGACGATGCGCAGGCGAAGTTTTCGTTTGCGGCAGGGGAGGGCGCGGCGCACGGGCAGAAGCAGGGTGTGGTTGGCTTGAAGGACTGCATTCGCGTGCTGGACGGCTTTGGGAAATCGCTAGAAGTGATTTTGCCGAAGCTGCGCGATGGGTATGTGACGCCCGACTTGGAGACTGCGCGGACGCTCGCGCTCGAAAATCCGGATGCGTTTTTTCTGGCGCCGTCGGGCGAGTGTTTTCATAATGTAACAGTGACTGGTGGGAAACCGCGGGCCGAGGGCCCGCTCGCGTTGAAGCGCGAGCTACGGGAGGCGCAGGGCAAGCTCGACAAGGTAGAAGCCGAAGTGGCGCAAACGGAGATTGCGGCGGCGGCACTGCACCATGAGTTGCAGGATTTGACCCGGCAGATTGATGCGAAGACAGAAGAACGGCGCCATGCGGAACGCGAGAGTGCCAACCAGAGCGCGGCGCTGCGGCAGTTGACCAACGAGACGCAGAGGCTGGAGCGCCGGCTTGAGGACTGGACGCTGCAGACCGAGCGCAATCGCACGCAGCGCGAGGAACGGGCTGGGCTCATTAGCCGCAAACGCGAGGAGGCAGCTGCGCTTGAAGCCCAGCATGCTACGGCTGAGGCCAGCCTGGCCGAGCTGCAGCTTAGGCTTGCGCAGGTGCGTACCACGCGGGAGCACGCGCAGCAGGCGGCGGCGGCTATCTCGGCCGAGTTGGCGGGGCTGGAAGAGCGGCGGCGTGGGGCGGAGCAGACCTTCGGCCGGATTGACCGGATGTTTGGCGAGCTGGAGCGGCGGGTTGGGCAGCTGGACCAGCAGCTGGCCGCCGCGGCCGCCGAGCAGGTGCAGAGGCAGGGGGAAAATGGGCAGCTCGCCGTGCGCCAGGCTGAGTTGAAACAGATTCGCGATGAGGCGCAGCAGCTGGGCGCGACCTTGAGCGAAGAGGCCAAAAGGCTGCGTGCGCGCCTCGTTGCGCTTGAGGCCGAGCTGAGGGCAAAGCGCGCTGAGGGTGAGCGGGAGCGGGAGATACGCGCGCAACGCTCGACTGCTGCCGCGCGGCTTGCAGCTGAACTCGACCACATCGCTGAGGCTGCGGTGAGTGACCTGGGGGTACAGGCTGGGGAGCTGCGAAAGGATATCGAATTGGTGCGCATTACAGGCGATGCGCTTGCTGCCGAAGACGCGGCGTGCCGCGAGCTGAAGGGCAAGATGGAGGCGATGGGCGCTGTCAACATGATGGCGCTCGAGGAGTTTCGCGAGACTGAGCAGCGCCACGGCTTTCTTGAAACCCAGCGCAAGGACCTGCTCGATTCGATCGAGAATACGCACTCGACGATCAAGGAGCTTGACGCCATCTCGCGCACCAAGTTCGACGATGCCTTTGGCAAGATCAATGAGCATTTCGAGCGAACCTTTGGGCGGCTTTTTGGTGGCGGGCAGGCTTCCATGCGGCTTACCGACGAGGAGAATTCTGCCGACTCGGGCATCGATATTGTCGCGCAGCCGCCTGGCAAGAAACTGCAGAATGTCTTTCTGCTCTCGGGTGGGGAGAAGGCTCTGACTGCGCTGTCGCTGCTGATGGGAATTTTCGAATTTCAGCCTGCGCCGTTTTGTGTGCTGGATGAAGTGGACGCGCCGCTGGATGAATCGAACGTGGGGCGGCTGGCTGACATGCTTCGCTCGATGGCGGCGGATACGCAGTTTGTTATGGTGACGCACTCGAAGCGCATGATGAGCGCGGCGGATATGATTTACGGCGTCACGATGCAGGAGCCGGGAGTGTCGAAGCTGGTGAGTGTGCGGTTGGGTGGGCACGCGCGTGGGGACGCGAGCGAGCGGCGCGCCTCGGCCTAAGCGTATCTGGGAAAAAGGGACTATTTTTGCTTAGGACTATTTTTGCTTAGAGGGTTTTGGCGATGGAGGAGGAGGTGAAGGGGGTTTCTCGGCAAGGGATCAGGAATACGGGGATAGCCTGCGCGAGTATCACCGGCCTTTTTCAACCGCTCTCCTATGCTGCTAGTTGATGCTGGTGGTGCATCAAGATATTCTTCTGCGCTTTGCGGAGAAGTCCTACATAGCTGGGCATAGAAGTACTACTCTTTGAGATGCTGGCGTCCTCTTCGCGCAGCTGATTCAAGGTGCCTGCTGCTTCGTCCTCGTACATGTTTCCCCACAGATCCTCATACGCCATTGCAAGTTTGTTCCAACGGAAGTGCAGATCGGCGCACTCAGTCGCACTGCGCTCATATTTGGCGACCAGCGACCATAAACTAATAGCCGCCGCCAGGAGCGTCAGCAAAGGCTTAACCCATCCGAGTTGTGGAGGAACGATCGTCGTTAGCAGAGTAATCGTGGCGCCTGAGGAGAGAAACAGGCTAAGAACAACCAGGGCTTTCTGCACGCCCTGGAAACGCTGAACAAGATCAGCAAAGTAGGCAGCACGAATCTCAGATTCCAGCCAGCCTGTCCATACCTGCTCTTGCTGATGATCTGAAAGCATCCAAAACTCCTTGATTAAATATACCTCTCGCGAGGAGAGGTTCTCTACGGCTTGTCGTGCGCCGCGCTGCCGGGCGTGATCTTCCGCAGCAGGAATTCCTGGATCAAGGCTCCGACTGCGCTTGCGCCGGTGCCGATTGCCGCGTTTTCAAAGGTCGTCAAAAGACCGGTCCGGTTGCCCTTGGGATAGTAGAGGTTCGAGATGCCGCCGGCGGCCAGGTTGCCCAGAACGTTTGAGTAGTTCGGCTGCCAGTGGCCGTTATCGCCCTTTGCGATTACCGCCGTGGCTATCGCGTAGAGCGCGCGCTGCCGGACGGTTCCTATGCCCTTGTAGAAGTAGCGCGGGTCCTGGTGTAAGAGGGTGGGTAAAATAGCGCCGCCGATCATTGTGCCGATAAAGCCGTCAGCATAGGAGGCGCCGAAGCGCTTGGCATATCCTTCCACACCCTGGCCATAGCCTTCGAAGGAGTCACTGGCTTGCTGCACTGCGGCGATGCCGGCGCTGGCTGCGAATGACTCCGGATCGATCGAGCTGCGCCAGGCCAGCTGGAACTTCTGCCGGGGCGTGAGCGGCACCGCGTTCCATACGTAGCTGGCGTAGAAGTTGGGGAAGACGCCGAGGACCCGCTGCTTCTCCTCGATTCTGACCTGCTCGGTGGCAAGATCGTGCTGGGAGAAGATGACGAGCACGTCTGTGGTGGCGGAAGCTACCTTGAGACTGATGCCGGGCAGGTCGAGATCCGCACCCATCTGCATGGGGATGGCCGTCTCGGTCCAGCCGGCAAACCCGGCTGCGGTGATGGTCAGCTTGAACTCACCCGGGGTGACCGCGGCAAAGCGGAAGTAGCCTGAGCTGTCAGAGAGGGCCATTCTTTTTTCGGCTGAAACCAGGTTTTCGAGTGTGACCGCAGCTCCGGCAACGACCGCACCGTTGGCGTCAAGCACCGTGCCGCTCATGGCGCCGCGCGCCTGGGACCCGGCGAGCGGACCACCGAAGGGCGCCTGCGCCGAGGCTTGCGGCGCAGGCGGCAGGCTCGCGGCCAGGGACACCGCAGCCGCACCGCTTCCCGCAGAGACCTGACCAAGGAGTGTCGCGGGCAGAACAACGCATACCAGGCCGGCACATCCTTGCGGCCAGCGGGATCGGCGCACGTTTGCCGAAGGCTTCGGGGGGGACCGGCGCTGGGGTATTCGCTTCATGCTGTCGCTCGCATCGGGCTCCGCTGCTTCTGGCAATGCTGGTGAGACGAAATGAAACGCAGAGAAGCTTCGCCGGATGGCGAGGCGGCCGATGACTTTAGCCCACAGCCTCTCACAGGCCAAGAGAAAAGGCCCGCCGGGAAGCGGGCCTTTGATTACCTTCGCGACTTTTGAGCGAGATCAGACGCCGACGTGCTCCAGCACATCCTCGCGGACGAGCTCATCCTCGTGCACCTCGGTGATCGAGGCGGGGAGCGCTACCGCGAGCACGTCTTCGATCCGCTTGGCGTAGTGGACGATGACGCCCTCGACCTGGTCGGCCGTCAGGTCTTCTTCGACCTGCTGGCGGACGTCGGCCGGGAGGATGACCTGCTGGACTCCTGAGCGCTTGGCAGCCAGGAACTTCTCCTTGATGCCGCCTACCGGGAGCACGTTGCCGCTGAGGGTGATCTCGCCGGTCATCGCAATCAGCGGGTGCACAGGGCGGTCGGTCAGGAGCGAGACCAAGGCAGTTGCCATGGTGACACCGGCTGAAGGGCCGTCTTTCGGGATCGCGCCGGCAGGCACGTGGATGTGCAGGTCGATGTCCTTGGTGAAATCTTCCTGGAGGCCGAGCGAGACCGCGTTCGAGCGAACCCAGCTGAGCGCTGCCTGCATTGACTCCTGCATGACCTGGCCGATCTGGCCGGTCATGGTGAAGCCGCCCTTGCCCTTCATCCGGTTGGCTTCGATGAACAGCACATCGCCGCCGGCCGGGGTCCAGGCCAGGCCCACGGCCACGCCGGGGCGTGCCGTGCGCTCGGCCAGCTCCGTGTCGACGCGAACCTTGATGCCGCCCAGGAATTCGATCACCGTCTCTTTTGTTACAACCAGTTTGTCGGTTGCGCCTTCGGCGATGCGCCGCGCCTGCTTGCGGCAGACCGTGCCGATCAGCTGTTCGAGCCGGCGGACGCCTGCCTCGCGGGTGTAGTGGCGCACGATAAAACCGGCTGCCTCTTCGGGGATCTCGATCTGCTCCGGGGTTAACCCGTTCTCGGCGATCTGCCGGGGAATCAGGTACCGGTTGGCGATGTGGCGCTTGTCCTCCTCCGCGTACCCGGCCAGCTCGATGATCTCCATGCGATCGCGCAGCGGCTCGGGGATGGTATCAAGCTGGTTGGCGGTGCAGATAAAGAGCACCTTGGAGAGGTCAAACGGCTGGTCGAGGTAGTTATCCCGGAAGGTCGAGTTCTGCTCCGGGTCGAGGGTTTCAAGCAGCGCCGCCGATGGGTCGCCGCGGAAGTCGCGGCCCAGCTTGTCGATCTCGTCCAGCAGGATGACCGGATCATTCGAGCCGGCACGGCGGATGTTCTGCATGATCTGGCCTGGCAGCGCGCCGATGTAGGTGCGGCGGTGGCCGCGGATCTCGGCCTCGTCATGCATGCCGCCGAGCGAGATGCGCTGGAACTTACGGCCCAGGGAGCGGGCGATCGAGCGGCCGAGCGAGGTCTTGCCGACGCCCGGAGGCCCGACGAAGCAGAGAATCGGGCCCTTCATGTCCGGTTTGAGCCGGCGCACGGAGAGGTAATCAAGAATGCGGTCCTTGATCTTCCTAAGGTCGTAGTGGTCCTCATCCAGGACAGCCTTCGCCTTTGGAATGTCGACCTGGGTCCCGGTTGAGACAGACCACGGCAGCACCGCCAGCCACTCGATGTAGTTGCGGGTGAGCGAGTAGTCAGCTGCCATGGGCGACATCCGGGCGAGACGGCCGAGCTCCTTCATGGCTTCTTTCTTGGTCTCGGTGGGCATGTTCGCCGCTTCAAGCTTGACGCGCAGCTCGTCGATATCGCGCTGGCCTTCGTCCTGCTCGCCCAGCTCTTTCTGGATGGCCTTGAGCTGTTCGCGGAGGTAGTAGTCGCGCTGGGACTGCTGGACCTGGTCCTGGACCTCGGACTGGATCTTGTTACGTAGCTGCTGAACTTCGGCTTCCTTGGCCAGGTGACGGTTGATGCGCTCCAGACGCTTCTGCACGTCGGCTGTTTCGAGCAGCTCCTGCTTGTCGGAAGTGGCAAGAAAGGGCAGTGATGACGAGACAAAGTCGACCAGACGGCCCGGGTCTTCAATCTGCGCCGCGATGGTCTGCAGCTCGTCGGAAAGGGTCGGCGAGGCGCCGACGATCTGCTGGAACTCCTGCACGATGTTGCGCTGCAGGGCTTCGGTCTCCGGTCCCTTCGGAGCCTGGGGCTCGTCCACCACCTCGACCTGCGCCGTCATGAACGGCTCAATCTGGTTGAACTCACCCAGCTTGACCCTTTGCGCGCCCTCGGTAAAGACGAAGAGGCTCTGGTTGGGCATCTTGACGACCTTGTGCACGGTCGCGACCGTGCCGTAGGCATGCAGGTCGGTGGGCTGAGGATTGTCGATGCGGGCGTCACGCTGGGCGACTACCACGATCATCTTCTCTTCGCCGAGGGACTGAATGAGCTGGATGGAGCCTTCGCGGCCGACGGTGAGCGGGAGCACAGCGTGGGGAAACAGAACGGTGTCGCGAACCGGGAGCACGGGCAGAGACCGGGCGATAGGATGGTCTTCGCGGGCTTCGGCGGGACGGATGATGCTGAGAAAATCGTTAGGCATTGAGTCTTCCCTTGTCAGATTCCAACACATTGGACGCATCAGATTCGGGAAAGATGCAGACTTGCCGGTCTGCCCTCCCAATCCCTGCCTCATCCAAAGCTGTCATCGGCTGAGTTTGGAAATACTTGCGCTCCGGCTTACATGGATGTTGTTGGAGTACCGACTCCGGCAAGCCGAGGGGCCTCCGAAAGAGTCAGCGTTCCAGAACGGGTCTGAGCAGGGGTGGTTCAAACGGCGGGCGGCGCTCTCAGCGATTTTTGAGCCGGTCGCGCCTACCCCTGGCTCTGACCGCGGCCCGGTAGCGGCCCAGCTCCTTGATCATTGAGCAATGCTGAACCAGCTCCGCCAGAGCGGCGTCGGCCTTTTCAGGCTGCTCCATCTGGTAATCGGCGTAGAAGATGTACTGCCAGGGGGTGCCAGGGACCGGCCGCGACTCAAGCTTGGTGAGATTGGTCTGCTGACGGGCGAAGACCTCGAGCGCCGCAACCAGGGAGCCGGGGCGGTTCTCCACAGCGAAGCAGAGGCTGACCTTGTTGGGCGGCGGGCTCGCTTCCAGTGACGCCCACGGGGATCGCCGGACCAGGAAAAACCGGGTGTAGTTTTCCGGGTTGTCCTCAATCCCCTCCGCCAGCAGGACACCGCCATACTGCGCCGCGGCCTGCCGGCTGGCAATGGCCCCGGAGGCAGCAGGACCACGCTGCCGCCCGGCGAGCACGTGCTTGACACTGCCGGCGGTGTCGTAGAACGGAGTGGGCCGCAGCTCCGGATGCTGGGTGAAAAAGCCGCGGCACTGGTCAAGCGCAATCGGATGCGAATACACCTCGCGCAGCGACGCAAACGAGGCTCCCGGCGGAGCGATCAGGTTGTGCCGCACCCGCAGCAGGTACTCCTGCTCGATCCGCACGTCATGGGTCAGCAGGAGGTCATAGTGCTCAAGCACAGAGCCGGCCAGCGAATTCTCGATAGGGACCACCGCCGTATCGACCTCGCTTCCAGCCAGGCGACGAAACACTTCGCCGGAAAGCGCGCAAGGCACGATCCGGGCATGCGGCGTGAGCGCGAGCGCAGCCTCATGGCTAAAGGAGCCGAGCTCGCCCTGGATCGCCACTCTGTGAATCGCGCCTGTAGAAGCTTCCGGATCTATCTGCATTGGCTTACCCGATTCCGCATTCTAACGATCAAGTGCCAAGCTCCTGCATGAGCCTCCCGCGGGACTGCAGCATTCCAGGACAAACTTTGCCCGGCACGCAACCGAAAGCACAGGCCAAGCACCATAGTTGATCGTAGAAGCTCTCGAGATTTACCAGGAGATCAAACCCATGTTGTGGACAATTTTTGTGATTCTTCTTGTGCTCTGGCTCGTTGGATTGGTGAGCTTTCACGCGATTGGCGCATACATTCATATTCTGCTTGTGCTTGCCGTCATTGTGCTGGTGATTCAGCTGATTACCGGCCGCCGTGCCGCGCTGTAGAGGCGGCCGGTAACTGCTGGTTGCATGAGAGCTGTTGCAGAACTTTCCGGGATTTCCGGTGCTGTTAAATACAAGGCGATTGCTACCCGATCGCCTTACATTTCGTAACAGCCAGCCTAACGCAACTGCGAAGCCAGGTGAACGCTACGCGTGAGAAAAGCGCTGCGGGTGAGCACGTCGCCGGCGACCGCGACAAAGAAGACAATCGAGATTACCCCGTTCATTGAAAAAAAGGCTGCGTTGATGCGTGACAGGTTTGTCGGCGAAACGATGGCATGCTCATAGAGCAGGAGCGCGGCCACCAGCAGGATGCCGGCAACGGCGATAGCGCCGAGTGCGAACAGATGCACCAGCCACACCAGCATGCCCAGCATGGCCAGTGCATGAACCGCGCCAGCAGGAATGCGCGGGGGATACCGAGCGCCGCAGGAATGCTGTTGAGCCCGGACCTCTTGTCGTGTTCGGCATCCTGGCAAGCATAGTAAACATCGAAGCCCGCAACCCAGAAGAGCACCGCGCCTGTCAGCACCAGGATACGGGGGTCAAGCGAGCCACGTACGGCTATCCACGCTGCCGAGGGTGCAACGCCGAGTGCGAGGCCGAGAAACAAGTGCGACCAGCGCGTAAAACGCTTGGTATAGGAGTAAGCGAGCACGATTGCCAATGCGGCGGGGGCGAGCAGGAGAGTGAGCGCATTGAGCTGGGCGGCGGCGAGCAGAAAAAGCGCCGCAGCGGCGACAGTAAAGCCACCTACGAAGCCCCGGCTAAGCAGGCCCGCGGGGATCGCGCGAGTCGCGGTACGCGGATTGGCTGCGTCGAGGCTTGCGTCAACCCAGCGATTGAACGCCATCGCTGCTGAGCGTGCGGTCACCATACAGACTACGATCCAGACCAGCTGCGATGGGCGCGGCCAGCCTCCCGCGGCCAGCACTGCGGCGGTCAAGGCAAAGGGGAGCGCGAAGATGGAATGCTCCCACTTGATCATTTCGAGCGTGGTGCCCACACTGCGCAAAAAAGCCATAACTCCTATGTTACGCGTTGACGCGAGACTAACCATTGGCGCGATCTATTTGTATTGAGCAGCTACCAGATGGGTGCAGAATAGCGCCACGGACAAAAGAACGGTCATCCGTTACTCACCGGCGTTGGCGCTACGGTACCGATGATCGCCTTTGTTCCCTGGGCGGCCATCTATGCACTCAACCTGCAGCTTTTCGTTGCGAGCTGTTCGCGAATCGGATCAGTACCTTTTCGCGCTTGACCTGCTTGTTGCCGCTTGTGTGGTCGCTATCGATGCGGGCTCGGCGCTTACTTCTGTGCGTCAAATGTCGCTTGTCGTTGTTGCCATGCTCTGCGCTGGTGTGTCCGCCGCGCTGCCCCTGCTGCTCTACCTTCGCGAAAGGCAGATACCAGCAGAGGCAGTGGCGATGTGAGTAGGAACTAAGTCTTGCTCTCGGGCTGATTCGCCACCTGCAAGTTGTTTACCACCTTGAAGACACCGGGCACGCTGTTCGCGCGAATGCCGGCGGCATCCTTGTCGGCCTGCGAATCGACGACGCCATAGAGGGTCAAATTCCCATTCACCACTGAGATGCGGATCGGCTTGGCGGGGTCGATCGCGTACTTGTTCAGCATCGGAAATCCGTAAATGGTGCGAAATGCCAGGATGCGCGTGCGGTCATCCATGGGCGAAAGCGGGTCGACCTGGATCTCGTTGATCACATCACGGACGCCCTTCGTGTTGCTCGCCACACCTACGGCTGAATCGGCATCGACTGGACCGTAGGCATGGCCGCCGAGTGTGACCACACCGCTCTGCACCTGGACGGCAATCGCGTTGAAAGGCGTCGTGCCGTAGCCGACGCGATCGTACGAGATAGCCTTGACCAGCTTCTGCTCGAGTTCAGCGTCTGAGATAGCGGGTGCGTTGACCTGGATCTCGTTTTGAACGCCCTTGATGCCCTTGACGTGATGAGCCCGCTTGTCGGCGTCTTCCTTTTCTTCAAAGAGATCGACCGTGCCGGTGAGCACGGCCATGTTGTTCTGCACGGTTCCGTGCACATTGGCGAATTGTTTCTTGCTGAGCGTCTTGTCGAGATCAGCCTGCAGCTTGGTGTCTGCAGCCGGCTCACTCTGCGCCGGCATGGGCGCCGCCGACAGGCGGGCAGCCGGTACAGCAAGGAGTGTGACGGCGAGTGCGGGGAAAAGTAGCAGCTTTGTCTTGTTACTGTTCGAGAGAGAAAACATCGCGTGCCTCCAAAGCCGTCCTGCGGCTTGCTTGCTTTAGAGCCAAAGCCCTACAGCTTTAAAGACACGAAATACACCCTGAAGGTTGCGCGCTTGAGCAGAGTGATCCGCGGCGATATGTTGCCCATCTAACGGTAGCGTTGGTGGAGCTTGAGTATCACGCTGAACACGCCTGACTCATCCCGCACTGCGATCAGCGAAATCTGGGGGGTGAGATTGAACTGGCCCTGGATCAGCTGCTGATTGGTCGAGTTGATATTGGTGGCAAAGGTTACCGTTCCGCTCTTGGAGACCTGCTGTTGCACGGTGATGCGCGCGGTCGAGTTACCCGTACCACTGACAAAGGTCGGGTCGATCTTGACGCTGCCGCCGCCGAATAACTTATTGATGCGGCAGCTCAGGGTAGCATTCAGGGCGCCGCCGAGCAGCGAGTCTTCGGTCGAGTTGACGCCGGCCTGGGTCTGCTGTTGCGAGTAGATCTGCTGCTCCTCCTGCGTCTTGCCGACCGAGAGCAGCGCGAAGATGTCCTGCTCGGAGAGCGGTGGCTCTGAGCGGAAGCTGGGTGAGAGTTTATCGGCGGTGCCGTGGAGCCCGATCAGCACGTCATAGTTATCCACGTGCGCGGTCGCCTCGAGGTCGATAGTGGGCTCAATGCGGACCGGGTTGGTGAAGTAGATGTCGCCGTGCTGGAGCGAGTAGTGGGTGCCGGCAAAGGTGGCTTCGCCCTCGCTGAGGGAGATGTGGCCGAGCACGCTCGGGTCAGCGGCGGTACCGCGGATGTTGAGGTTGATGTCGCCTGCGAGTTTGGCGTAGCTGTTGTTGATGTCGAGCTGCGGGGTGGAGTTGATGCGGATGTCGAGGCGGATTTTATTACCGAAAGCGTCCGGGTCAGGCGGGGGGGAGATGCCATTCGAGTTGAAGGTAGAGAGGTCGAGATTGGGGCCGACGGAGAAACGGTTGATGGTCACGCCGCCGCTCACCAGCAGGTTGGCGAGGGTGCCCTGGAGGCGGATCTTGGTATCGACGAGGACGCTGATGCCGCCCGCGTAGCGTACCCGGACGGTTTTGCCGGTCACGTTCAGGTCGGCATAGACGCCCTGCTGGTAGGCGACAAAGCCGCCGAAGGTGAGCTGGCCGCCGCCGCTGGTCGCAGTCAGGTCCTGCACCTGCAACCGGCCTTGATCAAAGACGAGCGAACCGTTCATGGAGCTGAGACCGTTGGGCAGCGCGGCGTAGGCGAGGTTCACGTTGGCGAAGGTGACCTTGCCCTCGAGATCGGGGCGCTCGATGGTGCCGCCAACGTTCATGTCAAGCGAGACCAGGCCCGAGGCGCTTGCGTCGGGGACCAGGGTGTGGACGATCCTGAGGTCGAGCGCGCCGTTGGCTTTGACGTCGAGGGCGCGGGCGGTGCCGAAGAGATCCGCGCTGCCGCCGGCGTGCAGGTCTGAGCCACCCCCCGTGATGTGAACCGGGTCGAGGGTGAAGGTGCCGTGGCGCAGGGTGGCGTGGAGGCCGCCATCGGTGCCGAGCGCGATGCCTTGCGCGAGGACTTCGAGCCTGGAGAGCTGGACGTTGCCGCTGAGCTGCTTGGTGGTGCCCAGCGGGCCGTCGAGGGTGATGGTGCCTGCGATCACCGAGCGGCCGGTGACGCCCTGCACGTTGAAAAGCTGCAGGTAGGGGTTGAGGTCCAGGTTGGCGAGGGTGACCCTGGTTTGGGTCTGGTACTGGCCGCTGAGCACGGTGGCGCCGTGGACCTGCGCGGTCGCGCCGTTGAGCCGGGCGTTGACGTCGAGCAGCAGCTTGCCGGCCTGGGTGTGGGCGGTGAGGTCGATGGCGCCGGTGGATGCCGGGCCGGCGCCGGCCGGGTTGGCGATCGAGAGATTGACCAGGTGGGCGGAGGCTTCGATCGTCTGCGCGGCAGCGGTGCCTGACCCCTGCGCGGCGAAGTTGAGCTGGCCGCCGATCACCAGCGGGGCGGTCTTGAGGGACTTGAGGTGGGCCAGGTCAAAGCCTGAGCCCTGCGCCTTGAAGTGAAACTGGTTCGAGGCCAGGTTGAAGCCGCCATCCCCGGTTAGCTTGCCGCCGTTTTCGAGGAAGATGAGGTTGGAGGCGCCGATGTCGTGGCCGGCGGCCAGCGCCTGGCTGGGCCGCGACCCTGAGACCGCGGCCACCCT
>CAXTMM010000038.1:0-3439 GCA_964245415.1 uncultured Acidobacteriaceae bacterium | reverse complement strand
GCCGTAGATCTGGCCGCCTGCGATGTTGAGGTGGCCGCCGCCGTTGAGGTTGTTGAGGGGGCCGCCGACGTGGGTGTGGAGGGTGAGGGTGCCGGTGACGGCGAGCGACTGGCCGGCGAGGGCGAGCAGGTCGGTGAGGGCGGCCTTGTCGATGTTAGCGGTGGCGGTGATGGCGGAGTGATCGTCGAAGGCGACGCGGTGGCGGCTGAGATGGTGGGCCTGGAGCTGCCCGGAGGCGCGGATCTTGGTGTTGCCGCGAACGAGCAGGGCGCTTGCAACCGAGATTTGCTCGGGCGAGTACTCGGCGTCGGCCGAGAGCGAGTCAAAGTGGAGCGATTGTGGAGCGGCGGCGGCGACGGTGGTGCCGGCGTCAGGCGGTTTGCTTGCCGGGGCGGGTACGGTGAGCGGCGAGGTAGCGGCGAGGCTGCCCGGCGGCGGCACTGGCGTAGCCGCCACCTGGATGGGGACCTGCTGGCCTGAGGGGTCAGTGCAGGTGATGACCGCGCCGCCGCTGTTGGCCGGCACGTTGCAGCTTGCCATGCTGGCGTTCTTTGCGGCCTGGGTTACGTTGGCTGAGCCGCCGGCGGCGCGCAGGGCCGCGTTGGCTGTGGCAGGGGAGGCCTGGTTGAGCAGCACGTCGAAGTTGTTGATGGCCAGATGGCCTTTTACATCGGGCGCGGCCAGATTGCCTGTGACGGTGCCAGTGAACTGCGCTTGGCCGTGGAGCTGGACGGGGATGGCCTGCGCGCCTTTTTTGCCGTTTGCAGCTACGCCGAAGGCGATCAGGGCACGGTTGAACTCGCCCAGGTCAGAGACGCTCACTGAAGCCTTGAGCGAAGAACCGCGGCCGGCGGCGAGGCCGACTCCGCCTGAGACCTGGAGCTGGGTGCCTGGGGTGTGCGCGTCCAGTTGACGTACGAGCACGCTGTTTTCGCGGCCGTTGTAGAGCACGTTGATGGCGCCGTTGACCGGCACATCGCCGTGGCCGGGCTGCGGCGGGGCGTTGAGCGCGATGCGGGCCTCAGCGGCGAGGTCGCTGGGATTGCCGACCCAGTTCAGCTCGACTACGCCTGAGGCGGTGGTCGCGAAGCCGAGGTTCTGGAACTTAGGAGGCGCGATGATCGAGAGGATCGTCGGCAGCGTAAACCCGCTGAGCCGCGCCTTGACTACGCCGCGCGAGGGCTGGGTCTTGGCCTGGGGGTTTGCGGTCGCGTTGGCTGCGGCCTGGTTGATCTGGCTGGCTGTGCTGGCGATCGCCGCGGCCTTGGTCCCGGGCGCTGGCGGCGAGGTTACTGGAGCCGAGCTGGGCGGGGTGGCCGGGGAAAGCCAGTTGTAGACGTGGGCCTCGCCGTCGACAGTGCCGCCGCGCGCCAGGTGCGCGACCAGGTAATTGAGCGAGAGCTCGTCCTGGGTGATGTGGACCCTGGTTGCGGCGTTGAGGCCACGCAGCGCGACGCCAGAGGCGACGTAGGTAACGCCGCCGAGGCGCGTTTCGCCGTCTACCGTGAAGAGCGCCTTGGTGCCGTTGACCGTAAGGTCGAGCTCGACTACGCCATGGTCGAGGCCAGGGACGGCGGCGAGGGCTTCGGCCTCGCGCAGGTCGACTGTGCCTTTCGCGCTCATCTGCCAGTGCGGGTCGTTGAAGTTCGAGACCCGGGCGTGCGCGGCGAGCGTAGAGGCGCCGGCCGAGAAGTTGAGTGAGGGGATGCTCGCCTCATTGCGGCCTGCGTCGAGATTGACGGTGAGCCGGGAGTGGATCTTTGCGGCGATGCCGCGCTGAAAGGTGATGTCCGAGATGGAGAGCGTGCCGGTGTAATGGTCGCGGGCCGGTACGTAATTCACGCCCAGCTCGAGTGCGTTCGCAGCCAGGCTAAAGGGTAGCGCCTGCTGGTTTACGAGCGCGGTGCCGTTGTTAATCTCGGTGCGGTCGACCGCCAGATCGAAGACCTGGTTGATCGAGTCAGTCGTGTTGCTGGGGGCGGACTTCTTGCGCGGCACCGGCTGGTTGGTCGAGCCGTCCTTGTAGACGATCAGGTGGACGATCGGGCGGTCAACGCCTAGATAGTTGAGGCCGATCTTCGCGCGGAAGAGCGAGATGATCTTGACCCGCACATGCAGCTTGTCGAGATGCGCGTAGGGAACCTCGTTTGCTGCTTCGAGCCCGTGGATGGTGAGGTTGTCGACCTCGAAGTCGAGATGCCAGAGGTTCCAGTGGACCGCGCCGAGCTCGACGCGGCCACCGACTGAGTCTTCGAGGGTCGAGATGAGGATGCCGCGAACCTTTTTCTCGAATCCGGGGGTAGTCGAGTACCAGTAGACGCAGCCGATCACGATGGGGATGAGCAGCAGCAAGCCTACGAGCGCGCCCAGCAAAAAGCGGCGCGCCGTGTGCTTCGCGCTCACAGGCTCGTTTCTGCGCCCTAACCCGCCGAAGTTTGGCCCCGTGCTCATGCGCCACTCCCCGTATCGTCATCGGTGTTGTCGACGCTTTGGCCGTAGGCGGGGACCAGGATCTGCACGCTGCCTTCCTGCCGCAGCGTCGCCTCCCAGTCGTCGATCTGCTTGGACACCTGCTGCTGCAAGAGTACCTCGCGGATGCGCTCGGTCAATGCCTTGACGGGAGGCGGCTTCTGGTGCTTCTTCTCGAACTCGGGGACCATGTTGGTCTGGTAGTACTTCTCGATGTCAGCCGCCGGGATGCGGATGCCGGAGCGAAAGCGCAGGTTGAGGTAGTCGAGGATCTCGAGACGCTGCCGCCAGCTGTCGTTCACCTCGTCCGGCGCGAGGCCGCGTGCGGCGAGGAAGACAGTCCATCCGGAGGTGGTCTCGCAGTGTGCGGCGGCGCAGCCGGGCAGGTCCTTGCGTATCTCGGCGACCACTTTTTCGACCTGCGCGTCGGTTACGTCCGGAGCCTCCTGCTGGGCCTTCATCTGCTGCAGCATGAGGGTGCGGGTAACGAGGTGCTGGGCAGCGGTGACGCTTGTGTTCTCGTTTGCCGGCAGCATCTGCAGCGACTCCAGCCGCTGCTCCTGCTGCACATCACTTTCGAGCAGAACATCGCCATTGACGATAGCGATGACGCTGTCGAGCACCTTGGGCTGGCCCTCAGGCGCGCCAGCGATAGCGGCTGCCTTGGCTGCTGCGGCCTGGCTGGTCGCGGTCTTGGCATCGGACGCGGAGACGTGAGTGCCGGTGTCGTTCTTGACCGGGGCAGGATTTTGCGCCATGGCGCAGGAGCCGGCCAGCACGGCGGCGGCAAGAGCCAAGCAAGAACGAGTGGTATGCATCAGAAGCTCTGCCCGATCGAGAAGAAGAAGTTGAAGTGGCCGGCCTGGTTGTATTGCGGGACTGTCACGCCCTCGTTGTTGTAGTACTCGGGCTGGGGGTAGAGGGGCGGGTTGAGATTGTAACTGGCATCGACACGTATAGGACCGATTGG
>CAXTMM010000037.1:16673-24041 GCA_964245415.1 uncultured Acidobacteriaceae bacterium | reverse complement strand
CATACAAAGTTACCTAAACGAAAGAAGGGCTCGTCGAACCTGGCGAGCCTTTTCTATTTGGCTTGGCACATCTGCATCGAGCCTCAGCGATCAGCCTTATGCCTGGCAGCAAGCGCGGCGACCATGCCGACAATCCTCTCGGCCGCATCAGGGTAGGCGAGCAGCCGCGCACGCTCGCCCATCGACGCGAGCTCGGCAGGATCGCGCAACAGCTGCGGCAGCGTTTGCAGCAGAGTCTCCGGCGTAAGCGCGGCTTCGGGCAGCAGGATCGCTGCCCGGCCCTCGACCATCACCTCGGCATTCTTGCGTTGGTGATCGTCTGCGGCCAGGGGGAAGGGTACTAGCACTGCCGGCTTTCCCGCTGCGCATAGCTCGGCGACAGTGCTCGCACCCGAGCGAGCCAGCACAAGGCTGGCGGCCTCAAAGCGGCGCGGCATGTCGTCGAGGAACGCGTGTACCTGCCAGCGGGTGGGATCGGCGCCGGTCGCCTGGTAGGCGGCGAGCGTCGCTTCAGCCTGCCGGGCGCCTGCCTGGTGCAACACCGTCAGTCCCGGAACCTGGGCCAGCAGTGAGACAAGCACCTTCGGCATGGCTTCGTTCAAGGCCCGAGCGCCCTGGCTGCCGCCGAAGACCAGCACGTGGGGCGACGCGCCTACAGGCCGCGTGGCCAGCGAGAAGAACTCTGCTCGCACCGGGATGCCGGTCACCTGCGCGTTGCGGAAGAACCGCGCAGCTGGAGCGAAGTTGACCGCGGCCGCCGAGACTCGCTTACCGACCAGCCGGTTGGCAAGTCCAGGCGCCGCGTTCGGCTCAAAGGCCAGCGTAGGCACACCGGCCAACACCGCCGCCGCCATCGCCGGACCTGAAGCATACCCACCCACACCGATCACCACATGCGGCAGGAAGCTCTTGAGCAAAGCGCGCGCGCCAAAGAGGCTGCGGGGCAGGTCGAAGAGCGTCTTGAGGCGCGTCGTGATGCTGACGTTCTTGAGCTGGCCGACCTCGATCAGCTCAAGCGGGTAGCCGGCCTGCGGCACCAGCCGTGACTCAAGCCCACGCGGAGTGCCCAGGAAGAGCACCTCAGCGCCTCCCTCCGTGCCACGCAAAGCATCGGCTATCGCTAGCGCCGGAATAATGTGGCCGCCGGTCCCACCACCCGCAATCAACACACGCAGCTGGCTCATTCGATCTCGCGCGTGATGTTGAGCAGGACGCCAACCGACGCAAGGGTGATGAACAGCGACGTACCACCATAAGACACAAACGGCAGCGTGATGCCTTTGGTGGGAACGAGCGCCAGCACCACGCTGATATTGAAAAACGCTTGGATCAGGATAGTCGCCGTAATACCGAACGCCAGCAGGCGCGCAAATGGATCTTTGGACAGGATGGCCGCGCGAAAGCCCCGGTAGCCAAAGATCGCAAACAGCGCCACGACAAAGAGCGCGCCGATCAGCCCGACCTCTTCCGAGATATTCGCAAAGATGTAGTCGGTGTGCGACTCGGGCAGGTAGAAGAGTTTCTGCCGCCCCTCCATGTACCCGAGTCCCCGCACCCCGCCCGTGCCGACCGCAATCAACGACTGGATGATGTGAAATCCTTTGCCCAGCGGGTCAGACTCCGGATCGATAAACGCCAGCATGCGCTCGCGGCGAAACTTGACCCGGAAGAGCAGGACATAGAGCACCGGCGCGGCGGCGACCGCGGCGTAGCCCAGGTACTTGAAGTTCATCCCCGCGAGATACAGCAGCAGCGCAGTCACAGCGGCGCAGACCAGCGCGGTACCCAGGTCCGGCTCCTTGACGATAAGCAGAATGAAAATCAGGCTCGGAATGGCTGCGGGAAGCAGGGTCTGGCGCACATCTTCCATGCGATGCATGCGGTTCTGCAGCCACCAGGCGAGAAAGAGCACGAGCGTGGGCTTGGCCAGCTCAGAGGGTTGCAGCGAGAATGGCCCCAACCGGATCCAGCGGTGCGCTCCGTGGGAGTCGCGAATCAGGAAAGCCGTCAGCAGCAGCAGGATTGTCACCCCGATCGCCGGGTAGACAACGTTGGGTTTGTTGTACTGACGGTAGTCGATGCGCATCAGCAGCGTCATAGCGGCCAGACCCGCGACAGCCCAGAGCGCCTGCCGGCTGACGAAGTTATAGGGCGAGCCGTAGCGCTCCTTGGCCATGACCGCCGAGGCGGAGAAGACCATCAGCAGGCCGACGACGACCAGCACGAGGGTGACCGAGTAGATCCAGCGGTCGACGCCTACGCGCTTTGCCATACGCCCAGGCCCCGGCGCGCCAGCACCAGCTCTTTGAAAGCGCGGCCGCGGTCCTCATAGTTGATGAACTGGTCGAAGCTTGAGCAGGCTGGGGCGAGCAGGACCACCTCACCCGTCCGCGCGGCCTCGGCCGCGAGCTCAACCGCCCGCTTGAGCGTGCCTGCGCGAACAACCGGCGCCGCGCCTTGCAGGTGCTGCTCGATCTTGTCCGCCGCGGCGCCGATGGTGTAAACCGCCCGTACCCGTTCGCCGACCAGCGTCCGAAGCGCACGGTAATCCGAGTCCTTGTCTTTGCCGCCGAGGATGATGTGAATGCCCGAAGAAAACGCCGCAAGCGCCTTCGAGGTCGCATCGACATTGGTCGCCTTGGAGTCGTTGTAGTAGTCCACCCCATCGATTTTGGCGACAAATTCAAGCCGGTGCTCGACCGCGGTAAAACTCTCGACGGCCGAGCGGATCGCCTCCGCAGCCACCCCGGCCAACCGCGCCGCACAAACCGCCGCGAGCACGTTTTCCAAATTGTGGTCGCCCTTGAGCGGGATCGCATCGACAGGCAGGATCGGCTCAGCCGATGCCTGTTCGGACGCTCGATAGTTGACGGCCCCAGCGTGGACAAATGCGCCCTGACGCACGATCCGCTTACGCGAAAACCAGTACACCTCGGAAGGCGCCCGGGCCGCTGCACGCGCGGCTACCTCGTCGTCGGCGTTCAGCACCAGGAAGTCTTCCGCTCGCTGATTCGCGAAGATGCGCTCCTTCGCAGCAAGATAATTCGCGAACGTGCCATGTCGGTCCAGATGGTCTGGCGTGACATTGAGGATCACCGCGATCTCCGGCCTAAAGGTAACGGTCGTCTCCAGCTGAAAACTCGAAGCTTCAAGCACGTTCCAGGTCTCGTCGCGGCTTTCGTCGGCCAGCGCAATCACCGGCACGCCGATGTTGCCGCCCACCTGCACCGGCAGGCCGCCGGCCGCCAGAATTACGCCGCAAAGCGTAGTCGTAGTCGTCTTGCCATTCGAGCCGGTAATCGCGATCGTCTTGCCCTTGAGGAAGCGCGAGGCCAGCTCAACCTCGCCGAGAATAGTCTGCCCGAAGCTGCGCACCTGTCGCAGCTCGGGCGTCTCCGGCGGCACACCGGGCGAGACCACGATCAAGTCCTGCCTTCGAAATGTCAGCAGTCCGTGGCCGCCGGACTCGACCGCGATCCCTTCTTCGAGCAGCAGCGGCAAATCCTTGCCGAGCGAGTCGGCGGTGCGCACGTCCGAGACAGTCACCCTGGCTCCATGCCTGCGCAAAAACATCGCCGCCGCAAAGCCCGATTTGCCGAGCCCGACGACCAACACCCGCTTACCTTTAAGTTCCATCTGCCTGCTTTGCCGCTCTCGGTCTGGCTTGCTTCCTGGGCTATTGTGTCACGCGGGTATGGGACCTTGGTAGTGACGATTCGGGGTAGTGACGACTCGGCTGCGGATCTGGCAGTTGGCGCGATAGTCGTTTACGCTATAGCCTCGTAGCAGAGTCTTCACGTCGCGTAACTATGCAGAATGGCGGCGGTCTGAAGCGGAGTGACCAGTTTTTTCGAGTTCTAGGAGCGAGGAGCGCGCTGTAGAGATCTACTGAAGCGACGAGTGACAACGAAATAGGGAAAGTTGATCCCTTCCCTCCGGGTTGCGGGTGAGAATCCGGCCATGCTTCGTTGTCGCGCTTGACGGTGGACCCGCCACTTACAAGAAGCCGGCTCATCGCAGCTTGAGCGTAGTAAGCGCAAAGAGCGCAAAAACCAGCGCGCCGATCCAGAAGCGTGCGATCACCTTCGACTCCGACCAGCCCATCAGCTCAAAGTGATGATGCAGCGGCGCCATCTTGAAGATGCGCTTTTTGCGCAGCTTGTACGAGCCCACCTGCAGGATGACCGAGAGCGCCTCGATCACAAAGATGCCGCCGATAAAAGGTAGAAGCAGCTCCTGCTTGATCGCGACCGCAACAGTCCCGATGGCGCCGCCAAGCGCAAGCGAGCCGACGTCGCCCATAAAGACCTCGGCCGGATGCGCGTTGTACCAGAGGAAGCCGATGCTCGCGCCGACCATGGCTCCGCAGAAGATGGTCAACTCCCCTGCCAGCGGCATGCGCTGCAGCTCGAGATACTCGGCGAACACGACGTGGCCGCTCACATAGGTGAGCACGGTAAGCGCGGCCGCAGCGATGATCGTGCAGCCGATCGCGAGACCGTCAAGACCGTCGGTGAGATTGACCGCGTTGCTCGAGCCGACGATCACAAGAATCGTAAACGCGACGAAGGGAGCAAACGCAACCAGGCTCAGGTGCGGCACATGCGCGAGTGCGTGGATGATCAGCCCGGGGCGGATGTGTTTGACAAAGGGCACCATCAACTCTGTTGAGTAACTGCCGCGGGTGTGCATCGCAACCAGCGCTACCGCCACCCCGGTCGAGACCAGAATCTGCCAGCCAATCTTCGCGCGACTGGTCAGTCCAAGATTGCGTCGATGCACGACCTTGATGTAGTCATCGGCGAAACCAACCGCGCCGAAGCACAGCGTCGAGCCCATGACGATCCAGATCAGCGGATTCGACAAGTCCGCCCAAAGCAGGGTCGGCAGCAGGATAGCTATGCAGATAAGCACGCCGCCCATGGTGGGGGTGCCTGCCTTTTTCTGATGATCCTTGGGCCCGTCCTCGCGTATGTACTGGGCGATCTGGAACTCGCGCAGCTTGTCGATGACGTAGGGCCCGATAAGGAGCGCGATGAGCAGCGCGGTCAGCGAGGCGAACGCCGTTCGGAAAGTCAGGTAGCGAAAGATACGAAAGGGTCGAAAGTAAGGGAAAAGCTTTTGGTAGAGCAGCCAGTAAAGCAAACGGCCTCCGGTCGGGATCGCGATTATTTTACAAGCTTGCGATTGCGCGAGCAGAAAGATCAGGCTCCAGCGCGAGCAACGCTCGCTCAAGCTTGACGCCACGCGAGGCCTTAAGCAGCACCGCGTCGCCCGGTCGCAGTTCAGCCGCCAGCCACGCGCCCGCTGCCTCGGGCGTTTCCACAAAGTCGGCGCGTGCGCCGGATGCCCGTGCGGACTCCACCAGGTACTTTGCAAGACCGCGCACGCCCAAGATATAGTCGAGACGGGCCTTGGCAGCGGCGTGCCCGCAGGCTGCATGCAACTGCGTGCCGGCTGAGCCGAGCTCAAGCATCTCGCCCGCAATGAGAATATGACGGCGGGCTGGGATGCTGGCCAGCGTACCGATCATCGCGTGGAGAGCCTCGGGATTTGAATTGTAACAATCGTTGATCACTTTAGCGCCGCGCAGGGTAAGCACCTGTCCGCGCCTGTCGCCTGCGGCAAGTGTCGCGAGCGCCGCGGCAGCCTGATCGAGCGAAATACCTGCCTCAAGGCCGACCGCGATGGCAGCCAGCGCGTTGGTGATGTTGTGCATGCCTAAAAGCTGCAGCCGCACTTCTGCGCGTTGAGCACCTGCGGTGACGATCATGTGCACCCCCTCATCACCCGACTGGTTTACCTGCACGGCGCGCACGTCTGCTCTCACGCAACGCCCGAATCGCAGGATGCGGTTTGCGCCTGCATTATAGAGCGCAACGCGCGAGTCATCGCAGTTGAGAAATGCGATACCGTTGGCCGCAAGCCCTGCGATCAGCTCATGTTTGGCCCGCGCAACCCCCTCGATACCATCCGCGAAGTTCTCAGTATGCGCGTTGCCTACGTTGGTCACTACTCCCCACACAGGTGCGGCTATGCGAGTAAGCGCCGCGATCTCGCCGGCATGCGACATGCCCATCTCTATGACCGCGATTTCGTCTTCAGGCTGTAGACGCAGCAACTGGAGCGGGACACCGAATTCATTGTTGAGATTGCCTTGCGACTTAAGCACGCGATACCTGGCCGCAAGCACGACTGCGACCGCTTCCTTGGTCGTCGTCTTCCCCGCGCTGCCTGTGATGCCGATCACCCGGCGTCCGCCGCCCAGCCCAACCCAATGCTCGCGCACCTTTGCAGCCAATCGCTGCAATGCGCGCAGCGGATCATCGACTAAGATTAAGGTGGAGTTGCGAGCTGCCTCATTGAGCGTCTCGATCTTGCTGACCACTGAGGCGATAGCTCCGCGTGCAACTGCGCTCGCCACAAAGCTGTGCGCGTCGAAGCGCTCTCCCGAGACGGCAAAGAATACTTCTCCTGCGGCGATGGTTCGCGAGTCGATCGAGTAACCTGTGGCCTCGACCGTAGCGACGCCGGGCGACAGCAGTTCACCCTCAGCCCACCTGGCAATGGTACCTAGCGACAGCCTCACCGGCGAGCCTCGTACCCGAACTCCTGGAGTGCCTCAAGTGCCACAACCGCATCATCAAACGGTAAGGTGTTCGGGCCGATCGTCTGTGTTTTCTCGTGACCCTTGCCAGCGATAAGCACGACGTCACGCTCCTTTGCTTCAGCGAGTGCCAGTCGGATCGCGGTTGCACGGTCCGGCTCTGCTATGTATCTAACGTGGGTTGCGATAAGCGCCGGCAGGACCTCGTCGATAATTGCTTGTGGAGCCTCGCTGCGCGGGTTATCGGATGTAAGTACGACATAATCACTGCCCTCACCTGCGGCGCGACCCATCAGAGGCCGTGTGCTGCGATCCCGATCGCCGCCACAGCAGAATAGCGTAATCACGTGGCCGTTGTGTGGTGCCACCAATTCGCGTGCGACCGCGAGCAGGTTCCGCAGGGCATCATCGGTGTGCGCGTAATCGACCACGACAGTAAACGGCTGGCCTGCATCCACCGTCTGGAAGCGCCCCGGCACATGCGTGAGCGACGCCGCGCCCTCTTCTACCTCACCCAGCGAGAGACCGCGCGCCATGGCAGCAGCCGAGGCGGCGAGCAGGTTCATCACGTTCACGCGTCCGGTAAGTCGCGAGTGTAAGTCGATTGCACCTACAGGAGTCTGCATGGTAAAGCGCAGGCTGCTGCTCTCGATCGTCACACCTTCGGCGCGAAACTCACCCGTGCCCAGGCCGTAGGAAAAGATCTCCGACCCAGCCTCACGAGCGGCAAGCGCTAACGGCGCCCCTTGTTCGTCTTCAAT
>CAXTMM010000037.1:0-16663 GCA_964245415.1 uncultured Acidobacteriaceae bacterium | reverse complement strand
GCTCGCGGTCAGCACTACGTCTTCCGCGCGAAACTCGCCCTCGCTCAAACCGTAAGTAAATACTTCCGATCCTGCTTCACGCGCAGCCTCTTCAAGCTTTGAGCCATACTCGTCTTCAATGTTGATCACCGACACGCGCGGCGGCTCACCCAGCGAGCCATCGAAGAGCCGACACTTGGAAGCAAAATACGCGGACATTGTTTTGTGATAATCAAGATGATCGCGCGTAAGGTTGGTAAAAATTGCAACCTCAAACGGCAGCCCATGCACACGCCCCTGGTCGAGCGCATGAGAACTTACTTCCATGACTGCCTCGGTGGCACCCAGCGCAACGCCTTGCGCGAGTAACTCAAGCAGATCGCGCGACTCGGGCGTGGTGTGTGGTGAGGGCCGCACATCACCGGCGACGTGGTACTCGATCGTGCCAACAAGCACGGTCTTACGCCCGCTCCTGTTGAGCATGGCGTCCAGCAGAAATGCGGTCGTCGTCTTACCGTTGGTGCCGGTGACACCAGTAAGTGCAAGCTGTTCCTGCGGATCGTTGAATAAGTTGCGGGCGAGTCGCGAAAGCGCTCGCCGACCGTGCTTGACCTCAGCAACAGCGAGCGAAGGAAAGCTTGTGCGCGCGCGATCAAACGCTGCTGACGAGTCCGTAGCAACCGCGACCACGCCTTGGCGCACAGCTGCCTCAATGTATGCATTGCCGTCGCTGGAGCCGCCTTGCATCGCGACAAACAGCGAACCCTTCGTCACCGCGCGCGAATCGTACACCAGCCCTTTGATCGTCGCTGACGGCCCTCCGCGCCGCACTACATCTACTCCGCGTAATACTTCGTCGAATCGCATCATTATCCAGACCCGAGTCTACGCTGTCTCAGCGGCGGAATCGCACGACAACTTCAGTGCCTGAGGGCACCAGGGTTCCTGCTGCCGGAGCCTGTTCTCTCGCGATGCCGCTGCCGATCATCTGCAGACCGAGCGAGGCGGCGGCAGCCTGCTCCGTCACGCGGCGTACCGTGGCGCCCATAAATAAAGGCACGGGTACACGTGGGGACGCACCCGCGACCGCATTGCCGGTTTGCACTGGGCGCGCAGGCGTGGCTGCCTCCGCAGCGGCTGATTTAGCAGCATGCGCAATAGTAGACAGCGAAGATAAACCTTGTTCCCCTGCAGGCGTCCCGGCGGCCACGGCCTGCTCGCTCTCGTCTTTTCTTTGCGGGACTGGTGTATTCGGCTGCGCGGGGTATCGCAGCGGATCATCCGCAGGAAGATCGTTCACTTCAGCGAAGAGCGCATTCAGATCCGAAATCGGCTCGGACATTTCTTCAGTCGATTCAGCATTTCTCTTGCCTAACTCCTGCCCGGAGTTAAAGGGTTGGTCATGCGGCACGCCCAAATACTCAAGCACCTGCTGCGCCAGTTCCTGAAAGACAGGTGCGCTGGTGGTTCTGCCGAAGTGTCCACCCACGGTCGGCGAATCGATGATAACGGCGATGGTGATAGCTGGATCATTCACGGGGGCAAACCCGACGAAGGATGCAACGTACTTGGTTTTGGAATATGTATGTGTCCGCACATCAATCTTTTGCGCTGTCCCTGTCTTGCCGGCTGCACTGTAGCCGTTCAGGTTAGCCATGCCTTTACCCGTGCCATAGAGCACCACACCTTCCATCATCTTGCGCATCTCGGCCGCGGTAGTCGTTGAGATAACCCGATGCGCGCCGTCAGGCAACGGATCCGGTAGCTGGTCGCCGGGATGAAACGGCATCGGGTGCATCGTGGGATCGCCGCGCGCCACATCGGTGTCTCGGAGAACCAAGTGCGGCGACAGATACGTACCACCATTCGCAATTGTTGAAGCCATGGTGACCAACTGGATCGGCGTCACCGCGACCTCGTGCCCCATGGGCACGGACCCAATGGTGGTCGGCTGCCAACGCTCTGGCGGTTTGAGCAGTCCGCGGGTTTCGGCTGGGACTTCAAGCCCGGAGCGCAAGCCGAATCCATAACTGTGAATGTACTTGTAGAACGTATCCTTGCCCATCCGCTCGGCCAGCTTGATCGCCGCTACATCGCTTGACTCCCATAGCGCCTGGCTTGTGGTCAGCACACCATTATAGTGGTCGTCGTGTACGGTGCGCCCGGCGACGACAATGCGCCCACCTTCGCAGTCGATCTTCTGGTCAGGCGTCGTCACTTTTTCTTCCAGCGCGGCCGAGTAGGTGACTAGCTTGAAGGTCGAGCCGGGTTCGTACACATCACTTACGGCATGGTTGCGCAGTAACTCTGTCGACGTATGGCGGACGTCGTTCGGGTTATAGGTCGGGCGAATGGCGAGCGCGAGGATCTGACCGGTGTGCGGGTCCTGCACCACCACTGTTCCACTCAGCGGCTTCACGCGCTCCATCGCGTGGTCGAGTGCCTGCTCCGCCATGAATTGTATGTTGCCGTCGAGCGTAAGCACTAAGTTCGCTCCGGGTGACGGCTGCCGCTCCTCCGAGCCGAGCACATGACGACGCGCATCGAGCGCCGTGAGCATGCGGCCTTGTGTCCCATGCAGCCGCCCGTCAAACTTCTGCTCTACGCCACCAAGTCCGCTATCATCTGTGCCGACGTAGCCGAGTACCTGTGCGGCTATGTCATTCTCCGGATAAAAGCGCTTGAACTCTTTCTGAAAGTAGACACCTTTCAGCCCAAGCGCTTTAACCTGCGCGATCACCTTCGGGTCCTGCTTGCGTGCGACCCAGGTGAAATAGCGAGAGCTATTGATTCGGGCGAGTATCTGCTGTGGCGCAGTAAAGGTGTCGATAGAGTCGGCATGTAGCACCTTGGCCAGTGCAGCGGCAACGATTGGGCGGCGCGCCTCTTCTATCTCGCCGGGCACGGCGTAGATAGAGTCGACCGAGACAGTCATAGCGAGCTCGTGCAGCGTGCGATCGTAGAGGATTCCTCGTCGCGGCGAGACCGTAATGGTTCGCTGCTGCTGGCGCGCAGCTCGCTCGACAAACTCCGGGTGCCGCACGACTTGCAGCCAGACCAAACGCACGCTGACGATTGCGACCCAGACCAGGAAGATAGTCAGCACTAAAATCACGCGCAGGCGCTGCATAGGCGTCACCACATTCGAGCTTGTGGGACGTGCGATTTGCGCAAAGGAGAAAGGCTTCATGGGCTGCGAGTTTATGTCTTTCCTCACTCATGCGCTTCGATAATCCAAATACAGATACCTTGTCAGGCTCAGGAGAATAGATGCAGCCTTATCCTTAACGCAGCCGCATAGGCTGCGCTTCTGCCATCGTTGCCGGGCTATCGCCCATTGGCATCTCCGGCCTCACCACCTGCCCTGGCCTCGGCGACTGTAGGCCTAACTGCCGCGCCATGCGATCAATCCTTGCAGGGTCGCCTAACTGCGCTTCCGCCAAACGCAGCTGCCGGTTCTGCTCTTCCAATTGCAATAGCTGCTGCTTTTCGCCTTCGACGCGATAGCCGGACTCGATCGAGCTGAAATGCTGCCAGCCGTAAAACATCACCAGCATGAACAGCATGATCATGGCGCGCGCAAAGCTGCGCATCTCTCGTGAGCGCTCCGGGCACTGCGACTTGACCAACCGCGAATTGTCCAGGCGCCTGGTAAAAAAGATCTCAGGCGTAGGGCCTCGACGGGCTCGGCGCTCGATCACGCGGCGCGCGTCTTCGGAACCTGTCGTTTGATCGTGGTACATCATCTCAAATATGCCCGTCATCGCCGCCATCGCTTTTCTCCCGGCCCTCACTCTTGCTCGAATCTCATGCGACTGGCCAGGACGCTGATTTGAGGTGGAGGGTACGCGTGTCATCTTCCGTGATCTAGTTTTGCCTGCGTTCCGCCCGGGAGATTTGCCGAAGCCCTATCCAGCCCGGTACTTATTCGTGCTGATTGGCTGCGCACCGTCTTGCCGTCTTTCCGCTGCCCGCAGCTTTGCGCTCCGCGCACGCGGGTTGCGCTCTCTCTCTGCCTCATCTGCGATCAACGGCTTACGTGTCAGCACTTCGTAGATTCCCTTCTGTGCACCTTCGCGCAGAGCATCTTTTGCCAGCCGGTCTTCAAGCGAGTGGAAACTTATCACCACCAATCGTCCCCCCTGCTTTAATAACTTCGGCGCTGCTCTCAGCAACGCACTAATCTCTGTCAGCTCCTGGTTGACATGAATTCGGAGCGCCTGGAAAGTCCTGGTCGCCGGATGAATCCCGCCCACGCCTTGTACGTGGTTCATTGGCGGGGCCGCGGCCTTTACAACTCCGGCTAAGTGCGCCGTCGTGTGTATTGGCCGGGCCCTGACAATGGCTCTGGCGATTCTCCGCGACCTCCTTTCCTCTCCGAATTCGTAAATCAGGTTGGCGAGATCCTTTTCGTCCGCCTGATTTACCACTTGTTCGGCCGTTATGCCCCCGCGCGGATTCATCCGCATGTCAAGAGGTCCGTCGGCCTGAAAACTAAATCCTCGGTGTGCCTCGTCGAAGTGCATCGAGCTCGTACCGAAGTCGGCCAGAATCCCATCCACACTCGCCAACTCCATTTGCGTCTCGCTTCCTTCCAACCCCATCTGCGAGAATTCAACGCTGTGCAACTCAAGCTTCGGTGCACGTTCTACTAACTCTTCACACAAACTCCGCAACCGCTCGCCCGCTAACTCCATCGCTTCCGGGTCCCGGTCAAAACCAATCAGCTTACCGCGCTCGCTACCTGTTGCGAGCGATCTGACAATCGCGCTTGCATGGCCGCCGAAACCGAGCGTCGCATCTATGTAAGTCCCGCCGGGCCGCACCTTTAATAACTCAATCGCTTTTTCCAAGAGAACCGGTACATGCCGTTCACGCTTGTACTCCCCCTGGGGGGATTCCTGCTCTGCGCTCACAGCCCGAAGGCAGCCAGCGCCTCTGCATCTTCCTCGGTCAGCGGGTTGGCGTCCATGTTCTGCTTGAACACCTCGTGATTTGCAACCTCAAGAAATGTCTGCATCCCGAACACCACCACGTCGCCAATTACCTTCGCCGACTCGCGCAAAATCTGCGGCAACAGCACTCGCCCTAAATCGTCCATCTTGACCAACTGCCCGTAATAGTTCAGCCGATCCAGCAACTTCTTTTTCGCCGGGTTGAAGTTCGGGATCAGCGCTAGCTTGGCTTCAAACTTCTCCCACTCCTCGATCGGATGGATCTCGACAATCTTGCCATCCTTGCTCGTGATGTAAAACCGTTCGCCGTACTGCTCGTCGATCTGAGACTTGAAAGCCGCCGGCAGTTTCAGCCGGCCTTTCTCATCGACCCGGGTTGGATGATTGCCACGAAACATAAAGGATGGGTTGTAAACCTTCAGCCGTTCAAAATGTGACCGCCGTGATTTTGATCCTTCCTATAGAGGAAAGCAACCATTTTTCTCCATTCTTGACCACTTTTGTCCACATGCTATCGCAAGCGTGCGTGACTTACGTGTGAAAAGCGCAAGTAAGTAACAGAAGTTACGTAACTAGCCGCGAAAGTAGTGGAAGTTCTGTGTAAAACAAGCCTTTACCGAAAAGCAAAAGTAAGGCTCAGCTCGTAAGAGGCGAAGAAAAAGAGTAACTCGAATTTAGTAGGGACTTGATGCGCATCATGACAGGCGTAGGTTGGCCGGCGCCATCAAGCATCGTGCGTTTGAGCCTGCTCATGCGCGCGGACGCTCATCCGTGTTCGTGCCTGCAGATACAACATCAGGTAGATCACAACCGCCAAGTTAAGAAGAGCGATCACGATCTTGGCGCGGGTGACGTGGCGCACGATCTCGAAAAGTTCCCAGGGCAGAAAGGAGACGGTGACGATCAAGGTCAGGTACTCGGCCCACCACTTTTCAAGGACGAGTCCTGTGCCCTCAATAATGTCCATGGCCGCGAAGCAAAAAATCCCGATACTGATCTGGCGTAGTCGGTGGGGACTGATGCCGGCGACCTTTTCAAGGATCAGGCTAACCAGGCGGCCTTCGGGGTCGAACCGCATGTCGACAAACCAATGTGTAACTGTATCGACCAGATCGCGGTGCAACAGCTTGAGAGCGCCAAAGCCGATCGCGATCAGACAGATAGCCTTGAGCAGCTTAACCGCGCCGATGAGCACCAGCCATTTATTGTGCGAATGGGGGCCGCTCGGAAGCCTTAACCACATAGCTGGCGCTCGCCTCGTGTCCTTGCAACTGTTGGATAGATCAGCTGCCCAGTTCGAGCAGCGGTGCGGTTGCCATCAGCCGGGCCGAAGTTGTGAGAGGCCGCGGTCCGCAGTGGCTGGCTATCTGCTGAGCCAAACACAAACACTTTCGGCCTGTGCGGCGAATCAGTATGGAAGGTGTACATTCCTTTTGTAATCAATGCTGTTCTTTCACGTGTCCCCACAATCCAAGGTAGCTACCATTAGCGTACATAAGAGTGAACCGGGTGCGATATCCGAATTGACCCCACTTGATATTGGGCAATACAACCGACAGGACGAAAGGGATCGAACGATGACAAGCAAGATGAAGCAAATGTTGACAGCAGTGCTGGGCCTGGGGCTGATCATTGCAGGCGTCACGGCGCAAGCCGAAAAGGACCCTATGGTAGGGGGCGCGGCCATGTATCCGACCAAAAATATCGTTGAGAACGCCGTCAACTCCAAAGATCACACAACCCTCGTTGCCGCCGTCAAGGCAGCTGGGCTCGTTGATACACTCGAAGGCACGGGACCATTCACGGTGTTCGCTCCAACCAATGAAGCGTTCGACAAGCTGCCTGCAGGCACGGTTGACACGCTCCTGAAGCCGGAGAACCTGGCCACGCTCAAGAAAGTGCTTACCTACCACGTGGTGGCCGGCAAGATGACCTCTAAGGACATCGAGAAGGCCATCAAGAAGGGCGGCGGCAAGGCGGAGCTGACCACGGTCGAGGGCGGCAAGCTGACTGCCCACATGATGGACGGCAAACTGATGCTGACCGATGAAAAGGGCGGCATGTCCACTGTCACCATCCCGAATGTGATCCAGTCGAACGGTGTCATTCACGTGGTCGACACTGTGCTCATGCCGATGTAAGTCCGTTTTAAGAACGTAAACAGAAAAGAGCCCGGCCACAGCGCCGGGCTCTTTGTCTGCGCAACTCTATCGCTTCGCTTCCTGCGCACCAGGTAGCTTTTCGGAATCAAACTGGCCATGCGCCATCAGATCAAAATGCAGCAATGGGTGCCCTACCCGGTAGCGCAAGTCTTCGCCTTCTTCGCCAATCCGCAAAACCTCCCCCCACTCATGCCCGACTGGCAGAAGGCGCGCATCGATACAGCAGCCATCGTCCCACCACCCGGCCTTCAGCATCACCCACAAACAGCAGCCGGCGTTGACACGCGCATGACGATCAGCTTTAGGCCTGTGCCGTTTTCCCCGCTGCGCATGCGGTGGGAAGCACGCATCGCAGCCTTTGCATGGGATGATCATTTCTGCGACGAGCAGCTCAGCGGACCCTTTGCTTACTGGCTCCACTGTCATCGGGTCGAGGCTGCCACGCGCGAGGGCATAGGTGGAACCCTCGTCACAGACGATGTGACATATGAGATGAAGTTCGGTCCGCTCGGCGAGGTGGCAAATCTGCTGGGTGGTGCTTTGCAGATGCGCTCGCTTTTTCACTACCGGCAACGACAGTTACTCAAGCTCCTGGCCGACGCGCACTCCTCATAGGCAGCTGCTCGAACTTACCGAGCTACCGCGCGCAAACGCCGCCGCTTCAATCCAGGCAGATAAGTCCGCAGCTTGTCGAGTGCCGCTTCTACGCTTACACCGTATCGCATGCGCAGCGAATCGACCTTACCGTGCTCGACAAACCCATCCGGCCACCCGATACGCACAACAGGAACCTGCAACTGCAGCTGTTCCAGCGCCTCAAGCACAGCGCTGCCGAAGCCGCCGGCGAGCACATGGTCCTCAAAGGTCACGATCACGCCCACATGCTCGGCGTAAGTTTGTAGCGTACGCAGGTCAAGCGGCTTGACGAAGCGAGGATTAATAACCGCAGCCGAGATACCGTCTTCAGCCAGTCGCGCAGCGAGTTCTTGAGCCATGGGCAACAGCGCGCCAACCCCGAAGATCGCGATCTGCTCGCCGTCGTGAACGACGTGGGCAGTACCGATCGGCAGCAGCTGCGGCTCGGCCTTCAGCGCAACGCCGGGGCCAACACCGCGCGGATAGCGGATCGCACTCGGCCCCGGGTGCAGCGATGCCGTGTAAAGCATGTCGGCAAGCTCGTCCTCGTTCGCCGGCACCATGTGGATGATGTTCGGGATCGGGCGAAGATAGCTGATGTCAAAAAGCCCGTGATGCGTGGCGCCATCATCACCCGAGAGCGAGCCGCGGTCCATGCAGAAGACAACCGGCAGGTTCTGCAGGCACACATCGTGCACGATCGGATCGAAGGCCCGCTGCAGAAAGGTTGAATAAATCGCGCAGAACGGCTTATACCCCTGGGTCGCGAGCCCTGCGGCGAAGATGACCGCGTGCTCTTCCGCGATGCCCACATCGAAATAGCGTTTGGGATGATGGGGACGAAAGAGATCGAGCGCAGTCCCGTTCGGCATAGCCGCCGTAATGGCGACAATCTTGTCATCACGATCTGCCAGCTTGACCAGCGTGTTCGCGAAGATTTCAGAGTACGTCTGCTGACCGGCCGGGTGTGTATCGCCAGTCTCAGGGTTATATGGTCCAAGCCCGTGAAACTTCTTCTGTTTGTCGAGCGCCGGCTGAAAGCCTCTACCCTTCTGCGTGATCGCGTGCAGCAGCACCGGTCGCTCCTGCTGCTTGAGAAACTCGAAGGTCTCTATCAGCAGCGGTATGTTGTGCCCGTCCAGCGGACCGTAGTAAACCAGCCCAAACTCCTCAAAAAACATCGAGGGCCACAGCATGCCCTTGGCCGCTTCTTCGGCACGGCGCACCGCCTTGACAGCAACCTGGCCGCCGATCTTGCCGACCAGCCGGGTAGCGCTGTCATGGAGCGAAGTGACCCGGTGATTGGTAACAATCTTGTGCAGGTATTTGGCGATTGAACCTACGTTGCGGTCAATCGACCACTCGTTGTCGTTGAGCACGACGATCAGCCGTTTAGTTGCGCCGTCGATATTATTGAGCGCTTCAAAAGAGATGCCATTGGTAAACGCGGCGTCGCCGGCTAACGCGACAATGTGTTCGTCCCCGCCGGCGAGATCGCGAGCGACGGCCATACCGAGCGCGGAGGAGAGTGCCGTTCCTGCGTGTCCGGCACCGTAGGCATCATGCTCGCTCTCGGTGCGCAGCATAAAGCCGTTGAGTCCGCCTTCCTGGCGGATGGTCGAGAAGCGATCTTCACGCCCAGTAAGCAGCTTATGGATGTAGGCCTGATGACTTACGTCGAAGACGAACTTGTCTTTGGGCGTCGAAAAGACGTAGTGCATGGCCAGCGTCAGCTCGACTACGCCGAGATTTGGCCCCAGGTGACCGCCGGTCTTTGAAAGCGAAACGATAAGCCGCTCGCGTATTTCCTGGGCCAGCCCTTCGAGCTCCGCTATGGAGAGCTTCTTGATGTCAGCCGGAGAGTGAATCGTGCCCAGTAGCTTGCTCATGCAGTAACCCAGTACGCAGCGGACGCGTAACAGACAACTCCGGCAGCGCGATCACCCTGCACGCCTGTGTCAGCCAAAATTACATGCTGGCCGCCACTAAGGCACGCGGAAATCTATCCTTCGCCTCTGGAGTATACCAGCGCACGCCCGGTCACTCTGTGCACCAAAGTACATGGGTAGGAAGGAGTTCCATCCTGAACACATAGCGAAAGCAGATCTAGTCCTTGTTCCGCGCCTATCTTCATGGACGTTCGCTCCCGTCCGGCTTCACGGCTCCAGCAATCGCATTGGTGCAAACCAAGCAAAGATGAAGCCGAAAGCGCCACCAAGCTTCAGGCCTGCGTGAAGGGCACTTCTTCTATCATCACGGCGGTCAGCGGCGGGGGCAGTTCTAGGCGGAAGACTCCCTCCCAACGAGCAACAACCGCCGAGGCCAGACAGTTGCCGGCCACATTGATAACAGTCCGGCCCATATCCATCAGCGCGTCAATCCCAAGAATGAGGAAGATCGGCTCTTCCGGCAGGTGAAAGGTAGAGGAAGTCGCGAGCAGCACGACCAGCACCGCGCGCGGCACACCGGCCACACCCTTGCTCGTGAGCATGAGCGTGAGCAGCATGAGGATCTGCTCCCGCAAACCCATGTGGATGCCCGCCGCCTGCGCAACGAAGATGGAAGCAAGCGCGAGATAGAGCGCCGAGCCGGCCAGGTTGAAGCTGTAGCCCGCCGGGATCACGAAGCCAACGATCGAGCGCGGCACGCCGAAGGCCTCCATCGCCTCCATCGCGCGAGGCAGTGCGGCCTCGGATGTGCTGGTCGCAAACGCGATTGTCGCCGGCTCGGCAACCGCCCTCAGGAAGCCGCGTACCGGTACTCGGGCGATCAGCGCGGCTGGCAGCATGGCCAGCAGGATGAAGCAGGCGAGCGCCACGTAGAGCGTGATCAGCAAGCGGCCGAGCGACGCCATCACGCCGAAGCCCGAGTGCGCCACCGTGTAGGCGAGCGCCGCGCCGACGCCAACCGGCGCGTAGTACATCACTAGGTTGGTGAAGGCGAACATGGTCTGGGTGAGCGACTCGACCAGCCGCAGCATGGGTGCGCGGCGCTCTTCACTCAGCTTGCCCAGCGCCAGGCCGAAGAGCAGCGCGAAGACTGCAACCTCAAGGATCTGGTCGTCGGCGACAGCCTTGGCCAGGTTGTCAGGAAAGACGCGCAGCAGAAACTGCTGCCAGTCGAGCGCCTGGGCTGCAGGGGCAAGCGAACCTCCAGCCGGCTGATGAGCAGCGATCGCCTGCAAGCCTACGCCTGCGTGCGAGACGTTGATCGCGATCAGCCCGATCACCAGCGCGATACTGGTGAGGACTTCAAAGTAGATCAGCGCCTTGATGCCGATCCGTCCGACGTTCGCCGCTTTGCCGTGGCCGGCAACGCCGGTCACCAGCGTACCGAAGATCAGCGGCGCGACGATGCACTTGATCAGCCGAAGAAAGATGTCAGAGAAGACGCGCGAGGCGAGCGCGGCGTGCGGCAGGTCAAGTCCGTATTCGACCCCGCCGAGCATGCTCCATAGAATCCACGGCGTGAGCGAGCGCTTGCGCCAGGCATAGATCGCGGTGAGCACCAGACCCAGCAAACGTAGCGAGAGCCACAAACCGGCCAGGCTCACAACATGGAACTTTCCAGCGCTCCGCATATCGAGAGCGTAGGCAGACGTCGTGCCGAGCCACAGGCCCAGCGCCCAAACGGCAAGCCCGGTCGCCGGCAGCAGAAATCCTCGCGTCCTCACGCTGCTAGCATAGCCTCAACTGGAGGCTTCGACGGTCCATGCCGCGTCTTTTCCTTTTGCTTCTCGTGGTCTGCCGGCCGCTGTTGGCGCAGACCTCGCTCGACCCTTTCGCCCCTCCGCCGGCCAGCCAGCTCTCGACCCCAGGCCTTTCGTCTGGAACTGCGTTTCTCTTTGACCTGGAGGCAAAGTTTGGCCGCGCAACCGCGCAGGGTGGCGGGACCGCCTTCGCCTCGTTTTTCGCTGAAGATGCCGTGACCCTCAGCAATGGCAAGGCGCCGGTGGTGGGGCACGCCGCCATCGCCGCGCAGGCGACCTGGTCGGCAAAGACGTATCAGCTTACCTGGACACCGACTGCCGGGCAGCTTTCCGGCGATATGGGCTACACGTGGGGGCACTACGAGGGCTCCGCGCTCAACCCCGACGGGCAACGCTCCACAACTAAAGGACGTTACATGACCATCTGGCGCAAGCAAGCGGATGGTGAGTGGAAGGTCTTGCTTGACGCCAGCAATGACGAGCCCGCCGGCGCGGGAGAGTGCTGCAAGCTGCCGTAGAGGGTTTCCCCGTCAGGTGAACTCGGTCCAGAGCCAGGTGAGGTCCAGGTAGGCTTCCGTACCGGTGGCCTGGAGTGGTTTGCCCTGGAAGGGCTGCCACGTGAGACCGTCCCAGAGTGCGATTGTTTTTTCGGCGGGATCGATGAGCCAGATGTTGGGGGTGCCCATGGCGCGAAGATCGCGGGCGCGCTGGCGCAGGTCGTGATAAGAGTCGTCGGGGGAGAGCACTTCTATGGCGATGAGCGGGGGCGATTCTAGAACGCCCTGGGTAGCGGAGACGTGGAGAGGGACGACGACCAGGTCGGGAAGGCGCACTTTGCTTCCGGTGACTCGCGTTCTGGTTTCGACGGCGACCTTGATGCGCCATTTTCGGGCATGGTTGATAAACCAAGCCGAGAGGAGCGACTGTACGTTTCCGTGTGGGAATCCGACCACAGGCTTCCCCCTTATGTCGCCATCGATATATTCGCAGTCTGGCGTGTAGCTGGTCTTGAGGTACTGCTCGATTGAGATAGCTGCGGTAGCCGCCATGGCGTCGCTCCTGTCACAGCCAGTGTACCCGCACGGTGTTCGTAGTCGGGCGATCGGAGCCGGTTTGTGCCACGTCGGTCAGGCGGATGAGGCGGGAGCCATCCCAAGCCGCAGCAGAGAGGCCGGCCGAGCTAAAGGCCCTCAAGCGAGGCGCTGAGTATCTCCTTTGACAATTCCGGGTCATCGATGACGCGGGCAAGGATCATGGCGCCCACCATGGTGGCCAGGGCGTTGATCGCCTGCTTTCTCTTGTTGCGCCTGGAAGACCAGGGAAATCGCTCACCAAAGCTGGCAATCAAGCTGCGGATGTGGTGTGTGACCACGGCGCGAGTCCTGGGCTGGGTCCGAAAATCGGTAGCCAGGGCAGCCATGATGCATCCGCCTGCCGGATCATCGCGATGCTCTGTGCTCAGGTATTCGCGAAACATGGTCTGCTTGCCTTGCTCAGATCCGGCAAAGTTATCCACAGCGGCCATGGCCTGAGCGGAGGCGTGAGCGAAAGCTTCGGCGAGCAGAGCTTCTTTCGAGTCAAAGTGGTTGTAAAACGAGCCGTGGGTAAGCCCGGTCGCGGTCATGATCTCGCTAATGCTGGCGCCAGAAAAACCTCGCTCGCGAAAGAGCCGCGAGGCCGAACGCAGTGCCTTCTCATGTTTCTCAGCTGTCTCCGCTGCCGGATAGCGCATCTCTTTCTCCTCTTGACATTATGCCTGATGTCCATCATGCTTGAAGCACAATCAAACCTTATGCATGTCAGGTTTAAAACATGGAGGAGCAGATGGCTGGAATGAGTACGTTGGGAACGGCAGTGGTGACGGGCGCCTCGTCGGGTATCGGGAAGGTGTATGCGGAAAGACTCGCAGAACGAGGATTTAACCTTATTCTTGTGGCCAGGCGAGCGGAGCGGCTTGCAGTCCTGGCAGAAGAACTCAAAACGAAGCACGGGATCGCGGTTGAGAACCTGGTGGCCGACCTAAGCCAACCAGAAGAGATCGAACGCGTGGCCAGAAACCTGGAAGGCGACTCGTCGATAACGCTGCTGGTCAACAATGCCGGCGTCAGTGTGATGGGTGCTTTTATGGAGGCGGAACCGACGACGATCGCAGGGATGCTTCAAGTGAATGTGCTGGCACCGACCCGGCTCGCTCTTGCGGTACTGCCTAGCTTCAGGCAGCGCGAGCGGGGAACCTTGATCAACATCGGGTCCATCCTGGGATACGCCGGCTATCCCGGGACGACTGCCTACAGCGGCACAAAGGGGTACCTGCTCAACTTTACCCGGGGCCTTCAGGCCGAGCTCGCGGGCAGCGGCATCAAGGTCCAGCTCGTCGCGCCTGCGGGCACAGCGACCGAGGGCTGGGATAGCACCACGGTCGATCCGTCGATTGTGATGACCGCGGAAGATTGCGTGGACGCATCGTTGAAGGGCTTGGAGTTGGAGGAGCCGACGACATTGCCCTCGGTAGAAGACCCGCGGCTGCTGGCCAACTTCGAGGCAGCGGCAGGCGCGCTGGTGGCTGCGTCGCAGACGGGCGCGCCGGCGACGCGGTATACGCTCATCCCTGTCAGCACAAGCTAAAGGCAGACGCCCTCGCGGGATATCCTTTCCTGCCAGAAGGCGCGGACCGAAGCCTGGGTGAAGGAGCCTACCGATTGGGATGAGCTCCGATGCATGGGGCCACCCGTACCCGCACCCAGGCATGCGCCTGTTCTTCTTCTCCTATCATCCTTCTTAGCCAGGTACTCTCCCGGTGGTTCTGCCGCGTAGAACGGGCCGATTCATGTGCGCCGCTTAAGCCGCCTGAGAGGAGCAATAAAGCCGGGCAGGCGATTGGCTACTCGTCATCGGCGCGGAGTTTTGCCAGGATGTTGAAGTCTTCAAGGGTGGTGGTGTCGCCGTGGATTTCACCGCCGGCGGCTAGCTCCCTTAAGAGGCGGCGCATGATTTTGCCGGATCTTGTTTTGGGGAGCTGGTCGGTGAAGCGGATCTCGTCGGGGCGGGCTAGGGCGCCTATCTCCTTCGCGACCCATTGGCGGAGCTCTTCCTTTAATGCTGGGGAGGGTTGCGAGCCGCCCTCCAGGGTAACGAAGGCGGTGATCCCCTGCCCTTTCATTTCGTGGGGCATGCCGACTACGGCGGCTTCGGCGACGCGGGTGTGGGCGACCAGCGCCGATTCGAGCTCGGCGGTGCCGAGGCGGTGGCCGCTGACGTTAATTACGTCGTCGACGCGGCCCATGAGCCAGTAGTAGCCGTCTTCGTCGACGCGGGCGCCGTCGCCCGAGACGTACGCCCCCGGGATCTCTGACCAGTAAGTCTTAGCGTAGCGGTCGGGGTCGTTGTAGATAGTCCGGGCCATGCCGGGCCAGGGTTTGCGGATGACCAGGAGGCCGCCCTGGCCGGTGGGGACTGGGACGCCTTCTTTGGTAACGATCTCGGGAACGATGCCGAAGAAGGGCCTAGTCGCGGAGCCGGGTTTGGTCGAGATGGCGCCGGGTATGGGGGTGAGCATGTGGCCGCCGGTTTCGGTCTGCCACCAGGTGTCGGCGATGGGGCAGCGGCCTTGGCCGATGACTTGGTGGTACCACATCCAGGCTTCGGGGTTGATGGGCTCGCCGACCGTGGCGAGCATGCGGAGAGAGGCGAGGGAGTGGGCCTTGGGGTACTTGTCGCCCCACTTGATGAAGGCGCGGATGGCAGTGGGTGCGGTGTAGAAGACGGAGACCTTGTGGTCGTCGATGATCTGCCAGAAGCGGTCGGGCTGCGGGTGATTGGGGGCGCCCTCGTACATGAGAGTGGTGACGGCGTTTTGGAGGGGGCCGTAGACGAGGTAGGAGTGGCCGGTGACCCAGCCGATGTCGGCAGTGCACCAGTAAATGTCGTCGGGGTGGAGATCAAAGACCAGTTTCGAGGTGAGATAGGTGTGGACGGCGTAGCCGCCGTTGGTGTGGACGAGGCCTTTCGGTTTGCCCGTCGTGCCGGAGGTGTAAAGGATGTAAAGGGGGTCTTCTGACTCTAGAGCCTCGGGAGAGCAGTTCGGGCTAGCTGCGGCGGTCAGGTCGTGCCACCAGTGATCGCGGGCGGGGTGCATCGCTATCTGAGAACCAGTCCGCTGGTAGACGAGGACGTTTTTGACAGAGGGGCATTGGGTGAGAGCTTCGTCGACGGCTGATTTTAGCTTGACTTCGGACCCCCGACGGTAGGAGCCGTCTTGGGTGAGGAGGGCAACGCATTGCGAATCGTTGATGCGGTCGGCGATCGCGCTCGCGGCAAACCCGCCGAAGATGACGGAGTGGATTGCGCCGATGCGGGCGCAGGCGAGAAGCGCGATGGCGAGCTCAGGTGTCATGCCCATGTAGACAGCTACACGGTCGCCCTTCTTTATGCCAAAGGATTTAAGAACGTTAGCGAGGCGCTGAACCTGCTCGTGGAGGTCCTGGAAGGTGAGGGTGCGGATTTCGCCCGGTTCGCCTTCCCAGACAATGGCTCGCTTGTCGCCGAGCCCGGCGAGAACGTGGCGGTCGACGCAGTTGTAGCTCATGTTGATCTGGCCGCCCACGAACCACTTGGCTACGGGCGGCTTCCAGTCAAGAACGGTGTGCCAGGGGTGGAACCAGTGGAGCTCGCTTGCGATGCCGGCCCAAAACTCTTCGGGCTGTTCCACGGAGAACTTGTACAGAGATTCATACTCCTCGAGCGAGCGAATGTGGGCCTGGGCGCGGAAGGCCGCGGAGGGGGGGAAGAGGCGGTTCTCGCGCTGGGTTGAGCTTAGGTTGCCGGTCGGGGTGGTGGTCGCCATTTTTGAGGTCTCGTGTGGGGTGTGGCTGCTTGGATCACAGTAAAGGTGCGCGGGGTTCGCGTCTAGTGTTTGGGTGATGGGTGGTCTGTGAATCGATGGGGCACCTTGGTTTGTGTTTTATCGTCTGTCTCAGGCGCGAGAGATGGAGCGCTCGTTTCGCTGCTGCTTCAACCTACAATGCATGGGTGGTCGACAAGTATGCGTCGGGCGGCGATATGATTTGGGGTTTGCAGAGTTAAGTTCGGTGGTCGCGGGGGTCTCCATGAGTGTCTTGGCTTGGCTTGATCGTGAGGGGTCGGTTGCGCGACGGGGGTATAGCCGGTGGCTGGTTCCGCCGGCGGCGCTCGCTATTCACCTGTCGATTGGACAGGTGTATGCG
>CAXTMM010000036.1:21970-24304 GCA_964245415.1 uncultured Acidobacteriaceae bacterium | reverse complement strand
GTCCGGCCTGCGTCGACTCCAACAACCGCCCGCGTAACTCACCCTCAAGCGCCTCGAGCATCGCCGTATCCACATCCGGATCGAGCGAGCGCACGCGCCCCCAATCGCGGGTAAACTGCAGCATCGGCGCCTGCCCCACCCCACCGTAGGCCTCGCGCAACAACACGCCAATGTTGATAAACTCGTTCCTCACTGCATCCGGCACGTAGCGGATCAGGAAGAACTCGCACCGCTTTCGCTCGTTCACATCACCCTCTTGCCAACCCTATCGTCCCAATCAGGCACCTTAAATAGCCCCTTGTCCACTCTTCCATCACCCACCATCCAATTTGGGAACGGTTCTCGCGATGACACACGAAAACTTTCGATCAACTCCCGCACCCGCGTCCGCCTTCTTAGCAACTTCTCTACCAGTGCTTCCATCTCGCTAATCGACCCACCGTACCACTCCGGCGGAACCCCCTCCGCGATTGCCCAAACCGTCTCAGCCTCGAGCTTCTCCATGCGGCTCAACCACGGCTCGAAGCTCTCCCATCCCGTTACCTGTCCATAGACAAGATTCCGCGCATATACCCCGCGCAGCGGCGCGTCGCTTAAACTCCACTCTCCCGCATGAAAGCAGTAGCCCTGGTCGATAAACGCAGCCTGGTATCGCTTCTCCCTCGGTCGCTTATGAAATACCGCCTGCCGTCCATTCGCATTACATGTCCACTTATCGAGCACCAGCATTCCGGCAAACTCGCTGATATTTTTCACTTCGCCCAACTGCTGCTCTGGCAAATAGTCCACCGTTTGCCCTGGCATCAGCCCGCCTACAAGCCGCGATCCGAACTGCAGCCCAGCCTTGCAGCGTTCCAGACCGTGCACCTGCTCCAGGCTCAACTCACTCGTGTTCTCGACCAGCCATTCCGACACCTCTACTACGTCGCACACGGGTACCGTCAAGCCCAATGCTGCAGCCAGCTTGGTAGCCAGCATCTCATTCGCCAGCACCCTCAGGTTTTGCGGATTATTCTGAAACTTCACCACATACGCGTGCCCGTCGGCGCCCAGCATCAGATGGCTTTGCGCCCCGCCCCGCATCTTCCGTATCTGCTGTATCGCAATAACCGCCAACGTCACTCCTCACATCAACTCGCCCCGTACCGCCAGCGCCATAGCCATCGCCATCACGCAGTCATCGTGCAAGCCGTTCTGCGCTCCGGTCCCACCATTGCGCAGCCGCACAAAACCTCGGCACTCCCGCAGCAAACGCTCACTCTGAAACAGCTCCGGCCGCTCTACGAGTGCTGCTCCCAATCCCGCAATCATCCCAGGCCGGGACAGCGAAGAGGTCAACCACCCGTCCTGCCCATGCTGCGCATAAATTTTGCCGGCCCGGCACACGCTCTTCAAGTACGCCAGCACCCCAGAGCCATGATTGTTCCGCTCCACCACCAGCCATGCATCGTTATACTCCCGCGCCAGCGCCGCCGCCGCCTGTGCAAGCTCCAGCACCGGCAGCCGCGCCTGCAATTCAGCACATTGTAGCCCGGTTCCCAACTCCATTACCTGCGCCACGGAGTAATCACCCTCCGACCCGCCCCCGGCGGGGTCGACTGCCACCGCATATCGCCGGCCCGGCGTAACCGGAAACCAGACCAGCAGCGTCTTGTTATGCCTCTGCTCGACAGGCGCTCGCAGCGATGCCAGCCTCGCATCAATCGCCCCTACATCAAACATGCAGCTGCCGCTCGCCGAAAAGCAACTCTCCGCATCCTCCGCATACTCCTGCTTGGCCAGCCGGCGAAATCCTGCCCGCATCTTCCGTCGAAACCCGATCTGCTCCAGGCTTAGTTCCTCAACCTCCACCAGCCGCTTCTCCTCGTCATCAAGCGTGTCTACCTTGACTGCGCCAGCAACGTACGATGCCTCCCACCACCAGGGAAAAAATGACGCACCATTCCTGTAGCCTCTGCCCGCATCCATTCCGTCCAGAAGCAACCTTCCGCCCCATTCGGCGTTGACTCCAACACCAATTCGCCCTGAGGAGGCATCGCCGCCTTCAATCCATAAAGTGTCTCCGCTGCATCGCCCGGCCAGCGCGATACCTCCGAACAGTGGAGGTTGGTAATCGTCATCCCGCGACCTGCATTCTCGTCCCCCGCGCTCTCCACCCGAAACTCGCTATCGAGCGCTGGAAAGCATATTTGTCTCGAGTTAGAGCGTCCAGTGCGCAGCGCGCCCTGCCGCAAAGAAGCTGGCAGGCACTCCTGAAATCTGTGCACTGTCCGAAAGATGGCTTCTGCCGCCTCCTGCGTATGCGCCACCTGCACGCTCAACGTCCCAGGTGTC
>CAXTMM010000036.1:0-21870 GCA_964245415.1 uncultured Acidobacteriaceae bacterium | reverse complement strand
TCACGTTCTTGCTCGCCGTCGTTAGCGCCAGCGTTGATGCCGTGTTCAACACCGTCGACAACATGATTCCGCCCTGCGAACGAATCGTTCCCTGGTACGTTATGTTGAAAAACGGATTCGCAGCAGCAATATGGCCCTCGAAAAGATCGGTCGTATACCCGCTGTATAGTTGAGCCGAATAAGCCGAGTAATTTGCTCCGCTTGCTGCCTTTGGCGCCACCCACACTGTTGCAACCTGTCCAGTCGATGGCGCATTGTTTGAAGCGCCACCACCCGAAAAGCCAGTCGTTGTCGCGGGCTCCAACGCCTGGTAGTAGTTACCGCAGCCAGTCAAGTGGTGTACACTCGCGAACGTCGGCGGCACACCGCCTGAAGACGCATAATTAATCCAGTTCACGCTTGATGCCATCCCCAGGCAGTCCACATCGGCGATCATCATATTATTTGTAACAGAGGCCGCTACGCTGGCGAGATTGGCGCTGGGAAAGCTGGTCAAGTCCGGCCATTGCACATGGCCACCATGAATCTCCACCCCATTAGCGCCAACATAGAAAGCCGCGATCGCCGGACTATCTGCATAGGTGTCGGTCCAGACGCTACCCGCGCCGCCTGTGTCGTAAATTACATAGCTCGACGCATAAGACGCGTTCGACGCCGAAGTTGATGTGGCCGTGTTGCTGCAAGGCGCTGTCGTGCACGTGTAAGGGTACCCAAATCCATGCACGCCATACCCGATATTGCCCGTTCCCTCGTTGTAAACCGCCGCGGTCTGCGCATTGCGCACGATGATGGTGTTCATGTAACTGTCTATCGCTGTCTTCTGCAGATGAATGCCATACAGCGGTCTTGTCGCTGGCGTGAAGCTGCTCGTGCTGTAGCTCACCGTCACATTGCGTAGCAGCGAACCAGCTTGATGCACGCCAACGTTGCTTTCCTCACCAAGCAAGATTCCTTCTGCCGTCACATCGTTCACATTCACGCCGTCGATCAGCAGTCCGCGAGGCCATTGGAACTCGAACCCGTGCGTAGCATTTTTCCCTGCGAGAATAGTCAAGTCCTTGAAAGTGCATCCTTCCGTCAGTGTTGTGTTGCCCAGAAAAAACACATCACCGTTCAAATTCGATGTGACGTTCAGTATCGTCGCGACGCTCGCAACATTCGCTCCCATCGTCGTGCCTGCGGAGCCGATCACGTTGACACACGCTCCATTGCTGGGCTCGCTCATCGTACTCGTTATCGGATAAATTCCCGGGCCCAACCATATCGTCTGATTATGCCCCGTACTTGTTGCCGCCGCCACCGCTGCACTCCAAGCCGCCCCAAGCGTCGTATAAGTCAATCCATCGACAGTAATGGTGCTATTTACCATGCTGGCCGTGAGGCTGCCTCCAACTCTCGCTGCACCTGCAGCTGTAAGCGTCCCTGCTACATTCGCACTACTCCCCGCTACCAATGCCCCCGAAACGTTCGTCGCTCCACTCACATTCAAAGTGCTGCCAAACGTTGCCGCCGCACCTGTCGACAGGGTGCCTGTGCCATTCACACCATTCACCTTGAAGAGGTTAATCCAGTTCGTTCCGTTCCAGGAGTCATACTCGATTCCCGCTCCGTACCCAACTCCGCTGCCGCTGCTGTTCGAAGGTCCGCCTGCCGTGCAGAAGCGATTCATCACATGTCCACCATCTGTTGCAGGTGTATCGAACAGGCAGTACTGGTTCTGGAACTGCAATCCATTCATGTACAACCCATACTGCAGATAGGGGCCAAATACAGATGTCGTTTTCGTGAAAAACCCCCTACCGGAATCCCACAGCGTGTTCGCATTCGGTAGGGCAACCTGCACCGGAGCAGTCTGTCCGGTGCTGGAATATATAGGAGCAGTCACATAGCTTCCGCCAGTAGCAGAGCTTAAGCTAATTTGCTTGGCACTCCCGTTTCCATTGACTGCTTGTGTGCTCTCAATCCCCTCCGAGTCAACCCCACCATATATCTGCATAAACACACGATGGTGCGTTGCAATCTGCCCGACATAGGGATTGGACGAATCTCGAAACATCTCCATCATTCGTAAATTGAGCGCTACTCCAGCAGACGGAATCGGATCGTTTGGATCTCCAAACGGGGCATAAAAGCCGACTTGGTTCGTAGCAGGATTCGAGGTTGGATTTATGATATCGGGTGCATAGCCAGCAACAATCTCCCCACAGTTATTCCCATTTGCCTGATTGCAACCCACCTGGTACCCACCCACAGCCGTAGGGCCTTGTACCTGGTTCAGATGAATGTTGTTCAACTCGACAGATCCGGCGGCGCCATTGCCGTACTGTTCAATGACCGTGCCTGCAGGCCACTGCGTCCCCGCAGGAGCCGAGCTGCCGTATTGGTTGCGGCCCGAGGTCTGAATGTACAGATTCCCGTCCGAGGCAAAGCCGGCTATGCTCACGATTTCAAACTGATTCTGTTGCACACCAGGTACATAGGCCGAAGCGGCGCTGCTAGCCCGGTTGTAATCCTGGGGCATGAGCAAGTAAGCGTAATAGTTGCCTGATGCTGTAGGAACCGCATCTGCCGGGTTGCCGAAGTATTGCGGCATCCATGATGTATCGTGTACCGCAACTACCTGCCCGTTTCCTGCCAGCGTTCCGGTTAGATAGGTCTGCTCTGCCTTGCCAGCGATGATGTAGGCCCGATTCGTTCGGGGGATGTTTCCACCGTAGACATCCTCGTGATAGAGGTTCTCGAACTTGACAAGGTCGCCATTCCAGACCCGAACTCCGGAGAGCACATCGGTAGACTTGATTGATCCCCCGATAAACGAGATGTTCACAGCTTTGTCAAGGTATATCGAACCATGAGGATCTGGATAGAGAATCGTCGGGTTTGCGCTTGTCCCAGGACCATTGAAAACACCATTGGTGCAGTTCACCGAATAGCACCATTTATTATTCCACGTAGGGCTTCCACTGTAATCAAAGGTCTCCCCCGCCTCGACTATTTGCGTGTTGTAGAAATAGTCTTCGTTTGTATCTCCCGCCAACACGATCGGCCAACGCACATCGTTGAATGATGAGTCATAACTCACCATCCTCTCCGTTGGCCCATTCATCTGCAGCCCTCGGCCTGCACTGTTAAAAAAGTGCATGTCTCGCAAGATGAACAGTCCAGAATTCATCTCCAGGAGTGTTCCCGTCGTCGCCTTTCCCCCTCCCGCTAGGGTGATGTTTTCTAGCCCGCCAAAGCATGAGTACACGGTGCAACTGGTAGCGCCGTAGATTGTTATTAGGTTGGCGGTCGCACCAGTCTCCTGCAAGATAGTGTTTGCCTTGCTATCGCCCACCATGTGCAGATCACTTACCATTCGGATCGTTCCGTTTATCTTGTAGTGCCCTGGGGCAAGATAAAGTGTCGGATAAGTGGCATCGCCGCTGCTGGCCACGCTTGCTGTTGCATATGCAATGGCCGCGTTGATTGCCGCCAAGGAATCACGGGCTCCAGTAGGATCGGTACCTCCTGCGAAATCAGCGCTCCGCATGTCTATGCGCGGCAGCTTTACGATCTGGTTAGCCACCGCCAATGTGCCCGTGACTACTCCGCCAGACAATGGAACGGCCGTTGCTACCGCTTGATCCACATAGTGTTTTGAACTCGCTTGAAGATCCGAGACCGGATCGCTCGCAAGTTGCAGTGGCCCCGCTAGAGTGCCACCGCTAAGCGGCAGAAACGTCCCTACAGTCGGCGTAATAGAGGCAACTAGAGCGTCCACATAGTTTTTGCTGACACTCTGCACCGCCACAGTGGCAGGCTGTAATTGCGCCCGTACACCTGCAATCGATGCAGTGCTAGTCGCCGGTACAGTCCAGTACTCCTTGTTCACTGTGCCATCACTTAGATGATAGACAGCGGTATAGTACGAGCCAACCGGGTACGCACCCAGGTTTGGTGCCAGACTGAGTGTTACAAATCCATCCACGCCAATGTTCACTGTGCTCGTGCCCGCTGCGACAGCGAGATTGTTAGCCGTCGTAAATGCAGGCCAGCTTACGAGCAGAGTCCCCGTAGCGGGACTACCATCAGCCCGGTACACAGTGCCCTGCACCGTCGTTGTGCTCACCTGCGACCAGTTCGGTGCTGCCATGAGCACCAGTAAGGTCCCAACAATAAGCTTGAATAGTAAACATCCGGCGCTTTTCATCAGCTCTCCACGTATTGATACGTTGCCTTGCCTGCCTCATCTCTAATGCACACTTCTATCTACAAGGCACATCTGCTTCCGTATGAATCACTGCTTGTTCTCAAGCTGCTTGATGAGTATCTCTGCCAGGCTCTTTTGGTATGCATCTTCCGGAACTCGCTCTTCTTCTCGGAGCCCTTCCATTAAGCTGAAGAGCCACCTAGTATGCGTTAAGCTTCCTGCCTTGGCCTTTTCCACGTTTGCGCGAACAATCTCCTGCGCTGCCTCGATGACCTGCTTTACGGCTTCGTCATGCAATCGCCGATGGTTACTCTGGTTGCAGCGTGGTGCACGGCTGCGCGGGCTGTTTCTTCCGGCTGCTCCATTAGCTGCAGGTGCAGCCGCTGTGCACGTCCGGGCAGACTGCTGTCGTTCGACTCTGCTCTTCAATCGGACCATCCAGGCAGACAAAGAAAAGGGAGCCTTCAAGGCTCCCCAGCAAAACAATATTACTAACTCAAGATTATCACTGCAGTTCTAAATACTGCGCCAAGCATCTAAACCACCAAGCAACTAAATCCTCCCGCACTACAATCACCATTGAGTTACGATGTGAGGCGAAACATTCGATTCAAACCCAGCACACCATGATCTCTGGGGTTCTTCAAATGCTTAATCAGCGGCGTACGCGCCACCATAAACCGGTCCAACCTCCAGCAAGTTTTTCTCCAGAAATATCTTTGTCAACCCATCCACTGCTTCACCATATTTCCGGACTACCGATCGCAAACTCTGCCCGGTAAGCTCCGCAGCCTCTGCTTGCGTGTGTTCCTGTAACGCTATTCGCGCTATCAGCTCCATCTCCTCAATGTCCATCTGTTTCAAACACTTCTCAATGTCATACACAAAAATAACCGCATCTTCAAAAGTGTTGATCCGATAGCTCGATACCTTGCCTCGGAACATACAGTTTCCTAGGATCGAAGGCACTCGCCCCATCCGCATCGATACTTGCATGTAGCGGCGCAGTAACAGCTCCGTGTACCGTCGATAAAATGCCAGGCTGCTGATCGGTACCGTGACAGCCCGGGACACCATAGGTGTTCGGGCGCTTACCTGGGGCAGCATAAGCGCCGCGCTCACTTGGCACCTCTGCTGACCATCCCACGCGTCGTCACTCCATGATGCTTTAGCGGTCTTCCTGGCCGTCGTCTCGTTTTTGGATCAGGAAAATGTCTCAACCTGTCTGCGCAATGTGCACAGTACACGGTTACGCTCGCCTGATTGCGTAGCCATAACGTGCCGCAGCCCTCACATACCTTTAATGTCACGCTCAGATACGTCATTCCGACCTCCGGGGCAGATCAGTTTCTGCATACTTTCTTAGCTTTGGACCCACAGTTACTAAGTTGCGGCGATGCCTTCGCGGCGCTTGCATGCAGAGGTATCCGCTCGCTCTTCCGCTTCGTGCATTCAAACTCCCACCTTGATCCAACTACCATTCGTATGCAGCCTCAGCAGACAAGCGGCCCAAACTCTATCCGTGTCAGCTTCAGGCGCGTTCCAGATTGGGAAGACAACAGCACACGCGTGCGGTTAGTCGCCCACGCTCTTGTGTGTTGCTGTTAGATCGAGTGAAAGTAGTCCGAATCTACTCGGTGACCCGAAAGCGGTCAATTGGTCGCCGAAATCAGAAGTTACTCTGAGATAGCCGGAAAAACCCCACCTCGGGTTTTCTGAATAATCCCCATCACGCACTTGCCTTCAGGCAAAGTGCGTCCCCAGGGGTGTATAGCTTTTTGGCAACTTCAACCTGATGAACGTTTCTCAGCTGCGCGAGCGGTTGCGTCTGGAACTCATTCGCCGGATCGATCGCGGGCTCCTCACTGCCGCGTCCCTCGCCCGGCAGACGGGACTTCAGCAGCCGCACATCTCTAATTTTCTTCACAACAAGCGCGGCTTCAGCTTGGAAGCCATGGATCGTGTCATGGCTGCGCTCTCGCTCGGCGTCGAAGATCTGCTGACGCCCTCGGAGCAGGCTGTCGCGCCTTCTGTTGCGCCGCCGAACTCCATCCCACTGATCTCCGCGTCCAGCGCAATCAGTGACGCTTTTATCTCCCCATCCGCGGCGTTTGATCGACTTCAACTCCCCGCCGGCAGCCTCGACGATCTCCGTCTTCGTCAGCCCATCCGCCGCCGAGACTGGCAGCGCTTTGTAGCCGTCGGCGTCACTCCGACCCAGGCCCAACCCATGGAGCCTGTGCTTACCCCCAACAGCATCCTCGTTCTCGACCGCCACTACACCGCAATAGCCGAGTTCAGCCCGGGTCAGCCCAATATCTACGCGTTCCGGCAAGGCAACACGCTGCTCTTCCGTTACATTACCTTCGACGCAGACCGCCTCATCCTGCGGCCCCACAGCCTCAATTTCCCAATCCAGCTCGTCGAAGTTGAACCCCACGTGTCGCCTAGCGACCTCATCGTTGGTCGTGTCTGCTTCGTCATCGCCCGGCGCTAATATGCCCTTTAATTCTCGTTAATCTGTCGGTGCCTCTGAGAATCCATTTCCAAGACAAAGATTAGGGAGCAGTGAACGAGGCAAACCTCTCTCGTTGCGCCTTTGATCCCCTTGAACAGACCTATTTCTGGTACCGCATCTCGTGCGACCGAAACATGGCAAGAGCACAGGCAGGATTCGTCTTCACCCACACTCCCTGTTGCTCAAGGATTTGTTAGCATCACCTTCGGAGGCTCCCTCATGGACCAGGCTTCAAACTCCACCTCAGGCACCCGCCGCGATGAAGACATAGCGCTCGATTTGCTGAAATTTGTAGCGTCAGCCACTAGCTTCATCCGTCCTACAGCACCCTCTACAGGCTTCACCGCCAGCACTGGCGCCAAACCGGAGGAGCAGGTCACACAGCTGCTCGACCTTTATGGGCGCTGCCTAAGCGCGGTGCAAGGGACAGTACCCGCCGCCTCGTCAAAGGGAGCATCGCGCTAGCTACTCTTGGCCGTTAGTCACCCACTTCGAGTTGCCGTCTGCGGCGCAGGCGCTTTTGGCCGCAACCACATCCGCGTCTACCGGGACCTCCAGGTCTCCGGATTCCCGGTTGTCCTGGCGGCCATTGTCGAGCCTAATCCCAGTCAAACCGCCGCGCTTTCCACCGAGACAGGTATCCCCGTCTTCACCACAATCGACGAGTGCCTTGCATCCATTCCACTCGACGCCGCTTCGGTCTGTGTGCCCACATCTGCCCACTTCGACGTAGCTTCCAGCCTTCTCTGCGCGGGCCTGCACCTGCTCATCGAGAAGCCCATTGCCTCCACCCTCGAGCAGGCGGACGAGCTTAGCCGCCTCGCCGACCAGCATAGCCGCCTCATCCAGGTTGGTCACCTAGAACGCTTCAACCCCGCGGTAGCAGCCCTGAACTCACGTATCCACAAGCCCATGTTCTTTGAGGCTCATCGCCTCAGCATCTTCAGCCCTCGTGCTCTCGACGTCGACGTCATCCTCGATCTTATGATTCACGACCTTGACATCGTCCTCCATCTGGTAAACTCGCCCATCCTCCAGGTCCACGCCGTTGGCCTGCCCATCCTCTCCTCCAAGGTCGACATCGCCAACGCACGCATCGAGTTCGAATCCGGCTGTGTCGCCAACTTCACCGCCAGTCGCGTCTCTACCGAACGCGTCCGCAAGCTGCGCTTCTTCCAGCCCTACCAGTACGTGTCCGTCGATTACGCGCGGCAGGACCTGCTCATCATCAACGTAGAGAGCCGGCCCACTTCTCATCTCACCCCCGCTCTCAACTTCGACAAGCCTCAAATCATCCCAGGCGAACCGCTCCGTCTCGAGATCGAATCGTTCCTCACCAGCATTCTCGACAACACCGAGCCACTCGTCCCCGCCGTCCAGGGCCGGCAGTCCCTGGACCTTGCTTTGCAGGTACAGGCCGCCGTCGAGACCCACTCCCAGCGAGCAGGACTGGCCGCCCTCTCCCTTTCCAAGTCTCTCTAGCATGTTGTGTATGGCAAGCGACACACAGCTAGGCAGCTGCTTTTTAAAAAGAGAAGCCGCCCTTCTTGACCAAACATACCTATCTGGGGTCCTACTAAGGCCACGAGCGAGTCTTGACGCTATAGCTCTAAGACTCAGCGGCCCCAAAAACAGGGGTGTCCAATGCTTCGCGTCTGAGACGTAACTTTCAACACGATTACTGTCGAACGACAAATTAGGCCTAAGGCAGCCGCTGTACCTGCACACCCTCAGGCACCTTCAATTCGAACTGCGCATCGGTTAGCGCCGAATTTACTGTAAGCTTATCAATCGTGATCACAATCTGGTACTCCTCCAGAGGGCGCTTGATCGTGATCGTTTTTGGGTACATCATCGAGTCAAAACTGACGAATGGCCCGTAGTCGATCTCGGTCTCGACTGCCCCGGCCGCGTCGAACATATTTACCTCAACAGGTCTCAGGTCAACCCGGCTAAAGTGAATCACCCGCTCCGGAATCAACTCCTGGCTGTCTTCGGACCGGCGCCGTACGATCGAGAGCTCGTACTCCGGCAAAATCGTGGTCTGGTGCGTCGCCGGATCCTCGCTCTTCTGGTTTGCCTTGGTCAGTGTCACCAGATCCTCCGGAGAAATGCGAGGCGGGATCATCGAGTTGAAGAATACTCCGGGCCTCAAATTCTCAAGCGGTTTCGGTGAAGGCTTGCTAACCGTATTCGCTCCCTCGATTAGTCTGTTCTGCGAAGGAATGTAAAGCTCGAACCCCTTGCCATCGCTGGCCAGCTCAAATGCGTGTGACCGCAGCACCGGCACCAGCCCTAACACGTTCACCATCCCCGGTTTTCGCAGCAGAATAAACCCGCTCAGCGACGTGTAGTCCGTAATGCTTCCCTTGGCCGCTCCACCCACTGAGGCTTGAAAATCCACCGTCGCATTCAATGACTGGATAGAAGCGTTTACCCGATTCACCCTCTGCACCAGCTGATCAGCCGTTGCTTCTAACAGCACCGGCGGCACCTTGGCCCTTTGTACCCTGTGGGTATGCATCAGGCATCCACCTAAAAAGGGCAACAGGCACAACGCAACTATAGGAGATGAGTATCGCATGCAGTCGGTCAACGCCAGGTCACGGCCAGGCAAGGCTCAAGTATAGCCTGCACTGGGTACGCTACCTTCCGCCCATGCTCCGCATCGCCTGCCGGTAAGCGGCAACATTCCTTTCGTGTTGCTCCAGAGTCTCCGCAAAACGCGACCTGCCCTGCGGATCGCTTCCCGCCGCCACAAAGTACAGGTACTTCGTATTCGCTGGTTCCATTGCCGCCCGAAGCGACACCGCTCCGGGGCTGCAGATCGGCCCTGGCGGCAGCCCTACATGCTTGTACGTGTTGTAGGCCGAGTCAGCCACCAGGTCACTCTGGTAGATCGTCCCCCGGTACCGCCCCGCCAGCAGTGCCGCATAGATCACCGTTGGGTCTGTATCAAGAGCCATCCCCTTGTTCAGCCGATTCAGCATCACACTCGCCACCAGCGGGCGCTCTGCATCGATCGGAGTCTCCCGCTCCACCAGCGATGCAAGCGTGACCACTCGATGCAGGTCGCCTTCAAGACCCAGCACCGCCGCCTCCTGTTGGAAACGCCGCACCATCGCCGCCAGCATCTGCTCAGCCGTGGCATGCGGCGCGAAGCGATATGTATCAGGAAACAGATAGCCTTCGAGGCTCGTTGCCGCAGGATCCAGAGCATGCACCAGCCGCCCTCCCTTTTCGGCCGCCGCCAGAAACTCAACGTAGCTCCCCAACTTCGCCGCCTCTACCCGATGCGCCACATCGAACACGTTTGCGCCCTCGGGAATCGTGAGCGTCAGCGTATAAACCTCCCCGCGCTCGATCTGCTCATATACCGCGCCCATCTCGCGTGACTCTACAAACCGGTACTCCCCCGCCTTCAGCGTCCCGCCCTTCACCAGCCGTAGCACTTCAAATGCGTACCGGCTCGTGATAATCCCTTGTCGCTCGAGCTGTGCTCCGATCTGTCGCGAAGACATCCCAGGCACAACGTCGACAAACGTCTCTTGCTTCGGAGCTAGCGGCCACCGTAATACATACAGCCCAAAGCCCGCAGCCGCCAACAACCCGCACACCACCAGCAGCAGAAAGAAACGCCGCAATCGCTTCACCCTCGCCCCACACTGATCTCTCTTGGATTTTACGGTGGCCGAGGAGCCGGCTCATCAGTCTGCACCGAAGGGGGAAGGATGCCATCCTGGGCACGGGCGGAACCTGCCGGCGAGCCTCTGTGTTTCCCCCGGGCAAAAGCGAAGAACCTGCTCGCTGCTCTTCCGACCTCAGCCGGCCAGGAGCTAACATCACCCATGGACCCCCAGCAACCAGTCCGATCCCCACTCCGCTTTATGGCTCTCGATGTAGGCGACCGGCGCATCGGCGTGGCCATCTCTGATGCCCTTGGGCTGACTGCTCAACCCGTCCTTACGCTCACCCGCACAAATCAGCGCAACGATCTTCACTCCCTCGCCCGCCTTGCCCGCCGATACACCTGCAGCGCCCTCGTGGTCGGCCACCCACTCTATATGTCCGGCGACCTGAGTCCCCAGGCCATCAAAGCCCAGGCCTTTGCCCGCCTCGTCCACGAAGAAACAAACCTCCCCCTTTATCTCTGGGACGAACGCCTAACCACCACCGAAGCTCACCGCCACCTGCATGCCGCCGGCCTGCCCGGCGCCAGCCACCGCGCGGTTATCGACCAGGTAGCCGCCGTGCTCATCCTTCAGTCCTTCCTCGACTCAAGCCCCGCCACTCGCACCCCTTTTCTCCCGCCTTCCCTAGCAGATGCCTAGATCACAGCGCCAGCCAAGGCCTCCTCGCACCGGGTATAATCAGCTACTGCGACGACAAGGCTCGCGCCGCTTACCCCTTATCTTCCGGATTTGCTGCATGTCTGAACAAACCAGCTCCATACCGGAGCATATTAAAAAGAAGTTGCTTGACGAAATCCGCCTCCTCGAACACGAACTCGCCCATGAGCTCCCCCAGGAGATAAAAAAGGCCGCCTCTCTTGGCGATCTCAGCGAGAACGCCGAGTACCACATGGCCAAGCAGCGCCAGGAGTTCGTCAACGCCCGCCTTGGCCAGATGAAGAAGCGCATGGGCGAGCTAGCCCTGGTCAACTTTTCCAACATCCCTCATGATCGTGTGGCCTTCGGCTCCCGCGTCACCGTTTTTGACTCGACCAAGGACGAGCAAATCGACTACAAGCTCGTCACCAGCGAGGAGTCCGATGTGACCAAAGGTCTCATCTCGACCACTTCGCCCATCGGCCGCTGCCTCATCGGCAAACAGGCAGGCGATATCGCGATTGTCGTGACTCCAAACGGTAAGCGGGAACTCGAAGTCCTCAAGTTCACCACCATCCACGACGAGGTCGGCTAACCCTCTCGCATGACCCCCATCAGCCGAGCACCCGCACCCCCCGGCACTCCACCTACCGCGCACAAGCCGCGCCGGTCCGCCCTGCACCCCGATCCACCTGCCGCGACCGCTACCCCGCATGAAAACAGCTGGACAGGCGCCTTCGGCCGAGCCTGCGCCGTGCTCCTTCAGGCCATCGTCAACGGCCTCGCCCTTACTCGCATCTCTCCAAACGCCCTCACCTTCATCGGCCTCATCATCAACACCGTCGCCGCCGTCCTCTTCGGCTACGCCAACGAGCACAACTTCGTTCGCATGTTCCTCTACGCTGGCCTGGTGCTCATCGGCGCCGGCATCTTTGACATGGTCGACGGCCGCGTCGCCCGCCTTACCAACAAGGTCACCCTCTTCGGCGCTTTCTTTGACTCGGTCATGGACCGCTATTCGGACGTTGCGATCTTCTTCGGCCTGCTCGTCTACTACGCCCGCGGCAACCGCTTCTTCTACGTAGTCCTGGTAGCCTTCGTCATGGTCACCTCGCTGCTGGTCAGCTACACCCGCGCCCGAGCCGAAGCCCTCATCGGCAAATGCAAAGTAGGCTTCATGGAGCGCCCCGAACGAGTCGTCCTGGTCATCCTAGGCGCCCTCTTCAGCCGCTGGGGCGTCATGGCTCCCGTCCTCTGGACCCTAGCCGTCCTCTCCACCATTACCGTAATCCACCGCATCCGCTACACCTACGAAATCACCAAACAGATGGCCTCTGATCACTGAGAGCCGCGTTGCTTACGCCCATGAAGAGACAATATGTCTGACTCCGGGAGCCCGATTAACATCCAGCCCCTACTGGATCAACAGACGGTATGTTGGGCTATTTCGACCACCAAGTGCTCGCCTCATATAGAGCTGAGCCCGAGAGGTACGAGTTAAAGACAGACTCGTTTGAAGGCCAAGTCACTTTAACCAGAAGTTATTCTGCCGAACTCGAGAGGGCAGGACACACCGACAAGTACTTGGACGTCCGCTTTGGATATCGCACACTCGAGACTGGTGACTTGGCGATAGTTGTTTGGCTTCCCGATATTTTCAATGCCAGCAAGCACCTGAGTAGGTGGCGTGGCTTCCATCTGGAAGACCCTTGTTGGACCCGTACTCAAGACGATCGCTTCACTAAGTGGGTTGCACGGTACCTACTTGGCTCCTGGGACATAAATAATGGGCCGAAGCACTATATCGGGGAAGCGATCGACACGATTAACGGCTTGACGATGGATGCCGTTGGCATCGCGCTTTACAAATACTGCATTGATTCCTCATTAGCTTTTACGGCAGCAGAAAATAGCCATCGCTATCAGGACGCGCACGCGACTTTGTACGGCTATCTAATAGACGGCTTGAGTAAAGAGTGTTTAGAGAAGATCGCCACATATCTACTTCAAAATGAAAACTTTCAAAACGATAAACCCCTTAGGGCTCTGAACCGCCTCATCCCGCAACTGGGCGAACCCTCTGCGTTCGCCGCAGCGATGTTTACAGGTTTGGAACAGCGTCGCCTTGCTTCACACTCAGTTCGTCCGTCCGCTGTGCGCTTCTCCGCCTTTTCGACTTTCACGCAAGACTTGGAAGCCTGCTTGGCTGGGGTTAACGAACTTCAATCGATACTAGAGACTCTTCTTGGCATGAATGCGACGGCCGCTCGAAAGCGCCATGAAGCAAAGGCAAGGCTGCCAAACATGGACAGGCCGGTCCAGCGATTGGCATCGGTGTTGGAGGCGTTTCAGATGGTAGGCAAGACAATCAGCAAGATTGAAGTGGCCGAGCGCGAGGAGTGGAGTGACGTACACAACAGCGAAGTGCTCGTGATTCACTTTACCGACGAAAGCATCCTCGAAATCGATACTGGTTCGAATGTGAAGAACATCACTTCGCAACAAAATGATTTACGTCCTGAGGATTTTCACATCGACTTCAGGCTGAGCTGGGTGCCTCCTTTGACCAAGATATACGCCAAAGATGACCAATAGCCGGGTGCCCCAAGTCCCGCCCTCGAGACCTAGGTCTATTGTCGCAAGGCCAATCCTTCTGGACATCGCAGGAGCGAGAACTACCAATTCATCCTCCCCCCGAGAGCCTCCGCCCTCGACTCCATTAAAGCAGCCGTACCGTTTACTAGCCGCAGGAACGCGCCTATGCTGATCGAATGGACCACCTACAGGAAGCACTCGCAATAGACTGGACCGATTGCCCACTGGTCGAGATAAACCCGCGCAAACTGAGCGGGGTGCCGATCCTGAAAGGCACGCGCATGCCCGCTGACGCAATCGTGGAGAACTACACGGACGGGCTTCCGGCGGATGAAATCGCAGAAGTATTCCAGCTGCCCGCCGAGTCCGTCCGTGGGCTGCTGGCCTATGCGGTACAGCACAATCCCGCCTTGAAACCATGAAGGTGCTGTTCGACAACAACGTGCCCGCACCACTACGGAACCGGCTGGCCGAGCACACAGTCGATACGGCACAGAAAATAGGCTGGCAGGAGCTGAAAAACGGGGAGCTGCTCGCAGCGGCAGAAGCCGCTGGCTTCGACGTGCTGGTAGCGGGTGACAGACATGTTCCTGCCAAATTCCGGAGGCTGGGGCCGCACGGGAGCCACTCACATCCGGCTTGCTAAAGCGAAGGAAGATGTACTCCGCGGCGCGCTGCTCATCGCCTGGAAGCTACGTTCTGAAAAGAACAAGAAAAAACGCACGCCGCAAAAGAGCGCGCCTGAATAGTTCTCATCACCTGGCGCTCATCGTTCGACCAGTACCATCCTGAGCACAGGATCTGAGAATGACTTTCCCTGGCTCTGGACATTACGTTCCCGACCCACCATGCTAACGGGTCAAGGCTGCCTTTACCAGCTCGCTCACCTGCCGCCCATCCGCACGAATTTCCTTTTCCTTGATGCGCTCCTGCACTGCTTTCATTAACATCCCCATCTCCTTAGGTCCAAGCCGCTCACCTGACGCAGTCAGCGCCTCCAGTGTGCTCTCGACCAGCGCCTTCAACTCCGCCGCACCCGCCGCCTTCGGCATATATGCCTCGATCAGCTCGATCTCTCCAGCTTCTTTCGCCGCCAACTCCGGCCGGTTACCCTTGGTAAATTGCTCCACCGACTCCCGCCTCTGCTTGATCAGCGTGGTCAGCACTGCCTGCGCCTCAGCCTCTGTCAGCGACTCGCGCTTGTCGATCTCTTTGCTCCTGATCGCGGCTTTCAGCATCCGTAGCGCCTCTACGCGCCCGGCCTCTCGAGCTCTCATTGCTGCTACGATATCCGCATCGATCCGTTTAGCCACTCCTGCTGTCTCGCTCATTGCTTTATCCTCGCGCCTTGGCCAACCTCTATTGTAGGCGAGCACCCTGATCCCGGCAGCCCGATACAATAGTGTCCAGAGGGTTTTCCCACTGAATCCGAGCACGACAAAGGCCCGCATCCAAGCATGATTTGCAAGATACGCCTCTTTACTCCCGGTCCCACGCCCCTGCTTCCCGCCGCCCAGTTCGCCATGGCCGCTGCCGATATGCACCACCGCACCCCGGAGTTCCGCGCCCTCTTCGAGCGCGTACTCAAGCAGCTCAAGGAGTTCGTCGGCACCAAGAATGACGTTTTGCTGCTCGCAAGCTCCGGCACGGGCGCGATGGAAGCAGCGATGTCGAACCTTACTTCGCCTGGCGACCGCATTCTCGTCCTCTCGGCCGGCAAGTTCGGCGAACGCTGGACCGCTCTTGGTAAGGCGTTCGGCTGCGATGTCGAGGTCGTCTCCGCCCCCTATGGCGAAACCTTCTCGCTCGATGCGGTCAAGAAGGCGCTCAAGATTGAGACCCGCGCCGTGTTCATGCAGGCTACTGAAACCTCCACTGGCATCCGCCACTGCGTACCCGGCGTCGCCAAGCTGCTCAAGGAAGCTGATTCCAACGCTCTGCTCGTCGTCGACGCGATCACCGGCCTCGGCACCACCCACCTCGACGTGGACGGTTGGGGCGTTGACGTGCTGATCGGCGGCTCGCAAAAGGCGGTCATGATCCCTCCCGGCCTGGCCTATCTTTCAGTCAGCGACAAGGCCTGGGAGGCGATGGAGATATCGCTCAACCCGCGCTACTACTTTGACCTGCGCAAGGAGCGCAAGAACGCCCACAAAGCCGAATCCGCCTACACTCCAGCCATATCGCTGATTGCCGGTCTGGCGGCCGCACTGGACTTCATCGCCTCGCAGGGCGGCGGTGACCTTCCCAACGGCCGCATCGCCCTGGTCAACAACGCCGAGACCTGCGCCGCGATGACCCGCGCCGCTGTTCAGGCCATGGGACTCAAGCTCTTCGCCCCAGGTGCCCCTGCAGCGGCAGTCACAGCCGTTTTGCCGCCTGAAGGCGTCGACTCGGGCGTGCTGGTCAAGGAACTGAAAGGCCGCTTTGGCGCCACCATTACCAATGGTCAGGGCGAGATGAAAGGCCAGATCTTTCGCATTGCGCATCTGGGTCTATTCGACTACATGGACACAATCGCGCTCGTAGGCGCACTCGAGCACATCGCCATCGATACGCTCAAGGTCCCCGGCTTTGCGCTCGGCCACGCACTCGTCGCCGCGCAAAAGGTGTACGCCGACCGTTCGCAAGTCGTTACATCGCGCGAGCAGTGCCCCTGCGGGCGCGATCTTGGTAACTGCGCCTGGAAGAGCAGCCCTCAAGAGGTCTTCACTACTCGGGAGCAGCAAACCCACGCCTGAGAAGCTCGTGGGGCATCCACCAACCGGCTGCATTCAGCGAGTCGACTGGCATCCTGAGCGCAGCAAGGATCTGCGTCAAGTCTTCTTGCATGGGTCAGCGAGCGGTACAAATAGAAAACCAAGGACAAGCTCCACCATGAAGATTGTTATTGCCGAAAAGGTCTCTCCGGCTACGCTCGCCGTCCTCCGCACCGAAACAGACTGGCAGATCCTCATCGATGAAGATGTCGCCAAGCTTGCGGGCGGTCTCCCGGCAGCGCTGGCTGACGCCGACGGCCTCATTGTCCGCTCCGCAGTGCAGGTTGACGAATCTCTCCTCGTCGCTGCTCCCAAATTGCGCGTGATCGGCCGCGCAGGGGTGGGCGTCGATAACATCGATGCCGACGCCGCGACCCGTCACGGCATCGTCGTCATGAACACTCCCGGCGCTAACGCGATCGCCGTGGCCGAGTTGACGCTCGCCCTGATGCTCGCGCTCGCCCGCGAACTGCCTCGCGCCAACAGCACCCTGCATGCGGGCAAATGGGAAAAGAAATCGCTTGGCGGCTCCGAATTGCGTGCGAAGACCCTCGGCATCCTAGGTCTGGGCCGAATCGGTCTTGAAGTCGCCCGGCGAGCCCGCTCCTTCGGCATGGAGGTCATCGGCCACGATCCCTTTGTCGCCGCCTCAGTCGCGCGCGAAAACGAGATTCGCCTGGTCCCTGTCGACGAGCTCTTTTGCGCCAGCGATTATCTGAGCCTGCACGTCGGACTTACCCCGCAGACTGCCGGCATCGTCAATGGCACAACGCTCGCGACCATGAAACCCTCAGCCCGCATCATCAACTGCGCACGCGGCGAGCTCATCGACGACGCTGCACTCGTTGCCGCCCTCAATGCCAACAAGCTGGCTGGCGCGGCACTCGACGTCTTCGCAAAAGAGCCTTTGAAAGACTCCGCATACTTTGGGATAGACCGCGTGCTGCTTACTCCGCACATCGCTGGCTCGACCGTCGAAGCCCAGGAGGCGGTTGGCGTCCAGATCGCCCTCCAAGTCCGCGAGTACCTTAAGCTCGGGGTGGTGCAAAATGCGGTCAATGTCCCTTCGCTCACCCACGAGCAATATCTGGAGCTTGCCCCATTTGCTGAGCTGGCAGCAAAGCTGGGCAGCTTTCTCGCTCAGTTCAGCAGCTCTGATGGTGGCAGCTCGCTTGGTCTAGAGGGAATTGAGCTCGGCTACTATGGCCGGCTTGCTGAAGCGAAGACAGAGCTGGTCCGCAACGCCGCAGTCGAAGGTGTGCTTAACGGAATGCTTGGCCACTCCGATGGAGTCAATCGTATCAACGCAGCCAGCGTTGCAACCGAACGCGGCATCCGCCTGCATGAGAATGCACAGCCAGGCGGCATCGGCGCAGCCGGCAGTGCGCTTCGCATCACCCTGCATACGAGCGGGCGCGCTGTATCCGCCTTCGGCACAGTGCTTCACCACGCGCCCCATCGCGCCGCAAGCCATGGGGCTCCGGTACCAAGGCTGTTAAGCCTCGACGGCATTGACATCGAGTCTCCGCTTCGAGGTACACTTATCGCCCTGCGCAACCACGATGTCCCCGGCGTCATCGGCCGCATCGGCACCGTTATCGGCGAGCACGGCATCAACGTAGCCAACTTTGCGCTCGGCCGCGCTGATGTATCGCATCCCAGCGCGCAGGGCATGGCGCTAGCTGTCATCCAGATTGAAGGCGAAATTACCGAAGCTCTGGTTAGAGCTTTGCGTGCGATTGACGCAGTCGTTGAAGTGGAGCTGGTTCGGCTTGAGCCTAGCCTGGTGGGCGTTGAGTCTGAGTGACCCAGCCGTAACCTTGCGGACAGCGTAGCGCGCACGTCTGTCCAGGCAGCCGTAGAATCAAAGCAGTCTTTTCTATGCGAGGTCAGGATCGTGCCGCTGTATGAGTACCGTTGCAAGCAATGTGGTCATGTGTTTGAGAGACTCCAGAGCTACAGCGCTCCGGATGAACCATGTCCCCGCTGCGCAGGTGATGTGGAGCGACTGCTCTCCGCGCCTGCCATCCAGTTCAAAGGCTCGGGATTTTACCTGACCGACTATGGCAAGAGCGGTTCAGGCGCTAGCAACAGTGGTAGCGCCGCCGAATCAGGCAATTCATCCTCGAGCGACAGCAGCGCAGCGCCTGCTTCGAAGGGTAGCGCAGGTGCTAACTCGTCTTCTTCTGGAGCTTCGTCCAGTGCACCGAGTTCCTCCAACACCTCCTCGGCGAGTTCGTCTCCAGGACCTTCCTCTGGATCCACCAGCAGCTAAAGAGTTTACGCTTTCGGCGCGTTACGTTCCGGCGCGGACGATTCACTGTGACAGGCACCTGAAGCGGCACACCTTCGCCGTGCACATGGCGATCATTCGACGAGCATCACGCTTGGTGCCGTCTTTAGGAACTCTTCCTTCCTGCAGACTTCTTGTTGGCCGCTGTTTTCTTCGGCGCAGGCGGCTGCTCGTCACCCTCCCGTCGCGCCTCCGAGAGCCCGATGGCAATTGCCTGCTTGGGATTAGTTACCTTGTCGCCGCTGCTTGAACGCAGCTTACCTTCCTTCATGGCTTTCATCTCCCGCTCAACGGAAGCTGAAGACGCTGGGCTGTACCTTCGGACGCCGGTAACCTTTTTTGATGGTACATTTTTTGCTGCTGACTTTTTCGTCGTTGCCATGGTCGCTTCCTCGCTCTTCTAGGAAGCTGAGCTGGCGCGCCTGGTTATCCGACTGTGGTCGCGGGTGCCGCCAGTATCTCGTTCACATCTACCCAGGCCGTAGGATAGTTGCCCGTGTAACACGCGACGCAGAAGCGGTTCCTCTCGCCTCCATCGCAGGCGCGCTCCAGGCCATCGAGGGACAAGTAAACCAGCGAATCAGCCTCGATGAAGTTACGAATCCCCTCAACCGTGTTGTTCGCTGCTATCAGGTCCTTCTTGCTCGGCGTATCGACCCCGTAAAAACAAGGCGAGATCGTCGGTGGACAACTGATGCGCAGGTGCACCTCCGTCGCACCGGCAGAGCGCACCATACGCACAATCTTGCGGCTGGTCGTTCCGCGAATGATTGAGTCGTCGATCAAAATGATCCGCTTGCCTTCAAGCAGATTGCGCACCGGGTTCAACTTCAGCTTGACGCCAAAGTCGCGCACTCGCTGCTCCGGCTCGATAAAGGTCCGGCCCACGTAATCCAAACCGGAACGGCAGCCCACTTTCATCCGCGTAACCGATCGCAGCTGTCACACCCGAGTCCGGCACCGGCACAACCAGGTCCGCGTCGATGTGAGACTCTCGCGCAAGCTGCCGGCCCATCTCCTCGCGCGAGGCCTGCACCCATCGTCCGTAGATGCGACTGTCAGGCCGCGCAAAGTAAACGTGCTCAAAGATACAGCTCGACTGCTCGACCCCGGTCGCATACTGACGCGAGGTTACGCCGTCTTTCGAGACCATGACTAACTCGCCCGGCGCAACGTCACGCTCGTATTTCGCGCGCAGCAAGTCGAACGCGCAGGTCTCCGATGCAAACACGATCGTATCCGGCCCATCCGGATTCTCGATCCGGCCCATCGAAAGCGGACGAAATCCGCGTGGATCCCGCGCGGCAAAGATGCGGTCCCGCGTCATCATCACGATCGAGAACGCACCATCCACCTGGCGCAGTGAATCCGCAATCGCATCCACCAGCGTTGACTCTTTCGAGTGCGCAATCAGCTGAACAATAATCTCGGAATCAGAAGTGGTCTGAAAAAACGCCCCAGCTCGTTCGAGCTTGGTGCGCAGGTTGCCTAGGTTGACAAGGTTTCCGTTGTGCGCAATCGCAATGAGACCCTTGGTCGAGTCGACGCGAATCGGCTGCGCATTCAACAGCGCCGAGTCACCCGTAGTCGAGTAGCGAGTATGTCCAATGGCCATGTTGCCGGGCAGCTTCGCCAGCACATCATCCTTGAAGATATCGGCTACAAGCCCCATGCCCTTGATATTAAATAGATTTGTGCCGTCCGCGGTTGCTATTCCAGCAGACTCCTGTCCCCGATGCTGCAGCGCATAGAGGGATAGGTAAATCTGTCGCGCCGCGTCGGGGTGGTTATAGATTGCAGCGACGCCGCACTCTTCGCGGAGCTTGTCATCGCTAAGGAGAGAGAACCCGCGTCTCAAGCTAGAGACCTGCTGCACCCGGGTTTCTTCACCCTCAACGCCCTCATACATCAGGTGCTTCACGCCAGTACCTCGGCGTACGCACTCACTTCTATTCCGAGTGCTCTCTCTAAAGCTCCCGTCCAGGAGTTCTTTAAGTCAGAGATACTTGTGGAGATTACTGCACTGCTTTCAAACGCGAGTTGAAACTCGTCCTGCGTTGTGATTCCTATTCTGCAGCAGGTGAGCTCGTCATATTGCTCCATCAGCGCTTGAATCCCCGGCACAGCCTGCTTGTCGCAACTTAGGACCACAGAAGTTGACGGCTCGCTGAACCAAGCCTCGCGGGCATTGCTGTGGAATGGCAAGAAGCTATCGATGCGTACGCCAATGCCGTTTGCAAATCCGGCCTCTGCTAAAGCAACAGCCAGGCCACCATCCGAAATGTTCGACGCTGAGTGCAAAAGGTTTTCGTTTTTTAGGTGTTGTAGGTGATTTTGAATATCGGCTTCGTCGGCGAGGTTGATATATGGCGTTATCCCCCACAGGCTCCCAAGCACTGCCTTTGCATATTCAGACGAGCCTAAAGAACATAGCCGATTTTGTGCATCCGCATAGATGGGGTAATTGGAAGTAAGAAGAAGTACGTGGTCGCCAGGCTGCTGAAACTCTGAACTGACAGCTTTGCTCACATCGTCGAGGATGCCAACTATCCCAATAACCGGCGTAGGATAAATCCCTTCCCCACGAGTCTCGTTATAAAGCGAAACATTCCCACCAGTAATCGGCGTGCCGAGCGCCGTACAAGCCTCGGCGATCCCGTCAATGGCATCCGACAGCTGGCGCATGATTTCTGGCTTCTCCGGATTCCCGAAGTTCAGGCAATTTGTAGCAGCGATCGGCACAGCTCCCGTACAAGCCACTTTCCGCGCAGCCTCAGCCACAGCATGCATCGCGCCTAACTTAGGGTTGAGGTAACACCATCGACCATTCCCATCAAGCGCCATCGCCAGCGCGCGATTGGTCCCCTTGATCCGCATCACCCCAGCCGCGCCACCAGGGCCCTGCACTGTATTAGTCTGTACCATCGAGTCGTATTGCTCAAACACCCACCGCTTCGAACAGATATTCGCGCTCGCGAGCAGCTTTTTTAAATCAGCCGTGTAGTCGCGCGGTCCATGCAGCGCAGCCAGCACATCAGCAGGCGGATCAAGCGGCACCGGCGCTTTCCACTCTCCAACAGACCGGTGGTACAACGGCGCATCGTCTGTCAGCGACTCATTCGGAATCTCCGCGATTACCTCCCCATGATGCGTAATCCGCAGCCGATTCCCTTCAACACCCGTTC
>CAXTMM010000035.1:21772-24529 GCA_964245415.1 uncultured Acidobacteriaceae bacterium | reverse complement strand
ACCGATGGTGGATTGATCAAGATTCTTGATTTCGGTTTGGCACGCCGGCTCAATCCGGAAGATGGGGAGTTCGACCCGTCAAAGGCAACTCCACGTAAGACCGGTCCTGTGTCTGCGACGTATACAGCGCGCGGCGGAACAATTGCTTACATGGCGCCGGAACAGTTCGTCACTGGACAGTCGAGCGTGCGCAGCGATCTTTGGGCGATGGGCGTCATTTTGTATGAGCTTGTGAGTGGGCGGCATCCGTTCTCGCGTCCTGATGGAGATGAATTTCAGGCGATCCGTGCTATTCAGTTCGCGGATCCGCAAGCACTCTCCGTGTGCTGCCCGCAGGTCCCGCCTGAGTTGGAGAGTGTGATCTTTACGCTGCTTGCGAAGACACCGGCCGATCGATATGCAAGCGCGGGTGATGTGCGTGAGGCGCTTAAAACCATTATGAAGGCCACACAGATTGAGTCCGGCATTATCCCTGGCGAGGTAGGCGCAGCGTTGCCTGTTTCGAGCGCAGAGATGGAGAAGCGAACGACTGGATTTCTTTCGATGCTTGCCGAACGGTTTCGTGAGTCGCCAGCCTCGGCCGCCAAGCAGAATACGATTATTGTGCTGCCATTTAAGAATGTTGGGCCGGAGCCGATTGCGCCGCTGTATGGCTTTGCGCTGGCTGACGCCATTGCGGCGCGCCTGGCTCGCATGCCCTCCTTGGTAGTACGTCCGTCAAGCGCACTTATGCCTTTGCCGGTCGCGCAGCTCGATCCATTGCAGGTTGGGAATCAGCTGATGGTGCAGTGGGTGCTTACGGGTAGCTTTATGCGCTCTGAGCATGGTTTCGATCTGAACTGGCAGCTGCTTGATGTGGTTGGACAAAGTGTTCAGGGCGGCGGTGCGATCAGCGTGCCATCGTTTGACCTCATCGCGGTGCAGGCCGAGATATGCAACGACGTGTTCGCGTCGCTGCAGGGGATCGGACAACTTACGATTGTTGATCGTTCGTCAACGGTGCGGCGCGGCGCATTATCCGAGCAGATCTCGGAGGACTATCTGCAGGCGCGCGCGATGTTGTCGTCCTTCATGCAGCGTACGGGCTCACGGCTGGATCTGGATCGCGCACGCGAGTTATTCGACCGCGTTGTCGAGCAGAACCCAACCTTCTCCGCTGGGTGGAGCGGGCTTGGCATTACGCACCTGCAGTATGTGCGCCATGGCTTTGGCGGCCACCTGCATGTGATCTCAGCGCGGAAGGCGTTTGACCAGGCGCTGGAATTCGATCCTGGCTCAGTCGAAGCGAACTTGTATCGCGTGTACATGCTGCTCTCGCGCGGCGAGAAGGAAAGTGCTCGGCACGGCATCGAGCATCTGCTGCACTCGGCCGGGAATGATTCGCAGGTACACATGGTGGCCGGCATGACAATGCGTCTCGACGGCATGTACGAGCAGGCGTTGACGCAGTTTAATATTTCGCTGCGGCTTGATCCTTCAAACGCACCCATTATCTATAATCATCGTGCGCGCGTGTATCAGTATCAGAATCAGCTTGAGTTAGCTAATGACGAGTTAGAGAAAGGCTTAACTCTGGAGCCGAAGCATCCTCTGCTGCGAACCTCGCTTGCTTATGAACGTATGCGGCAGGGCGACATCAAGCAAGCGATCGAGATCCTCGAGTTAGTTATCAAGGATGACGACACAATGCGGCTTGCCTTTCCTACGCTTGCCATGTGTTACGTGCAGACAGGGGAGCGCGAGCGTGCTGCCAACCTGATAGAAGAGAATTCGATCTCGGCTGCAGAAGCTGACAGCGAGATGGCTTATCGTCTTGCGACATACTTTGCAGTGGAGGGCGATGAGAGCGAAGCGTTGCATTGGCTGCGGCGCGCTATTTACCTGGGCAACGAAAATTATCCATGGTTTGCCAAGAATCCAGCCTGGAGCCGTCTGCGTGGGCACACGGATTTTGAACGGATTCTCGAGGACTTGAAGAAGACGTTCCGGCGGAATGAGAAGAATTGGAAGCGGTTGCTTGACCGCGTGCCTCGTGCGTAGGTTGAGTGGTCCTTCCAGTGTGGACGCCCAGCAAGCCCACACTTGCAGATGCCAATTACGATGGACTAGTTTCGCGTCGGTAGCAGGTCCATAGGCTCAGTAAGGCTGAAGGTTATTTCAGACCCTTGCTCCACATGCGCCTGATGCGGGTGCTGCAACAACAGGTGCGCGGTCACGATGCCGGCCCCGACGAGCGCGCCAACGCCTGCGCCGACCGGACCACCGAGCACAGCTCCGGTGGCCGCGCCGCCACCCGAGCCTGCGCCCAGTTCAACCAGGTTCCGGGTCACGCGCGATGACGGCTGGATGCCGCCTTCGGCATCGGTTCGAGCGCCGGGCGCATCGGTGTGTATCGCCTGCGCGTAGAGGTGGTAGGCGGAGCCATCGGGCAGGAGCACTGCCTCAGGACGCAGGCGCAGCGTTGCCGGGGTGCCCATGCGATGACCCTGGGTGACGCTCATAACCCGCCCTCGCAGCTCAGAGCCTACCGGGATGACGACGCGACCTTCCTTATAGACATCTGCTGCCACTTGTCCGCGAAACGCCGTACCATCCTGGGTTGAACTGGTGCTCAGGTTTTGGAGGAGACGCACGTGGATGTTGGTGCCCTCGGCGAGCTGGTTTGAGGGAGACGGGATCATCTCGACGATGCCAAAGTCGGGGTTCTCAGGCCGGGAGATCAGGTGCGCGCCACGCGAAGGCGGCGGGTAGGCGCCA
>CAXTMM010000035.1:12763-21762 GCA_964245415.1 uncultured Acidobacteriaceae bacterium | reverse complement strand
GCGCCATTCGCTCCGGCAGTTGATGAGGAAGGCACCGAGGTCACGATGCCGTAATCTGGATTGCCTGGGTCATTGGTGGCGGAGACCGCCGGTGATACGTAGTTTTGCCGTGCCGGGATGCCCGGCGAGGGCTTGCTTTGGACCGCTGCAGGCGCGGGATCAGGAGAAGCCTGGATAGTGTCGTCTGGCGGAGGATTGGACACGCCCTGGTTCTGGGCGCGAACCGCGGAGGGTGTCATCAGAATACCTGCCGCGAGAGCGGCTTTGGTGACGAACTGCAAGGGCTGGATCCGACGTTTTGTCATTGCTTGACTCCGGCTGGGGGGCGCAGGAAAGGTCTGCCGCTGCTCTTCGGCTCGACTTCGCCACAACCCTGGCAGTGCCAGCCTAGTCTAGCGTGCCCTGTAGCGCCAGCATAGAGGGCCTGTCGTCTGGCAGCTTGAACCACAAAGGTAAAGTAGAGACCGCTATGGCGTTGTCGGGAGCGGCTGTTCGTACCCGCAAACTGTGAAGAATTGGCTTAGTTCCAGGCCCCTTCGCGAAGAGCGTGCCCTTGCTTTGTTAGAATCACGCTGATTGCTTGTTTTGTGGCGCGGAGACGGGCGCGACAGGCGGGCGGGGGAAGGTTCTCGAGCTCCATGGCGGATGCGGGCGTGCGGGGCATAATTGTATGCATCGGCAGCGCCGGCGGCACTCCCATCCGTGTGGACCGCAGGCCGATACTGCCAGAACGCTTACAACACCAGATCGCAAGGACCCAGATGACCGAGATTGCATCGATCCACGCACGCGAAATCCTTGATTCGCGCGGCAACCCTACAGTAGAGGCAGAGGTTGTGCTAGCAGGCGGAGCACGTGCGCGGGCGGCTGTACCGAGCGGAGCCTCGACCGGTGAGCACGAAGCAGTCGAGCTTCGCGACGGCGACAAGAGCCACTACCTGGGTAAGGGGGTACTGCAGGCGGTCGAGAACGTGGAGAGCATCCTTGCGCCGGAACTGACCGGCATTGATGCGACCAATCAGCGGTTGCTGGACGCTACCATGATCGCGATTGATGGTACGCCGAATAAGAGCCGCCTGGGTGCGAATGCGATTCTTGCAGTCTCGATGGCCGCTGCTCGCGCCTCGGCTATCGCGCTTCACATGCCCCTTTACCGGTACCTTGGCGGCGTGAATGCGTCGATACTGCCTGTGCCGATGATGAACATTCTCAATGGCGGTGCGCATGCCGACAACAATGTAGATTTTCAGGAGTTCATGGTGATGCCGGTGGGTGCGGAGCGCTTCTCCGACGCGTTGCGCTGGGGGACTGAAGTCTTTCACACGCTCAAGGGTGTGCTCAAGAAGAAGGGCTACAACACGTCGGTTGGCGACGAAGGAGGCTTCGCGCCGTCGCTCAAGTCAAATGAAGAAGCGATTGAGTTGATTCTTGAGTCGATCGAGCTCGCGGGCTACAAGCCGGGCGAGGAGATTGCGATTGCTCTTGATCCGGCTTCGAGCGAGTTTTATGACAAGGACTCCGGTCGTTATGTGTTCAAGAAGTCGGATCGCCGCGAGATGACGAGCGAGGAGATGGCTCGGTACTGGGAAAGTTGGGCGCGCCAGTATCCGATTATCTCGATTGAAGACGGGCTGGCTGAGAATGATTGGGAGGGTTGGAAGTATCTGAGCGAATTGATTGGCGGCAATATCCAGCTGGTTGGCGACGACCTGTTTGTCACAAATACAGAGCGGCTGCAGCGCGGCATTGAAGAAGGTGTGGCGAACTCGATTTTGATCAAGGTAAACCAGATCGGTACTGTGTCAGAGACGATCGAAGCAATTGAGTTGGGTCGGCGGTATGGGTACACGTCGATCATCTCGCATCGCTCGGGGGAGACCGAAGATACGTTTATAGCGGACCTTGCTGTGGGTACGGGAGCGGGCCAGATCAAGACCGGCTCGGCCTCGCGTACAGACCGGATTGCCAAGTATAACCAGCTGCTGCGCATTGAAGAGGAGTTGGGCCAGACGGCTGAGTTCCTTGGACTTGAGGCAGTGAACTTCGGTGAGTAAGCAGGCCTCGCCGAGCCAGATTGCGACTCACTACATATAACGTTTGGCACTTAGGAGAAATCTTTGCGCAAAGTACTTATCAGCATGACACCGTTTCTCTTTTCACTTGTGGCCTGCAGCCAGAGCACGCCCAAGCCGACATCCGTGCTTCAAGGGACGCCGACGGGTGCGTCGCAGCCGGCAGTTACGCCACCGGCAAATCCAATTACTGACCCCCAGGTTAAGGAACTGATGGAGCTGACTGGCACCGACAAGCTGAAGGATCAGCTGACGCAATACTTTATGAGCAGGATGCAGCAGGCGCCTTTTATGCCGAAGGACGTGCTCGACGACATGCACACCAGCCTTGAAAAGACTGACGTGAATACCAATGCGACTGCGACTTACAAGAAGTATCTGTCGACAGAGGATGCGGCCGCGATTATTGCGTTTTACAAGACGCCTGCCGGCAAGACCCTGGTAAAAGCGACGCCACAGATTATGAGCGAAGTGGAGCGAACGGCGATGCAGACTGGCCAGCAGACCGCGCATGATGTGATTGAGCGGCACCGCCCGGAGATTGAGGCGGCACAGAAGGCATACCAGGCGCAGCACGCACCGCCGTCACTGAGTGCGCCGGGTTCGGGAGCTGCCAAGGCGCCGGGTTCAATGTCGACACCAGCGCCGACGCCTGCGCCCAAGCCTATGATTCCTCAGAACTAAGTAGAGAACCGTGGCCGGGACGCGAGGCGTCCCGGCTTTTGTTCTGCGAAGGAGAAGAGCATGTCTGTACACCGACGCCCACTGGTTCTCGCAATCCTCGACGGATGGGGCTACCGCGCCGAGCGTGAAGCGAATGCGATTGCGCAGGCACGCAAGCCGGTGTATGACAAGCTGTTGTTTGAATATCCTAACACGCTGCTTCACGCGTCTGACCACTTCGTCGGCTTGCCTGACGGGCAGATGGGTAATAGCGAAGTTGGGCACCTGAACATTGGCGCCGGTCGCGTAGTCGAGATGGACATTACTCGCATCGACGTAATGATTGCGGCTGATACCCTAGGCCGCGAGCCGCCGGTGATGGCGGCGATGGCGCGTGCTGGCCAGCACGGCCGGGCGCTGCACTTGCTTGGCCTGGTGTCAGACGGCGGCGTGCATTCGCAGCAGAGGCACTTATACGCACTGCTACGCACGGCGCGTGCGGCGGGTGTGGAGCGCGTGTTTGTGCATGCATTTACGGATGGACGCGACACGATGCCGACCAGCGGCGCGGGCTATCTGGAAAGTCTGCTCGCGGTGATGCAGGAGTACGGAGTCGGTGAGTTGGCTTCAGTCTCCGGCCGCTACTACGCAATGGATCGCGATATGCGCTGGGAGCGAGAAAAGAAGGCGTTTGACGCGATGGTGACGGGAGTGGCTGAGGGCGGAGCCTATACCGATGCTGTAGCGCGTGTGCGGGAGTGTTATCAGAATGGCATCACGGATGAGTTTATTATGCCCTTTGTTGTTACACATGCCGATGGTACGCCAGTCGGCTTGATTCGCGAAGGCGATGCGTGCCTGATGTTCAACTACCGCGCAGACCGTGCACGGCAGATTACGCGGGTGCTCGCGCGCAACAGCGGACTGACCGCGGATGATGGGCGCGGGCTGCCATCGATTGACGAGCAGGATGCTGCGATTTCGCGTAACACGATTCCTGCTGACCTGCTTTGCGTGACGATGACGCAGTATGATAAGAACTTCTCGCTTCCGCGCGTGATCGAGCCGCAGTCGATGGATAACCTGCTTGCGAACCTGCTCGCGCAGGCGAACCTGCGGAACCTGCGCATTGCCGAAACGGAGAAGTATGCGCATGTGACTTACTTCTTTAATGGCGGGATCGAGAAACCGTTTGTAGGAGAAGACCGGTTGCTGGTGCCATCGCAGAAAGTTGCAACTTACGACATGGCGCCGGAGATGAGCGCGAGCGGGATAGCTGACGCGGTCATTCACGCGATTGAGGATACGGCGTTTGACTTAGTGGTTGTGAACTTCGCGAATGCTGATATGGTGGCGCATTCCGGGCAGATGGCGCCAACGGTTCGAGGCGTAGAGACGGTTGATGCGCAGCTTGGGCGCATTTATACGGCGCTGCGGCAGAGCGGCGGCTCGATGCTGATTACTGCCGACCATGGTAATGCGGAGATGATGCTCGACCCGATCGGTGGGGGACCGCACACGTCGCACACGACGAATCCTGTGCCTTGTATCCGGGTCAGCGAGCAGGCTGTACGGGGCGCGCTGCGCGGGGGTGGGTCACTGCGGGACTTATCGCCAACTATCCTTGGTTTGCTCGAGATGCAGCAGCCGAAAGAGATGAGCGGTAGTGATCTTCGTGTGCCGCTTGCTTGATCTGTAACTATTGCCGTGACGAGTGACGCTATAAGCAGGATGAGATAACCTGCTGGCCAGCCCAGGTGAAAATGGCCACGCACTTACTGCCAGCCGCCACCTAGCACGTTGTAAAGCTGTACCAGACTTTGTGCTTCCTGCTGTTGCGCAGATGCGAGGGTCAGCTGCGCGGTGTAAAGATTCGTATCATTGGTAAGCACCTCTAAGTAACTGGTGTACCCCCCTTCGAATCGCATGCGCGCTAATCGAACCGCATCTTTGGCAGCAGCGGCTTCTTTTTCCTGTTCCTCGCGGTACTCGCGCGTTTTTCCGTAAGCCACCAGTGCGCTCGAGACGTCGCTGAGAGCACCAGCGATGGTCTTCTGGTAAGTTACCAGCATCTCCTGCTGCTCGGCCTTGGCGTAGTGGTAGTTACTGGTGAGTCTACCGCCCTCAAAGATTGGCTGTGAGAGGCTGCCGGCGATGTACCAGTAAGCGCTGCCGGCATCGACCAGGTGCTTGAGCTGGCTGCTTGAGGTGCCGCCAGTGCCGGAAAGCGAGAGCGCCGGGAAGAACTGCGCCTTTGCTACGCCGATGTTAGCGTTGGCCTGCATCAGGTTGGCCTCGGCTTCGCGAATATCCGGGCGGGGCTCGAGGAGCTGCGAAGGAAGTCCCGCGGGAACCAGTTCAGGGTGCGCCTGGTCGCCGATGGCCACCGCGTTGGTAGGCGCGCCGCGTTCGATCGGTCCGGGATTGCGGCCCAGTAGCAGGCTGAGCGCGTTTTCTTCCTGCGCGATCTGCTGTTCAAGCGTGGGGACTTCGGCGCGCGCGGTATAGAGCAGCTCTTCGGCCTGACGCACATCGGCGAGTGTATCGGTGCCACCCTCTTCAAGCGTTTGCGTGAGCTTCAGCGATTGCTCACGGGCCGTGATCGTATCGCGGGTGATGGCCATCTCGGCATCGAGTGTGCGGAGTTGCAGGTAGTCGGTTGCGACCTCCATCACCACGGTCGCTCGTGTAGTTTGGCGGCCCCACTCGGTTGAGAGCAGTTGCGCTCGCGCGGCCTCGGTCTGGCGGCGGTATTGGCCCCAGAAGTCGAGGTTCCACGCAGCCGAGCTGGTCAGTCCGCCGGAGTAGTAGTGAGTGTTTGTGGTGTTGCTTTTATTCGAACTGCCATTGCCGCGTGATCCGTTGTTGCCATTGTTGAGAGTGTTGAGCAGGCCGCCGGGAATGCCGAGCGCGGTATAGCTCGCGCCCGCCGTCAAGGTAGGGAACTCACCGGCCCGCGTGATGCCGACCTGCGCTTCCTGCTCGAGCACGCGCTTGGCTGCGATCTGCACGTCGTAGTTGTTCCTAAGTGCTTCTTCAATCAGCTTCTGCAAGACAGGATCGCTGAAGACTGCAGCCCACTGTTTGTCGCCGAGCGATTCTGTAACCCTGTCTGGAGCAATATCAGGAGCCGAGCCGCTGCGATAGGCGCCTGGAGTGTTGATCGCAGGACGTTTGTAGTTAGGGCCAACCTTGCAGCCGTCCATCAGCGTAAAGGCTGCGAAGAGTGCAAGCGCCAACAATCCCATGAGGAACACCCGGGTCGATCCGATCTCAGCGTGCGTGTCTTGAGTATGTGCGAGTAGAAGCCGCTTCATACCAACTCCTTCTGGTGTTCCGGCGTCTCGATCTTGGGCTCCCGGTTGTGGTACTCCGGGTCGCGCTTGGTCATCAAGCCGCCATCATGGCCCTTTCCAAAACGGTGTGAGATCATCTCGACTACCGCGAACGTGACCGGGACCAGGAAGATCGCGATCACCGACGCAGCAAGCATGCCGCCGATCACGACCGTACCAAGGATTTGGCGGGACGCTCCGCCCGCGCCCGTGGCAATCCAGAGCGGCACGCAGCCCAGGATGAAGGCGAAAGCAGTCATGATGATGGGTCGGAATCTCAAGCGCGCCGCACCCATGGCTGCGTCGTAGATGCTCTCGCCGCGCTCGAGTTCGGCGCGTGCAAACTCGACGATAAGAATCGCGTTCTTTGCAGATAGACCGATTAACATGACCAGGCCGATCTGCGAGTAGACGTCATTTTCAAGCCCGCGCAGATTAAGCGCGAGATAGGCGCCGAAGATGGCCACAGGGGTTGAGAGCAGCACGCTAAAGGGTAGCGTCCAGCTTTCGTACTGCGCGGCGAGAATGAGAAAGACCAGCAGTGTCGAGAAAGCGAAGATGACCCACGGGGCTACACCTTTATTGGCTTGCTGCTCGGCAAAGCTCATGCCTTCGTAGTCAAAGCCCATCTCCTTGGGCATGGTTTGTTGAAAGACTTCTTCCATCGCCTTCATTACCTGGCCTGAGCTGTACCCTGGCGCTCCGGAGACGTTCAGCTGCGCGCCTTCATACTCGTTGTAGCGCATGGTGAACTCGGGTCCGGTGATACGGCGGACATTGGCTACGGCGCTTAGCGGTACGCGATTACCGTTCGCGCTGGTTACGTAGAATTGGCTGATGTTTTGGATGTTGGTGCGGTAGTCGCCCTCAGCCTCGACATAGGTCTGCCACTGGCGACCAAAGCGGTTGAAGTAATTGACCAGGTAGCCACCCATGAAGGCCTGCATCGTCGCATACACATCGCCAAGCGAAACCTGCTGCTGCAGTACCTTCTCCTTATCTACATCGACAAACAATTGAGGCACCGCGGGGTAATAGCTCGGGATTGTCGCCGCAATCTCCGGACGTTTACGCAAGGCGCCCATGAAGACGCCGAGGTTCCTGGTGAGAAAGGTGGGATCGGCAGCCCCTGAGCGATCTTCGAGCACAAAAGTCACTCCGCCGGAACTACCTACGCCGGGGATCGAAGGGGGTGGAAAGGCAAAGGCGAGGCCCTGCTTAACGCTACCCAGTTGTTGCTGCAGACTTGCCGTGATCGCCGCAAATTGCTGATCTTTCGTTTTACGCTGATCCCAATTTTTGAGTGTGACAAAGAAAAACGAGTTATAGGTGCTTTGCGTAAAGCTGAGCAGGCTGAAACCTACGACGGATGTGACGCCTTCAATGCCCGGAACCTTCCGCAGTGCCGTTTCTACAGAGGCTGCTGCTTCTGTCGAGCGCTGCAGCGATGCGCCCTGGGGCAGCTGGAGTGCCACATAGGCGTAGCCCTGGTCCTCGGTCGGGAGAAAGCCGCCCGGCAAGCGGGCGCCCAAGAGCAGGGCAACGCCGGTAATGACGACCAGGAAGATGAGCGCGATGCTCGAGCGGCGTACCAGGAAAGAAGAGCCGCCGACATAGCCATTGGTAGTGCGTGCAAAGACGCGATTGAACCAGTTGAAGAAGCCTTGGAGCAGCCCTTTGTTTTCGGTCTTCGGCTTGAGCAGCAGCGCGCACAGTGCGGGCGAAAGCGTCAAGGCGTTAAAGGCGGAGATGATTACGGAGATCGCAATCGTGATAGCGAACTGCTGGTAGAGCCTGCCCGTAATGCCGGGGATGAAAGCGGTCGGGATGAAGACAGCGGCGAGGATTAGCGCTATGGCGATGACCGGACTCGAGACCTGCTCCATTGCGAGGAAAGATGCGTCGCGCGGCGACATGCCTTCTTCTATGTGGTGCTCCACCGCTTCGACGACGACAATCGCGTCATCGACAACCAGGCCGATGGCGAGGACTAATCCAAAAAGTGAAAGCGTGTTGATGGAGAAGCCGAGCAGCGGGAAGATGGCGAAGGTGCCGACGAGCGAGACTGGTACGGCAATGAGTGGGATAAGCGTGGCGCGCCAGCCCTGCAGGAAAACATACACCACGATCATGACGAGCACGATGGCGATGACGAGGGTGACGACGATCTCGTGGATGCCGGCGGTCACTGCGAGCGTCGTGTCGAGCACGACCTTGTGATCCATGTCGGGCGGGAATTTGTCATCAAGCTGGTCGAGGCGTGCCCTCACACTTTTGGCTGCTGCGACGGCGTTGGAGCCCGGCAACTGGTAAACAGCAAGGATCGCAGAAGGCTTGCCGTTGTAGCGTCCGGTCAAGTTGTAGGTCTGCGCGCCGAGCTCAATACGCGCCACATCGCGCAGGTGGAGCACTGAGCCATCGGGATTGGATTGGAGGACGATGTTGCCGAACTCTTCAGGGGTGACGAGGCGGCCTTGCGTGCGGACCGTATAAGTAAACTCCTGGCCGTTCGGCACAGGTTCGCCGCCGATCTGCCCTGCAGGATTCACATTATTCTGCGTCGTTAAAGCCTGGTCGATCTGAGTAACGGTGACATTCAGCTTGGCTAGCTGGTCGGGCTTAACCCATACGCGCAGCGCATACTGCCCCGCGCCGAAGACCTGCACGCGAGCTACGCCGGGCACGCGGGTGATCTCGTCGACCAGGTTGATGTAGGCGTAGTTCGCGAGATAGATGTTGTCGTAGGTGGATTTAGGCGAGCTGAGCGAGATCAGCATCAGCGGCGAGCTGAGCGACTTCTGCACGGTAATGCCGGCCGTGGTGACCTGCGATGGCAGCTGGCTGGCCGCCTGCTGCTCGCGCAGCTGCGCTAGTACCTGATCGATGTTTGGATCGGTCTTGATGTCGTAATCGACGGTGAGCTGCATGA
>CAXTMM010000035.1:4884-12753 GCA_964245415.1 uncultured Acidobacteriaceae bacterium | reverse complement strand
AGTACATGTAGTTCATGTTGTCGACGCCGTTCATCTGCTCTTCAATCGGCGTGGCGACTGCTTGTTCGAGTGTCTTGGCGTCGGCGCCCGGATAGGTGGCCTGCACAAGGATCTCGGGCGGCGCGATGTTGGGGAATTGCGCCGTCGGCAGGCTTACCATCGAGACCAGCCCGACGATCACAATCAGGATCGAAATGACGATGGCGACGACTGGCCGCCGGATGAAGAATTTAGACATTGGCTTACCGGCCCTTCTCTGCCGAAGCGACGCTGGGACCGGCTGAGGCGCCGGAGGTGTCTGGCTGGCCTGCATTCTGAGCGGGAGCCAGCTGCGGGCTCACCGGCGCGCCTTCCTGTAACTTATCAATGCCCTCGGTCACGATCTGTTCGCCGCCCTTGAGTCCGCTCGCGATCACGATCTCCGGGCCAACCTGCGCGCCCGGCACCACGGTCACCATCTTGATGGTGTTGCTTGGCTCGACGACCGCGACCTGGAATGCGCCTTGCACCTCAGCCATCGCGCGTTGAGGAATCACGACAGCGTCTCGCTTGATGTCAGTCTCGGCGCGGACGCGCCCAAACTGGCCCGGACGCAGAAGATTGCCCGGATTGGGAAAGGTGGCTGCGATGCGCAAACTGCCGGGCTGCGCGGTCACTGCGCGATCCACGAAGAAGATGCTGCCGGGGTGGGGATACTTGTCGCCGTTGGCCAGGGTGAGTGTCAAAGGAATCACGCTGCCACTTGAAAGGAGGTCCTTGCGACCCTCGGCGTGTGCCCGGTTTGAGAGCGCGAGATACTCCTGCTCCGAGATGGAGAAGTAGACCTTGATGGGTGAGACCTGCGAGACAGTGGTTAACGCAGACGCCGTGCTCACCAGATTGCCTACCTGCAGCGTGGCTTGCCCGGCGACACCATTCACGAGCGAACGCACCTGGGTGAAGCCAACGTTCAACTCGGCTGCGCGCACCTGTGCCTGGGCAGATTGCACCTGCGCCTCCGCCGCCGCGACAGCTGCATGATCCGCCTGCTGCGTCTGCAGATCGTTGTCAAGCGTGCTCCGAGCGATCGCGTGGGCCGCGGCTAGGGGCGTGTCGCGATCGACGTTGATTGTTTGCAGCCGGAGATTGGCTTGCGCTTGAGCCACCGTAGCCTGCGCCTGGCCGACCGCAGCCTTGGCCTGATCGAGCGTGGCCTGGAAAGGTCGAGGATCGATCTCGAAGAGGACCTGACCTTTGCTTACCACCGAGCCTTCCTTGTAATCCTGCTTGATCAGGTAGCCCGCGACCTGAGGCTGGATCTGCGCGTCCACAAAGCCGTCGGTCTGGGCTACCCAGTCGCCGTACAACGGCACGCTTTCGACACGCGCATTGGTCGTCGTGACAGGAACCGGCCCGCGCGCCGGCGGCGCTGCCGGTTTGCTGCAGCCGGCCAGCAGCAACATCGCGACAGCCGCGGCGGCCAGGTACTCTCTCATGCCGATTGACTGACCTCGCACAATCCCTCCGCAGGTATGGCGTTGATGATTAGGTGCTGACTTGGTATTGAGGTCCACGAAGTTAGATACACGCATGTATGTATAGTATGCAGAGCGGGTTCGGGTGGTCGCAAAATCTTTATTCTTCTCAGAAGCGACTGCCCGTCCGATGGATTCGAAATTGTCCGCCTAGAGGAGAGCTAGATGCCAGCACTCACAGAGGAGCCCCGGCCCTCCCGCCAGGCTGAACGGTCCGCTAAAACGCGTACGGCGCTACTGCAAGCGGCTGAGCAGATTTTTGCGCGGGATGGCTTTGAGGCGGCGCGCATTGAGGACATCGCGCTTGCGGCGGGTCGCAGCCGGGGCGCGTTTTACGCAAATTTCGAGAGCAAAACGGAGCTGTTTCTGGCTTTGCGGGAGCAGGTCGTCCGCAAACGCGCTCGTGAGATCCGCGAGAGCTTTCGAGACCTGCCCGACGCGGACTCACGTGATAAGGCCATCAAGGCTTATCTGGCGAAGGAGGTCGTGAACGAGCGGCAACTGCTGCTCGAAATTGAGTTCAAACTCTTTGCTGTGCGCAGACCCGAAATGCTCAAGGAGTTGGCGAACAAGCATCTCGAAGCAAGCTGCCGGATCAACCGGGAAGAACTGACGCCGTACCTACCGGAGTGGAAGACCGACCCTGAGGCGATGCGGCGCAATACGCTTGCGATCGAAGCGATCCTTGAGGGTCTGGCGCTGAACCATCTCTTTCATGAACGGGGGATGGGCGAGGCCGATGTATCAGCATTGCTACCGGGGCTGATCGACCAGATAGTCGCTTCGCCATGCGACGTTTGCCCAGCTTAAGACGGGCTAGAAGTCTGCGAGTATGCCCGGCGAATTGCTTGTGGCGAGCAGCAGGCAAACCGCTATCGGCCAAACGTCTTTGTATCATGGAGGTACCACGTTAACTGCCCGGCCACGCCTACATCCGAGTGTGCTCCCGGTGAGTAGAGCGGTGCCTTCCACTGTTCGTATTGCACCCAGCCTTTTGCCTCAAGATCATCTCCAAGCCGTTTGACGACTTCTCCCTTATATTCGTTTTGTGTCGTACCTCCGGCGATAAAGTCCTTTGCCGCCTTTACGCCGCGATAGGAGAACTGAACATACTCCGCCGGTGCCAGGTGATAGGTAAGCCACGCCTGACCACCTTTATTTTCGCGACCGATAGCATCGCCGAAGAGCAGCCCTTTGTTGGTGGTGCCTTGCTGCTGGACTGCTTCGTAGTCCAAGAACTGGCCGAGATTGCTGCGTGAGGTGGGCGGATCGGTAGTTGCGGCTTCGACGCGCATGTCGAGGTGCGAGACCACAGGGAAGTGGGACAGGTAGATGCCGGGGCGGATGCCGGCTCGACGCGGTGCGCTGATCGGGTTAACGTCATCGTGCGCCAGCGAATCGGTGTAGAGCGTTAGCCAGTCGCGCACGAAGGGCAGGCGATAGGTAAAGTCAAAAGAGCCGAAGCGCGCGCCTGGATCGCGGTTGCTGAATTTGGTCTGTTCATTCACGTTTACGATGCTGAAGAACGACCTTAAGAAAGTATGGAGCGTAATGGGCTCATGGCCCCTGCCTCCCCAGATCACGGTTCGCTCGAAGCCGAATTCCAGGTCGCGCGTGGGCTTGAAGCTGACTTTTTCGGAATGCAGCCATGGCGAATTGACGGCGGTGTGCCCCTGCAGGTCGCCGACCGTCAAGTCGTAGCGGAACGGACCGGTCAGACGTGAGAGCAAGGGGATGCGCAATGGTTCCACGCGGTTGATTTCGAAGCCATAGATGTTGTCGGCATTGTTGCTCCACGCGAAGGAGCCACCGACACCCGGACCCCACCAGCGGTCGCTTTTGCCGAAGGAGAATTCGTGGCCGTAGAGGTGTACCGACGCAACTGCCTCGAGCAGGCGAGCATTGTTGATCCCGGCGATGGGGCCGACAGGGATGGTGTCCTGCACGGGATTGGTCGCGGTCGGAACAAAGTCGACCGCTTCTGAGAGAAAGTCCCCCAGCGCAGTCGAGTAGCCTGCCGCACTCGGAGCTCGCTGGTACTCACCTCGCACATACAGGCTGAAGCGTCCGAACTCGGCGCGCCCGCTTGCGCCCGAGCTGTTGCTGACGCCAGCCTGGTAAGGCCGTCCATAGTCGTTGATGATGGTCTGGCCGATGTGGTAGCTGTCTCTGAGCGGCGTGTCGGTGATGCCGAGAAAGCGGGTGTAGACGGTGTCCAGCTCGCCGTGAGCGCCGCCGTCGCCGGCTGCGTCGGGCGCCAACTCCTGAAGGAGCGCTAGAAATATCGCTTCAGCTTCGTCGCTGGCTACGCCCTGGGTAATCGCAATTGTGTTGCCCGTCCGCTCCAGCATGCGGAGTACGCTCAAGCGAGTCCAAGGGCGAAGACCAAGGAAAGCGGAGTCCAGGTAGCCAAGCCCGTACAGGCGCAAGAGCGCAGGATACATCCAGCTATCCATGGGGATATAGGTAGAGCCGAGCGAGTTGGTTGAGTGCATTGGGTAGTCCGGCTGGTAGACGCGCGGCAGCTTGATATCGTCTGCGTCGGAGGGTTTGGACGAAACTGCCTGTGTTGGAGACGGCTGCTGGGCAAGGGCGCCAGCGCCGGCAGGCAGCAACAGCAGGGCACCCAGCACGTGTCGGCGCAGGCAGATCGGTCCAGCTAAGTTCACTCTAACCTCTTCGTCAATCATTGTCAGGCTGCTGTGTTAAGGCAGCCTGAGGATTTCACAGCGTCTGCTGCATCGGTTCCAGGGGACTTGCCTGTGAGCCTAGTGGAACGCTGGGGTGAAGACAAGTAGAGGCGTCTCCGTGACCTGGCACCCGGCAGCAAACTCCGTGGTGATGAAGCAGCAATTCTTGTATAGCCGCAGTCTGCAGGGTTGGCTGATCTGGCTGTCAGCCCGGGTTGTCAAAGCGGCCAGGCGGCCTGAGCAAACTCTTCCTCGAGCACGTTTTCAATATGGCGTTGCTGGTGGCGATCGAAGAGCTTGCGTGCGCGAAGCGCCTGTTCGATCCTCTGGAGAGGGCTTAGAGGAGCCTTTTCGCGTGGAGCGCCGGCCATCTTCCAGGCGCTGCACTCGATCCAAGTGGGGCCGCCGCCGGTGCGTGCACGCGCCGCCGACTCGTAGATGACCCGATAGAGCGCCTGGGTGTCGCTGCGATCGACCGGGATCGCGGGTAGGGGAGCCGGCGGTTTTCTGGGGCCGGCTGGTGCGGCAAAGGCAGAGCCCGTGATAAAAAGCAGCGGCAATTGAAGCTCGACGGCCGTGTGTGCTGTGCGCTCCCAGGCAGGCACGGAGGTCGCGCTGCAATCGAACAGCACGGTGATGGCTCGAGACGAATGCAGCCGCGCGGCGAGTGCTGTACCGGCCGCGAAGCCCGCCTGCCGCTCACCGGTGCCGGGCAGCAGTCCATGCTCGGCGTCGGCAGCGAGGGTCCAGGCGCCGGTCTTGGGTCGTCCTCTTCGTGACTGCGCGGCCTCGCGAATCTGCCCGAGCGGCACCCCCAGGAAGTAGCGGGTTGTCAGATCCCCGGGAGCGAGGCCAAGTGAGTCACCGTCTTGTAAATTCTCTGTCAATGCTGCTGCGATCGCTGCTCCGCTCCCGTCACGGCTTGGCCTGCTGCTCGCCAGGCAGCTATTGAGACGGTGCGCGCCAAGCAAGCGCCGGTAGAGGTGCCACAGGAAAGCTTCGTGCCAGAGGTTCGCTTCACCTGTCGGCGAAGTTTTCGGCTTGTTCATCGCTGGGGACACACTCTCTTTCGCAATCAGCAATCATTTACGGAGGTAGTTCCGCAAGGCGCAGTTTTCAACAAAAGTGTTGAAAACTATGCCATTCACGCGTTGTTCATGCACTCAAACGCGGGATTGGCGCGGGTCTTAGCTCTCTGCACTGCTTCTTGAGCAGCCTTTACAAAGCTTTCACTCAGGGGAAGTGAGCACGGCTCAGGTGGAGTAGGCGGCGTTGATGCGGACGTACTCCGCGGTAAGATCTGTGGTCCAGAAGCGGCATTTTCCTTCGCCGACGCCGAGCGAGATACGGATGGTGATTTCGCGCTCGAGCAGGAGCGTGTGCGCTGCGTGCTCATCATAGGCGGGCGAGCGGCCACCAGCGGCGCTGATGGGCTGCGTGCTGAACCAGATGTCAATGCGGTTTGGATCGATCGCGACGCCTGAGTAGCCAATGGCCGCGACGAGGCGTCCCCAGTTGGGGTCATTGCCGGCCCATGCGGTCTTGACCAGCGGCGAGTGGGCAATCGACTTCGCGATGCGAAGAGCGTCTGCGTCGCTTGGCGCGCCTTCAATTTCTAGGGTCACGACGTGGGTGATCCCTTCACCGTCGTCAACGATCTGCTTGGCGAGCGAGACGCAGACCTCGGTGAGCGCGCGCTGGAAGGCTGGGTAGGTGGCCTCGACAGAGACGCCGCTTGCGCCTGAGGCCAGCATGAGCACTGTGTCGTTGGTCGAGGTATCACCATCGATCGAGATGCGGTTGAAGCTTGTCTCACCTGCCTGGTGCAGCAGCGTGGCCAGGGCTGAGGGAGTGATGGCGGCGTCGGTCAGCAGGTAGACCAGCATGGTTGCGTGTGGCACCAACTGAGGGTGGATCATGCCTGCGCCCTTGCACGCGCCGGCAATGCGTACCAGCTGACCTTCCACGTCGACTATTGCGTGGGCGATCTTTGCGCGCGTGTCTGTAGTGAGGATGGCGTTGGCAAAGTTGGAAAAGTCTGCAGCGCTCGCGCCTAATGCGGCTTCGGCGGCGGGCAGCGCGGCTATCAGCTTCTCGCCTGGCAAGGGCACGCCGATGATGCCGGTCGAGGAAGGAAAGACCTCGTCCGATGTACAGCCAAACTGGTCTGCTGCGGCGGTGCACACCTGCTCGCAGGTGAAAAGGCCGCCGGCGCCGGTTGCGCAGTTGGCATTGCCGCTGTTGACCAACACGGTGCGCACGTGGCCTTGGCTTGCGACCAGGTGGGCGCGCCCGACGGTTACCGGTGCGGCGACGACGCGGTTTGACGTGAAGAGCGCTGCGGCGCTTGCCGGCTGGTCAGCCACAATGCAGGCGAGGTCGGTTTTGCCGCTTGGCTTGATGCCTGCGCGCACTGCGGCGAAGCGGAAACCTAGCGGCAGGGCAGAGGGGGGAAGAGAATTTGGACTCATTGTCCTTATCGTCGCACCCCGGCATTTACTCTGGCTAGGAGCGGCGATGTAGAGAGCAAGCGAAGATCGACCGGGACATTTGTATTGGAGTCAAAGGAAACGTCTTGTCATCCTGAGAGAAGAAAAGGATCTGCTGTTCGCTTTCGGGCTTTGTAAAAGCAGATCCTTCGCTTTGCAAAGGATGCAACTGATGAGTGGCGCGCACTATTCGCGCATAACGCCGACGACCCCTCACCTGCTCATCTCGTATGGGCGCTCAAGCCCTAGAAAGAGGTAAGACGAGTTGCTGGCCGATCCATTAGCGCTTCCGTGCACCAGCTGCCTCGCTATGCAGCACGTCGATGTCGCTCGCGGCGACGTCATCGTGCTCCACGACATCGCGCTCGAGATCTCCATGGGTGAGCATGTCGCGATTCTCGGCCCGAATGGCTGCGGCAAGTCGACATTGATCAAGACGATCACGCGTGAGTGCTACCCGATGGTGCGCGAAGGCATGCGCTGCACGCTGCTGGGGCGTGGACGCTGGGACCTCTCGCGGCTGCGCTCGCAGTTAGGGGTTGTATCGGCTGATCTGCCTGGCGAGCGGACGCCGGTTACCAGCGGGCGCGATGCGGTCGTCGCCGGGTTTTTCGGGGCCTCAGCGATATGGCCCAATCACACGGTGACCGCTGAGATGGAAGAGCGTGCTGACGCTGCGCTGGCTTCCCTCCATGCCGCGCATCTGGCGGATAAGCTCGTCGGACAGATGTCAGCGGGCGAGCAGCGCCGCGTCATCATCGCTCGGGCGATGGTGCATCGGCCGGCGATGCTGCTGCTCGACGAGCCCTCGAATGCGCTCGACCTGGCCGCCCAGCGGGACATGCGTGGAGCACTGCGTGCGGTTGCGCAGGCGGGCACCGGGATCATTATGGTGACGCACCACTTGGCTGACATTCTGCCTGAGATCGATCGCGTGATCCTGATGCGCGACGGCCGGATCATCGCTGATGGGTCGCGCAGCGAGTCGCTGACCGCGTCGATGCTCAAGTCGCTGTTTGGCGTCGAGCTCACGCTTACCGAGCGCGACGGGTTTGTGCATGGCTGGTGAGAGCCTACGCGTTACGGGAACTATCGCGGGCTCATCCGCGTATCGCGCTACGGAGGACCGAATGCGCTTTAGGTACAGAGTGATGCTTCTGCCGATCCTGAGTGCGC
>CAXTMM010000035.1:1441-4874 GCA_964245415.1 uncultured Acidobacteriaceae bacterium | reverse complement strand
CCCAGCAAAGGCCGCCAGCGATCCCGGATGTGCCGGCGCTACTCCATTCCGTCGAGGCGCACCAGTCGCAACTTGAGAAGACGCGCGAGAACTATACCTATCTCGAGCAAACGGTCTTCATCGAGTTGAACAAGGACGGCAGCACCAAAAAGACCGAGACAGAAGACAAGGAGGTCTTCTATGTCAACACGCACGAGATAGACCGCAAGGTGAAGAAGAACGGCAAGGAGTTATCCGGCCCAGACCAGGACAAGGAGACCAAGCGGGTTACCAAAGAAGTAGAGAAGGCGGAGAGGACGCGACCAGGGCAGTCTGACAACAGCGACACGATCAGTGTGGGCCGCATGCTGCAGATCATGAAATACTCCGCTGCGCATCGCGAGATGGTGGATAACCGCAGCACCGTCGTTATTGATTACACAGGCGACCCGCATGCGGATACACACGGGCGGGCAGAAAATGCTTCGAAGAAGCTTGTCGGCACGCTCTGGATCGATGAGCGCGACATGCAGGTTCGCAGGCTTACGGCGCACTTTGACGGCGACTTTCACGTCGGCTTGGGGCTGCTTACCCTGGTCAAGGGCAGCAGCTTTACCTTCGACCAGAAGCTGGTGAATAACGAACTCTGGCTGCCTGTTACTGCGCACGTGCATGCGGTAGCCAAGGCTATCGGCCTGCTGAGCTACCGGGCAGAGATACAGGTTGAGGACAGCAACTATCAGCGCTTCCACGCCGAGGCTGAACCGCAATCCTCGGCCGGAGCGGTCAAGCCTCCTGCCCCCTGAGGGGGGCCTGTCGCTGGCCGGTGGCTCACTTGGTACCTCATCAAAAAACGGGGGCAGGGTCGACTAGCTAGTCACCTTGACCTGAAGCGTGCTCCGGTTTTAGTCTGTCGTTACACAGGAAAGGAGGGCGATCCTATTGAAAAGTTCAGACTGTAATTTGTGCACCATCGCAACATGTGAGGTGACTGAGGCTTAGGGCTCCTTCGGGCTCTAGACCTGGCGTTTTGAACTTCCGCGCCGAGGCCCATCTAACGAGTAGCAAGCACTGTATTGGGTAAGTGCTTATCACTTGGCTCCAAGGATGCCTCAGGTCAAACTCAACAGTGCACCGGCAGAGGAGGCCCGTTTGCCCGCAAGGGTGGAACGGGCCTTTCGCTTTTTGCTCACCGTGTCGTCCGATCGCGCGATAATAGAGGCATGGAACCGCTCGTCATCGCCGGCAAAGCCTTTCAGTCGCGCCTTATCGTAGGAACGGGAAAGTACAAGGACGGGCCTGAAACCCAGGCCGCTGTTGAGGCCTCGGGCGCCGAGATCGTCACGGTTGCTGTCCGGAGGGTGAATCTTGACCGCTCAAAGGAGTCGCTGCTCGACTTTCTTGATCCGCAGCGTTACTTTCTGCTTCCCAACACGGCGGGCTGCTACACGGCGGAAGAGGCGATCCGCGCCGCCCGGCTTGGGCGCGAGGTAGGACTTTCGGACTGGGTCAAGATTGAAGTTATCGGCGACCAGGCCACGCTCTATCCGGATGTCCAGGCGACGCTTGAGGCGACCCGGGTGCTGGTCAAGGAAGGCTTTACCGTGCTGCCCTACACGACCGATGACATTGTTTTCGCCAGGCGGCTGATCGAAGCCGGCGCAGCAGCGGTCATGCCGCTTGGGGCGCCTATCGGCTCGGGCCTCGGCATCTCGAACCGCGACAACCTCCGCATCCTGCGCGAGCTCATCACCGAGGTCCCGCTGATCGTGGATGCCGGGTTAGGCACGGCGTCTGACGCCGCGCTTGCGATGGAGATGGGCGCGGATGCGGTGCTGTTGAACAGCTGCATCGCCGGCGCTCAGAAGCCGTTGCTGATGGCCGAAGCGATGCAGCACGCGGTGCTCGCCGGGAGGCAGGCTTTCATTGCGGGACGCATGCCGCGCAAGCTCTATGCCACGGCCAGCTCGCCGCTTGAGGGTATCTCGCGTTAGCTGCCAGGTATGCGCGCGGCGAGGCGCATCGGATGGATCTGCATTCACAGAGAAGTGTAACGGCTGATACAGCAATCAGGCTGGAGCGCTGCTTTGGTCCGTCAGCCGAATCGTGGCTGAATGTTCAGTCAGCCCACGATCTTTCCAAAGCCCAGCTTGAGCTGGACGGTGCCATTGAACGTGATGGGAAACCGGTCCAATTGAAAGCTGTCTGGCCGGTTGCACATTCTTCTCGAGCGGCGCCGTCCGCATTCTGGGCATTGCTGTTCTACACTCACTGCTATGCGGGTCTTCGGCATCGATTGCGGAACAGAGTGCACAGGGTATGGCGTTGTCGATCTTGATGAGCAGGGGCGCGAGGCGCGATTGGTGCCGGTCTCATTTGGCGGTATCCGACTGTCCAAGAAGGAAGCGCTCGCCTGTCGGCTGGCTCTTGTGCACGCTGAGCTGTCCAGATTGATCGCGCTCTACCGGCCGGACGTGGTTGCTGTTGAGGAAGTGTTTCATTCCATCAACGCTCAGTCGGCGCTCAAGCTGGGTCATGTGCGGGGCGTGGCGCTCCTGGCTGCAGCCGGAAATGCTCTGACAGTAGTCGAGTACGCGCCGCTCAAGATCAAGTCCAGCGTTGTGGGCTTTGGGCTGGCGAAGAAGGAGCAGGTGCAATATATGGTTGGTCGCCTGCTCGGTCTGCCTGAGCCACCCCAACCGGCCGATGCCGCGGATGCGCTTGCCATCGCGATCTGCCACCTGCACTATGCGCAGACGGCGCGGAACCAGGGCGCTGGGCTGGTTGGCGAGCACGGTGCGCCGGAGATCGCACCGCCTAAGAGCAGACACATTGCTGCGGGACTTGCCGAGCCGCCGGTCGCGCGGCCAACGAGGGCTCCTGGACTCAGGCGGCAAATGGTTGCGTCCGGAGCCGCATATGGAAAGGTTCAGCTGTGAGCCCATTTCCTGGAACGCCTGACGGATGGACCACTGTACGGCAGCTTCTCATCGGAGCTCTGTTTACAGCAAGCTGCGCTGTCGCCCACCCACAGGCAACGCCGGCTGCAGGTCCGGCAAGTGCAAAGATGAGCTTTGCATTTACCAACCCGGCGCTCTCGCCTGCGGCTTTCCGGATCGAATTTGATGCGAGCGGCCTCGGGCGTTACCATTCGGAGCCAGACTCCAGCAGCGCGCCCGATGCGCAGGGCGCGCTGCCCGAAGCGTTCGACCAGCAGATTGAGATCAGGGCTCCTCTGCGGGAGCAGCTGCTCGCGCTTGCCCACAGCCGCCACTTTCTGGCTGGCGAGTGCGACAACCATCAGCACAAGGTCGCCTTTACCGGAAACAAGACGATCAGCTACACGGGACCAGAGGGCCAGAAGAGCTGCACTTTTAACTGGTCGCCCGATGCGCAGCTGACCAAGGTGGCGAGCGACTTTATCGCCATTTCGCAGACGCTTGAAGAAGGGCGC
>CAXTMM010000035.1:0-1431 GCA_964245415.1 uncultured Acidobacteriaceae bacterium | reverse complement strand
GCGCTGGAGCTTGAAAACATCGCACCAGAGCTGCAAGCAATCGCCTCGGATGGGGCCGTGATGAAGCGGTCCCAGATGCGGGCTGCGGCGCTGCTGGCCGGCACGCCTGTAGGGGCTGATACGGCAGGCGTTCAGGCTCGCTGATCTGAATTGGATCGGGTTGCAAAGCCTCGGGCGCAAACGCTTGCTAATCCCGTGCGTCCTATCCTAAAGTGAAGCACCGAAGGCCAGGCGAAAACTCGTGGCTGCTGCCGTACTTCTACGTATGTGCCGGGTCTCTTGCCGGTCCTGTGTTTCAGAAGGAGTTTCCATGCGCTGTTTGCGATCGCTTCCGCTAGTAATAGCCGGCCTTGCGCTGCTGCTCGCGCCTTTAGCAGGCCGGGCGCAGTCGCCGGGCGCGGCGTCGCTGGCCATGCCGCCTGCACCTCCCCAGGATCTTCTTCCTGATTCGCAGACGGTAATACGCCTCAGCCATGTGGAGGGTTCGGTGCGGCTCTCAGACAGCAATGGCAAGCTTTTCGATCAGGCGCTGCAGAACATGGCCATGCTACCTGGCATGACGCTTGAGACCGGCAACGATGGTCGCGCGGAGCTCGAATTTCCGGATGGCAGCGTGGCCCGGGTTACGCCGAACAGCGCGCTCGCTCTCGCCTCGCAAAGCAGCCCAAACCATGTCAGCCTGATGCTGAGACCTACCAAGGGGCTGACCTACTACGAATTGGTCCCCGGCAGTAGTAGCTACTCGATCGAGATAGGACCGCTGACTGCGCGTGCCGGGCAGAATCGGGACCAGGCAACGCAACAGGCGCTTGTGCTGCGGGTAAATCTTGACGCGGCGCCTTACCTGGCGGCAGTGCTGCGTGGCTCCGCGCACTTTGAGGATGCAAGCGGCAATGCGACTTATGAGCTGCAGGCCAACGAAACGGCCAGCATCGACCCTGCGGCTGCAACCAACTATGACATCGCGCAGGATGTAGCGCCGGACACCTGGGACGCCTGGAATGCCGATCGCGACGGCGCCCGCGCGCTGATTGCCGGTGCTTCGCACCCCGGCGGCGAGACAACCGGGCCGGGCTGGAACGACCTGAACTACTACGGCAGTTGGTACGACGTGCCAGGGCAAGGCGAGGCCTGGGCGCCGGACGGGGTGGGCGAGAACTTTGACCCGTATGGCTCGGGCGCCTGGGGCTATTACACGGGGGTGGGCTATGGCTGGGTCTCGAGCTATCCGTGGGGTTGGCTGCCTTACCATTGCGGCCTCTGGAACAACTACCCGGGCTATGGATGGATGTGGCAGCCGGGCGGCGGCTGCGGCTGGGGTGGCGGTGTCGGTTGGTACCCCTACAGTGGCGTAGGCAATGCTCCCTTCCGCTATCGCCCACCGACGCGTCCGCTGCCGCCGCAGGGAACCCATCACCCTTTGGCGTCGCC
>CAXTMM010000034.1:0-24622 GCA_964245415.1 uncultured Acidobacteriaceae bacterium | reverse complement strand
TCGAAGGGTTCTCGTTGCAACTCAGCATAGGGAGCCCCACTTCTGACTTTTGGAGCGTGAGTTAAACCGAATGCAGCGCCAACCATACACCACTTTACCCAGGCAACAGCCGCAGTCATCTTGGCACTCTCGGCTTTGCATACAATAAGAAGCATCCCATGACCTACACCGAACAGTACGACGTAGCCATCGTTGGCGCCGGCCATGCCGGCTGCGAAGCCGCGGTTGCCGCAGCGCGCATGGGCCTGCGCACTGCTCTGTTCACCCTCAATCTCGACCTCATCGCGCAGATGTCCTGCAACCCGGCCATCGGCGGCATCGCTAAAGGTCATCTTGTCCGCGAGATCGACGCCCTCGGCGGCATCATGGGCGAGGTCGCCGACTCGGTCGGCATCCAGTTCCGCCTCCTTAACACCTCGCGAGGCCCTGCCGTCTGGAGCCCGCGTGCGCAATGCGACAAGGCCCTGTATCGCGTAGCCATGCGCCGCCTCCTCGAGAACGAGCCTAACCTCCACATCAAGCAGGCCGAAGTTGTCGACATCGTCTTCGCAACTGACCAGCCATGCGCTTCCCGACCAGGCGATGTCCGCCAGAACGCCAGCGCACAAACCGCGGAAGAGCTTGTGCCGCGAGTGAGTGGCCTCAAACTCCGCGACGGCCGCGTCATCGAGTCTCTTTCCACCATCATCACCACCGGCACTTTCTTGAACGGCCTTATCCACTGCGGCGAGCAGCAGTATTCTGCCGGACGCTCTGGCGAGCCGGCTTCGGTCCTCCTCGGTGAAGCCTTAAAGCGTCTAGGCCTGCGCAACTGCCGCCTCAAGACCGGCACCCCCCCGCGCCTCGACGGACGCACGATTGACTGGTCCAAATTTGAAGAGCAGCCGGGCGACGCGGATCCGACGCTTTTCAGCTCGCGCACTAAGTCGTTGCCGCTACGCCAGATCTCCTGCCACATCGCTCACACCACGCCCCAAACCATTGAATTGATTCGAGATAATGTCCATCGCTCCCCTATGTATTCGGGCGCCATTGAGGCTATTGGGCCGCGGTATTGTCCTTCGATTGAGGACAAAGTTGTTCGATTTCCGGATAAGGAAAGCCACCAGTTTTTTCTTGAGCCGGAAGGATTGGACACGCATGAGGTGTATGTGAATGGGATGTCGACCTCGCTGCCGATGGAGGTGCAGGCGGCGATTGTGCACTCCATTCCTGGACTCGAAAATGCGGAGATGCTGCGTCCCGGGTATGCCATCGAGTACGATGCCATCGATCCTACGGAGCTCGATAGGTCGTTGAAAGTAAAGAAGTTCGAGGGGCTTTACCTGGCGGGGCAAATTAACGGGACGAGTGGGTATGAGGAGGCCGCTTGCCAGGGATTGATGGCTGGGATCAACGCGGCGCTGGCTGCGCGGCACCGTAAGGGACGAGCCGTCCAGGAGGATCCTGAGGGGGTGCGGGGACCCCTTGCAGGAGGTTCGCAAGGCTCCCCAAACGCACCATCCGAGGTGCATTTTGATGCCCGGACAGATGTGACACTTTGGGCACAGTATGTCAAGTGTGACAAGCGACAGAAGGCAGGTGCGTCTCAGGGTGCGCTGGATGGTCCGCCGGTCTTTCATCTGGACCGAACGGAGGCTTATACCGCGATCCTGATCGATGATTTGATCTCGAAGGGGACGAACGAGCCCTACCGGATGTTTACCTCGCGGGCCGAGTTTCGGCTTCACCTGCGCATCGACAATGCCGACCGGCGGCTTACGCCGCATGGTCGTCGGCTGGGCTTGATCTCGGATGAGGCCTGGGCGGCTTACGAGGCTAAGCAGGTTCGCGCTGTGGCGCTTGAGAAGCACCTCAACACGCGCCGGCCTGATCCGCTGGCGTGGGCTGCGTTGGTGCCCAGTTTTTTGAAGGAGGCGGCGCAGCCGCAAGCATCAGTCGCGGCGCAGCCGCGGATATCCACCACGAAGTGGTCGCCAGCCGCGCAGGCGGTTTTGGCGGTTGACTCGAACGAAATCACGAAGCCGCAGCCGACCAATGGGCTGACGCTAGAGAACACTGCAGGGCAGACATACGGGCAGCTGCTGCGGCGGCCTGAGATCGGCATGCTCGACCTGTGGCCGCTGGTACGCGAGGAGCTTGCTGCGGACGAGAGCGCGGTTTATGGGCCATGGCTTAAGCCGGGGGTGCTCGGTGCGCAGGTTCGCAACGAGTTGCGGGCAGTCGAGACCGAGATCAAGTACGCCGGCTACCTGGCGCAGCAGCGGCGTTCGATTGAAAAGCTGAAGGCTTCCGAAACGCGGACGATCCCTCCCGACTTCCGCTACGAAGGGCTATCCGGCCTGTCGAAGGAACTGCAGGAGAAGCTGGCCCGCATCCGTCCCACTACGCTCGGGCAGGCCAGCCGTATTCCCGGAGTCACGCCTGCGGCGCTGACGCTGATCAATGTCCACGTGGAAACAATGGGGCGCAGAATGCGCCGGAGATAGTGCGTGTGCGTGAGCAGCACGCTGGCACGCTGGCACTAGAAAGCGGTGCTGGACACGCACTCTCTCTTTTTTACAAAAGATTAGAGACGATTTCCTCTGCAGGCTGTAAAGTTCCATGCGGAGGATTTCATGAAGATTTTGCGTTCCCTTTCCCGGATTACAGTTGCTCTCTCTCTTTCCGCCGCGCCCGCCTGGGCCGCTACACTTTGTGTGCTGCCCAACGGGGAGCTTGGATGTTACAGCCACATCACCGATGCAGTGAATGCTGCCCAGCCTGCCGACACTATCCTTGTCGGACCGGGCACCTTTTACGAAGGAGTGGTGATCACCAAGCCGCTCTCGCTGAGCAGCCTGGGCGCGACGATTGACGCGACGGGCCAGCCGAACGGCATCTTCGTGAATGGGATGGCGGCTACCGGGCTCAGTGCCGTGCACATCTCTGGCTTTACGATTCAGAATGCGCAGTTCGAGGGGATCCTGGTGGCGAATGCCTCGGCGGTCACGATCTCGCAAAACACCGTGCAAGACAATAACAAGGCGCTTTCTGGCGGGCACTGCCCTTCTCGGCCGTCCTTTGAGCCGGGTGAAGATGGAGACTGCGGGGAGGGCATCCACCTGCTGGGGGCCGATCATGCGGTGGTGATCAAGAACAGCGTGCATGGCAACTCGGGCGGGATCCTTGTGTCGGACGATACGGCGGCGGTGCACGACAACCTGATCAGCCTGAACACGGTGGAAGACAATGCTTACGCGTGCGGGATCGTGCTGGCTTCGCACGTATCGGACCCGGCTACGAACAACGTGATTCCGTTCGGGGTGTACCACAACACGGTTTACAAGAACACGTCCAACAGCAACGGGCTGAGCAATGGTGGTGGAGCGGGCGTGGGTATCTTTGCTTCGATCCCTGGCGCGCAGGCTTATGGCAATGTGGTTGTCGAAAATACGCTGCTCAACAATGGATTGCCGGGGATTACGCTGCACGCGCATGTGCCGGGCCAGAACCTGAATGACAATGTGCTGGTGGGTAACATTCTCAGTGGGAACGGGGCTGATAACGCGGACGCCACTACGCCTGGGACGGCTGGGATCAATATTTACGGTAAAGGTGCGATTACCGGCAATATCGTTGCCGAGAACTACATTAGCGGGGAGAGCTACGACGTGGTCGTGAAGACGCCGGCGCTGGTGCAGGTCGAGTTCAACATGCTGCTGGGTGGTAAAGTTGGCGTCGACAATCTGGGAATGGTTGGTCCTGTGGATGCGACATCCAACTGGTGGGGCTGCAGTCTTGGGCCGGTACTTGGGGCGGGTTGTTCGAAGAGCGTCGGGGCGGATGTGAATAGTGAGCCCTGGCTGTTGATCGCGCCGCAGTAAGGGCTCTCGCGAGAGAGGAGGGGTCTCCGGTTCTTCCCCGTACCCCTTTCTTGTTGTCAGTCGCGAAGTGCGCCACACCGAACACTGAGCGATCAACGTGCTCACGACTTTACCCGTCGAGCACGACGGACTTGTCAGAGATTCCGCTTTGTGGGAGACCTCACTTCTAATTCGCTTCACTTGGGGGCAGTGTGTACGAGATTCGTATCAAAGACGACCGTATGAACGCTTACCGCGTCATCAAGGGAGAAAACGCGAACGACGTAGACTCCAAAGCTAGTGCCCAATTAGCAGTTTGGAATGAGAGATGGGAAAGAAAACAAACGCTAGAACTCGCACGCGCCAGTAAGGAAGCAGCTCAAAGGGTCCAATTTCTTGGAGGGGCCGAGGCTAAAAAACTGACTGTTGAAAATCAGGCGGCAATGCGCGCACTAGAAACAATCCTTGTCCACGGGTGCACTGAATCAGTGCTGGACTGGAACTCACTTAAGGAGCAAACCTCATTCAAGACTCCGAAGCCAGTTATGCTTCCGCTACTCGAATTCCCCACCCAGCCCAATAGAGAACAATATGAGCCGGACATCACCCTGCTGGATAAGCTTATCGTGGGTAGAAAGGCCGCCAAGATAGCCGGCGCGGAAAGTCGCTTTCAGCACGCTTTGTCTCAGTGGCAATCTAAAGTCGCTCTGATCGAAGAAACAAATGCAAAGACGACTGCAGAGTACGAGCGGCACGTAGAGGATTGGAGGGGTCGAAAAAAAGAGTTTCTTCAATCGCAAGAGGCACAGCACGCGTTTATCGAAGTACTTGCTCAGGCGTACCTCGCTGGTGACGCGCAAGCCATCGAGTACCTCGCTAGTGAGGCGCTTTCTCGCTCGACCTTCCCAGAAAGCTTTCCTCAGGGCTTTGATCTGAGCTTCGACTCCACGGGAAAGCTATTGGTCATCGATTACGAGCTACCAAACTTAGAAGCTCTTCCCAAATACCGCGAGGTTAAGTATGTCGCCAGCAAAGGAGAGTTGCAGTATGTGCCTGTCATGGAAACCTGGAGGAAAACCACTTACGATACGCTTTTGTATCAAATGGCGCTCCTCATAATTCATCGAGTATTGTCAGTGGATAAGAGCGCATTTATCTACAGCGTCGTTTTCAATGGCTGGGTACGTAGCATTGACCCTGCAACTGGAGCAGAAGCTCATGGATGTATCTTATCCTTACAGGCAGGTCGCGACGAGTTCACTTGCTTGGACCTCGCTCGCGTCGATCCGAAGGCATGTTTCAAAGCCCTCAAGGGAGTAGGAAGCAGTAAGCTTGTGGAGCTAACCCCGATTCGGCCCATCGCAAAACTTAACAAGACCGATATAAGATTTGTGGATGGGTACGCGGTAGCCGACTTGATCGACGATAGGACAAATCTAGCGGCCATGGACTGGCAAGATTTTGAGAATCTTATTCGTGAGATATTCGAAAAGGAGTTTCATCGCGAAGGAGGAGAGGTGAAGATTACTCGCGCAAGCCGCGACGGAGGCGTGGATGCCGTCGCATTTGGATCCAGATCCCCTACGAGGGGGCAAGATCGTTATTCAAGCTAAGCGTTATACCAATACCGTTGGAGTATCGGCTGTCCGTGATCTCTTCGGCACGGTACAGCATGAAGGTGCAATGAAAGGGATTCTTGTGACTACTGCCACATTTGGCGGAGATGCTTATGAGTTTGCGAAGGACAAACCTCTTACCCTGATAAGCGGAGCTGAATTACTTGGGCTGCTCGAAAGGCATGGGCATAAAGCGAAGATTAATCTTGCGGAGGCGAGAGCTTTGCGGTAAGAGTCGCCTTGGCAACAACGGTTCCATACAAGAAGAATAAACTCGCACACTCGAAGAGCAACATACGTAGGTCAATACTCCCCACCGTCAAACGCCAAATTCTCAAACCTTGTGCATTTGCTTAGATAGGCTAAGTGCACCGAGCCGGTGGGGCCGTTTCTTTGCTTGGCGATGATGATTTCGGCTTTGCCTTCGGTGTCGGGGTCGGGTTGGCCGTTTTCGTCTTTGTTGTAGTAGGAGTCGCGGTGGATGAAGGCGACGACGTCGGCGTCCTGCTCGATGGAGCCGGATTCGCGTAGGTCGCTCAGCATGGGTTTTTTGTCGCCGCCGCGCTGCTCGCTGGCTCGGGAGAGTTGAGACAGGGCGATTACCGGGACGTTTAGCTCCTTGGCCAGGGCTTTGAGGCCGCGGGAGACGTGCGAGACCTCCTGGGTGCGGTTTTCAAAGCGCTTGGAGCCGGGGCCGGCGGCGGCGCCGGACATCAGCTGCAGGTAGTCGATGACGATCAGGTCGAGGCGGCCGGACATCTGGCGGAGGCGGCGGGCCTTGGCGCGCATTTCGGTGAGGGAGATGGCGGGGGTGTCGTCGATGAACATCTTGGATTCCATAAGGCGCTCGAGGGCTGCGAGGAGCTTGCCCTTGTCTTCGCGGGGGAGGAGGCCGGTTTGGATCTTGCGGGAGGTGACGAGGGCTTCCGACGCCAGCATGCGGCGGAGGAGGGACTCCTTGGACATTTCGAGCGAGAAGACGGCGACGACTTTGCCGTCGTGCACGGCTGCGTTCTGGGCGATGTTGATGGCCCAGGCGGTTTTGCCCATGGAGGGGCGGGCGGCGATGATGGTGAGCTCGGATTTTTGCAGGCCGGAGGTCATGCGGTCGAACTCGGTGAAGTGGGTTTCGAGGCCGGTGACCTCGCGGTGCCCTTCTTGAATAAGCTTGTCGATGGAGCCGAAGGAGTCGCGGACGATCTCGGGGATGCCGACGAAGCCGCGGGCGATGCCGTGCTCGGAGACCTCGAGCAGGGCGCTTTCGGCGGAGTTGAGGACTTCGAGGGCTTCTTCGGACTGGTCGGCGGCGCGGGTGATGGCGGAGGAGCAGACGTTGATGAGCTGGCGGAGGAGGGACTTGTCCTTGACGATGCGGACGTACTCTTCGATGGAGGGGCGCCGCGGCAGACCCAGGGTGACGATGTCGACGGCGCGGCCGGCGTCGATCAGCTCGGCCATGCGCATGAAGATGCGGCGGTGCTGGTCAAGGGCGAAGTCGTCCTGGGTGAGGCGCTCGGCGGCTTCGTTGTAGGCGTGATTGTCGAGCAGGACGGCGCCGAGGATGGAGCGCTCGGCATCGATGGAAGCGGGAAGGCCGCGCTCGAACTGGATCTCAGGGGTGGTGGTTGCCATGTTCCCTAAGGGTAGCGGAGCGGGGGAGTGGCGGGCCAGGGAAAAGCCGTCCGGAGCCTGTTGAGGTGCGTGGACGGCTGTGGGAGGTGTGGATTCCAGCCGTTTTCCCGAAGGTGTCTAGCGCGCATTTCGGCCAGGTGTGATGTTTCTCAACGGAAAAGTTGCGGCGACTTTCGTCAGCCTCTCTACCCAGAATGCGAAAACGGCTCTAGACGCCGAAGCGGACGTAGTCGGGGCGATCAGCCATACCTTTGTGGCGGAAGGCTTTCTTGATCTGGCGGTCCTTAATGAAGAAGACGCCGGGAAGCTGGGTTGCATCTTCCTTGCCTGCCGAGCCGATCCCGTAGCGCCAGATGGCACGCTGGGCCACCTTGATGAGCTGGCCGCCGGCGAAAAACTCGGGGATAGCCGTGGTCTTGAGCAGGTGAAAGACGGGTGCCTGGTAGAGGGCGGTGGTGGGATCGCTGACGCGCTCCACATCGCCGAGGCCGACTTTCTCGAAGAAAGGCCGCGCGCGCTCCGGGGTTCCAAGGTGCACAAAGACCGGACGTACCCCGCGCTGCTCGAGCTCGGGGCGGGCCTTGGCCACGTCGGCCAATGTCTCGCGGCTGACCGGGCTGCCAAAATGCCGCAGGAAGACCAGCAATATCGGCTTCTCATCGAGCAGGCTCAGCAGCGTCCGGCCCGACTCTGTTTTTGTGCGGGCAAATAGCTCTACAAGTTCCAGGTCCTGCTTGCCGGCGGAGCTCCCGGGGAACACTCCTTGGTGTCCACCTGCGTTTAACTGGTCCATCATACCCTGCTCTGCCATCACCACATGCATACGCACTTCCAGTCAGGCGCTTATTGCTGTAGCGGCCTGTCCAGTGCTACATCGGCGGTACGCCTCTCAGCGTGAGGCCTTTTCTCACTCGCAAGCTGCCCTATCCAACCTCAGCATTGCCAAGCTATCATCATACCTAACATAGTGATGAGTCTTAGAACGCGACAGTATCCTACGCTTCTGCTCTTGTTCGCACTTGCGGGTTTTCCTGGCGGCCTCTTACGCGCCCAGCCGCCCGAGACGCCCGCAGAGGTCAGCCATTTTCAGCACATAGAAGACAACTGGAGCATAGCCTTCGTTAAGAAGGATCAGTATGCGATGGAGCTGTTGCTGGCGCCGACGTTTGTCAATATCTCGGCGGGCGGAATGGTGAGCACCCGCAACCAGATGATTGCGGAGATGTTTGATCACTCGGCCGGCGACCTGCTTTCGATGGAACAGAGAGCGGTCAATGTGCGGGTGCTGGGCGACCTGGCGCTGGTGGAAGGCACATATATGGTTCACTACAAGGCGGGCCCGCATACGATTGATGAGCGCGGGGTGTTTACGCATGTGTACCAGCGCGCGCGTGCCGACTGGGTGTGCGTGAACGCGCAGCGGACCGCGGTTTTTGATCAGCCGGATGAGAAGCAGAAGCAAGCGGCGAAGAAGTCGGGCGCGGCGCTGCCGTTTCATATTCCGCTGATCTATAAGGGAGCGGAGTCCAGCCAGCCTGCGCCGCCGACCGCAGACAAGCAGCCTTAGGGTCTGTTCTGTCGAGCAGGAGCAGGCGTTGCGTTGAGCGGAGCCAGTGAAGATGGGAAATGCCTTCGCGATGCAAACCAGACCGGTTTGGGCTGAAATTTCACTCGATCGCCTCCGCCACAACTTCAACCTGCTGCGTTCGCAGGCCGCAGACCAGGTAACGGGGCAACCGCCTGGACTGCTGGCTGTGATCAAGGCGAATGCCTACGGGCATGGTGTCGAGAGTTGCGGAGCCGCGCTCGCGGCAGCGGGGGCCGGGTGGCTTGGGGTGACCTCGGTCAACGAGGGGGCAGCGCTGCGCCGTGCGCTTGGAGTGCTGCCGAGCCACCTGGGCGCTGCGCGGATCCTGGTCATGTCGAGCCTGTGGCAGGGCGAGGCGGAGACGCTGCTGGACCGGGCGCTTACCCCGCAGGTGTGGGAGCCGTACCAGCTCAGCCTGCTGGCAGAAGCTGCGTCGCGGCGTCGCATGCCTGCAGGCGCGCTCGCGGTGCATCTTGAGATCGATACCGGCATGGCACGGCAGGGGGTTGCGCCTGGGGTACACCTTGCGGCGCTGCTGGGCGAATACTTTGGGCCTGGCTCGCCGCTGCTGCTTGAAGGGGTGATGACGCACTTTAGCGCCCCTGAGGTGCTGGACCAGCTGGACACGGACGTGCAGATGGACCGCTTTGCGCAGGCGCTGGAACAGATTCGAGGAGCCGGGGTGCAGACGGCGTGGGTGCATGCGGGCAACTCGACGACTGTATTCGATCAGCCCCGGACCGCCGCGCTGGCAGTGCTTGCCAAGCGCTATGACGCCCGGCTGATGCTGCGGCCGGGACTGGCACTCTACGGACAGCCGGTGCGATTTACCCCGGCCGAGCCACCCGCGCTTAAGGCCCAGGCGCTTGAACCAGGCAGCCAAGCCCGGCTGCAGGCGGTGCTCTCCTGGAAGACCCGCATCACCTCGATGCGTGAGATCGCTGCCGGCGAGGGAGCCGGTTACAACTCGACCTTTCGCGCTACACGTCCGACGCGGCTGGCACTCACGCCGGTTGGCTATGCTGACGGGCTGAACCGGCTACTCTCGAACAAGGGCGCGATGCTGGTCAACGGGCATCGAGCGGCGATCGCCGGACGTATTTCCATGGACCAGACGATTCTGGACGTCACAGAGATTCCCGAGGCTGTGATCGGCGACGAGGTGATCATCTTAGGCCGGCAGGGAAGCGAGGAGGTCACGGCCTGGGAGCATGCTGATCTCTGCGGCACGATTCCTTACGAGATACTTTGTGATATTGGGGCGCGCGTCTCGCGCATAGTTGTCGAGTGATGCGAACGTAGCCACGGCTGGAAGGCTCTAGCCGAGTGTTCTTAGTCATAAGTTCATACATATTTTTCGTGAGCGGTATCGCCCTGGAATGAAATAAAAAGCAGATCCTTCACTTCGCTCAGGATGACAGTCCTGATGATAGGTCCTAAGGTGCGAACTTCAGGCTCACCGCATTAGCGGGAAGCTGCCGGGCGCGGGGCGGCCTGCGATACAGGCTCGATCTTGCGGCCCAGCCGGTAGACGATGCCGATCGAGATCGCGACCTGCTCATGGAGTCCGGCGCCCCCGTAGTTGGTCAAGGTGGCCTCGGGCTGGATGCGGAAGGCGAGCCGGGGGGAGCGGTTGAGATCGATGGCACCGCCGATGGCGCTACCGAAGGCGACCTGATTGGAGAACAGGCCGAGCTGCGCAGGGGTGTCGGGCGCAACGTCCTTATCAAACTGCCCGTAGGCGCCGCCAAAGAGGGCATGGAGCGTGAGCGAGGCGTGCTCGTTTGAGAGCGCGCGATACTCCGGACCACCCATAAACATGTACTGGGCGACGAAGGGGCCGCGGATGTTGACGTCGTTCGGCACGACACCGGTGGTGCCGTAGTAGCCGCGCCCGCTGCCCGCTGCTGCCCAGCGCCTGGTAAAGAAGCGTGCGCCCTCGAGTGAAAATCCGCCCAGGTTTGCGCCCTGGAGCAGGTTAGGGCCGGCATTGAAGTGGGTATAGGAGAAGCCGCCGTAGAGTTCGTAGCGGTAGTTGTAGTCCACGCCGGCGAGCGTGTCATTGGCGGCGACTACGGGTGGGTGATACTGCGGCGCCTGGGCCAGCGAGGGGGCTGCCATCGCGAGCGCGGCAAGCAAACCAAGTGAAACTCTCAGCAAGAACGGGACCTCCGGTACATCTCTCACGATACATGACTGTTGTGGCTGACAGGGTGGAGGGAGGCGTGTCCGATTAGGACGCAAATCCGCCCGAAGCCTGTGCTGTGTCGATAACAGGGTAGGGGCTTACGCTACTCTTAGAAGCACATGACTACCAGGGAACGCCTGTCGCAGGCGAAATACGAGACGCTTGAAGCAATGATTGATGCCTACGCGGCCGAAGCTGTGCGGGTGGCGCGGGTTGAGTTTCGTGAGACGCTGGACTGGAAGGCGGCCTCGCTCGACCGGCTGGAGGCGATCCTGAACCGGCTTTGCCCGGCGCCGGACCCGCTGCCGGCGCTGGAAGCAGACTGGCTGACCCTGCTGTGGGGCAGCTACTTTGGCGAGCTGCTGCGGAAGCTGCACGGGGGCAGGTGGTCGATGTCGGTGTACCCGGGGAGCGACTTTTCCGTGCCTACGCTTGAGATCGAGGTCGGCGGTGCGGGGGCCAGCTCACGGATTTACCCTACGTTGAAGGTGCATCGGCGATTGTCCCTGGGCAGCGGGGAGAGCCTGCCGGCTTTCTACACGATGATTGCGGCGCGGCTGTCTGCCCCTCAGCTCGCCCCGGTAGCTCGCGAAGAGTAACCCGTAGTTGATCCTGCGCATGTAGCGGTGCCGGTCTGCACACGCCAGCTTTCGCGTGTGTGTGCGACAATACGCTATCGGAGGAAAGCCCCGCGCTCTACGATGCGGGCATCCCAACATGCTTGATAATCTGTTTACACCGACTCATCTGCTCTTTGTCCTGGTTATCGCTCTCCTGGTTTTTGGTCCGCGCAAGCTGCCGGAGCTGGGCAAGGGACTCGGCGAAGGACTGCGCGGCTTCAAGCAGGGCATCAAGGGTGAGCCCGAAGCCACGGTCGCGAAGTCCGAGGCAACCAAGCCCGAGGTTGTCTCCGAGATCAAGTAAAAGCCAGCAGCGCCCACCGACCTGTAAGGCTGCCGGCAATGCCTTCCTTGCTTGTTTCTGCACCCAAGGTGCATTTAGAACATGATGCTAGGTAGGTCAAGTGACTTAGAAACGATCATTATCGTGATCGACCTGCAACCTCCTGACGAATTTCATTGACATGCTGAGGCGAGCTTTCTATGCTCGGCCCATCGACGTTCCATTTGAACACGGACCCGCGCGTTGCTTGCGGGTTTGACACGGATGGTGCGCGCGCTGTTTGCGGCTTCTCCCTTCGCCGCTTGATGTTGCTTGAATCTGTGCATCCTCTTTGTGGAGTCCCACCCTTCCTATGACCTCTCCGCGTTCTCTGTATATGTTCGCTTCCGCCTTGCTGTTGGCTTCGGCAATGGCTTTCGGCCAGACTGTGACGGGTGGGATTACCGGCCAGGTGACAGATGCCAGCGGCGCTGTGTTGCCGGGCGCGCAGGTGGTTGCGCATAACGTGGGCACGGGTGTGGATACGCCGGTGATGACCAATGGCGACGGCTTCTACCGCATCAATTTTCTGCCGATCGGCCACTACCAGGTGGTGGTGAAGGCGATGGGCTTCAACGAGGAGACGCTGCCGGAGTTCACGCTCGAGGTGCTGCAGACGCCTACGTTCAATGTGAAGATGAGTGTGGGAGGGGCTTCAACGAATGTGGATGTGTCTGCGGCTGCGCCTATCCTGAATACGGAGAATCCGACGCTGGGGACGACGTTCACGGCGAATACCATCAGCAACTTTCCGCTCAATGGGCAAGACTTCTCGGCGCTTACCCTGTATTTGCCGGGATCAGTCAGCACCAATGGAACCTCGGGCATGACGAATATCACGCGGGACACCAGCTATGCGGACTCGCCGAACATCAACGGCAACCGGGCGCAGGCGAATAACTACACGCTCGATGGTATCGACATCAACGAGACGTTCAATAACGACATCGCCTATAGCCCGGCGCCAGAATCGCTGGAAGAGATCAGAGTATTGACCGCGAACTCTCCGGCCGATTATGGCAACGTAAACGGCGGCGGCGTGGTGAGCGTGCTCAAGAGCGGAACGAACAAGTTTCATGGTTCGGCTTATGGCTTTGAGCAAAACCAGGAGTTCAATGCGAACTCCTGGGCAAATAATCATGCCACGCCCAAGCAACCGATCAACTCGTACTCACAAAACCAATTCGGCGGCACGCTGGGCGGCCCAATCGTTCACGACAAGCTGTTTTTCTTCGTCGATTATCTCGGGTCGCGCTTTCATAATGGCGGCTCCTCCAAGGCGAGTGTACTGACGCCGGCCATGCGGATGGGCGATTTTTCGGCGCTGCTTGCGCTTGCATCGCCGATTCAGCTGTACGACAGCCAAAACAACTTCGCACCTTACCTGAGGAACCAGGTGCCGATTGTAAGCCCGGTGGCCAAGTTTCTTTTTGCGAATCCGAACCTGTATCCTCTGCCGAATGCCACCCCGTCGGCGGGCACCTTGATCGGCAACAACCTAGAGGGAACCAGCCGCAACTTCCGGGCAAATAACCAGGGTGACATCAAGATCGAATATGACCCTAACCCGAAGGACAAGTTGACCGGCTTTTATAGCATGTCGACCGCGTATGATGGCCAGACCTCTGTCCTGGCTATTACTTTTCCAGGCGGCGACCTTTACCCGACCAAGGTTGTCGGGGCGAACTGGGTGCACACGTTTTCGCCGGAGCTCGTGAACTCGGCTCGGCTCGGCTTTACCCGAGTGAACTGGCAGCAAGGTCTGCCCATTGACTCGACCGGGCAGTTTGGCACCAGTGGCGACACCAAAGTCGGCATACCTTTCCCTGACCAGGCGTACCAGGGGTTTACCGACCAGGGCCTGGGCTCGGGCCTGAGTTCGATAGGAACCGAAGCATATACCGGTAACACGCTGATCGACAATACCTACAGCTATATTGACAACCTGACCTGGCAGAAGGCCCGCCACACGCTAAGCATGGGCGTGCAGGCGATCCGCTACCAGACCAACTATCCAACCGGCAACAACAATGGCTTCCTGGGCACGATGAACTACAACGGCGACTACACCAGCAATCCATCGCCCGCGGTGACCGATGGGCAAGGATACAGCGCGGCCGACTTCCTGCTCGACCGGGTCTACCAGGTGGCCGTGACGCTGGGCAGCGTGCGAGTTGGGCAGCGGCAATGGCGGACAGCCGAGTTCTTCTCCGACGACTGGCATGCGCTGCCCAACCTGACTATCAATCTCGGGGTGCGATATGAGATTGATGAGCCCTGGACCGAGCAGAACAACAAGACCGGCAACGTGGACCTGACGACAGGGCAGACGATCTATGCTGATCACGTGCCGGCGGGCGCGCCGGCCGGCTCAGGCGTGTGCAAGAACAAGGGGTGCTACAACTACAATTACACGCAGATTATGCCCAGGCTTGGTTTTGCCTACCAGGCGGGCGGCAAGTTTGTCATTCGCGGCGGCTATGGCGCAACCAGCTTCTACGAAGGTAACTCCTACAACCAGCGGCTAACCTCAATTACGCCGTTCCTCCAGGCGGTCAACGTGCAAGCGCCGCTCCCGGCCTACACGGCGGCCAGCGGCACGACGCCGGCAACGCAGACTCCCGGTGCACCGCGTACGGTGGAAGAAGGTTTTAACGCGCCTCCAAGCCTCTCGGGCTCCTACAACGTGTATCCGCAGAATATTCAACCAGCGTATGTGCAGGAGTGGAGCCTGACAACTGAGTACGCGCTTACGCGGACGACCTCTTTGCAGGTGGGATACATCGGCGAGCAGGGCCAGCACATTGAGGATTACGGCAACGTAAACCAGCCGACGGACCTCACCAATCCGAACTCGACGCCTTACTTCAACAATCCAAATTTCGGCACGGGGCCGCTGTTGATCACCGAGTCGCGGGCGGCAATGAACTTCCAGGCAATGGAGTCAACGCTGCGCCAGAGGGTCAACCATGGGCTGGAGTTCACGTTGAACTACACCTACGGCAAGGCGCTCACCAACAGCCTGGGCAACTACTCTCTCAATGCAGGCGGCTACGGGGGGGCGGGCGCGTTTGAAAACTACTACAACAGCCATGCGGACTGGGGTCCGGCGGGCTACGATGTACGGCACAACGTGTCGGGAACGGGAACCTACCAGCTTCCAGTGGGACGCGGGCAGGAGTACCTGTCGCATGCCAACCGCTTTGTAGATGAAGCGATCGGTGGATGGAGGGTTTCTGTTGCCGGCGTCGGCTACACCGGCTTTCCAGAGACGGTCACGGGACCTGGAAACAACTCGCAAAATTACGGTGGCAACTACAGAGCGAACCAGTATCGAAAGCTGAAGATTGTGCACCGGACCATCGACAATTGGTTCGGCACGGATCCTTCCGCCACGCCCTGTACGACGCCTGGTGTTGACAATGGGGTTTGCGCATTCGGTTCGGCGACCTCGACCACCTTTGGCTCGTCGAGCAACGGAGCCGTGCGCGGGCCGGGCTATCTGAACGTGGATGCTTCGGCCTTCAAGGATTTCCGCATCGTGGAGGCGCAGTCGATCGGCTTCCGGTTCGACGCGTTCAATGCGTTCAACATTGCAAGTTACGGCAACCCGGACACCGGGGTGACGGATACCACGTTTGGAAACATCTCAGGCCAGGGCTCGCCCACGCGTTCGGTGGAACGGCATTTGCAATTTTCGGCCCGGTACACGTTCTAGGACTGGCTGCCACGCTTGAAGGGCCGCAGGCGCAATAGTGCCTGCGGCCTTTTTTCTCGCGGAGCCAGCCGATACGTGGGTGACGGCGTGCTGAGCCAGTTTCGTGCCTGCTGCGTGCCCTTTTTGCTTGGGCTTCTGGAGCAGGATCGTCGCGTCGGAGAACAGAGTCAATCGCAAGTCCTTCACTCTGCCCAGGATCGCCCCTTAGCTTCGGCACGAACGAACTCGCAGCTAGCGGTTCAGCTCGGTCGACGACGGGTAGTAGCCGTCCTTGGCGACGATGTCTAGATTGGGGATGCCTTCTACGCGGACCTCGATGGTGTGAAAGCGGCTGGCCAGCACGCCGGCGTGGCTGGTGTAGCCGAGGGTGTACTGGGTTCTGGTTGCGTCGGTGATCCTGGCGAAGGAGCGCTGGATGCCGTTCTCCGAGACCTCGGCGTCGAGGGTGCCGCCGGTGGCGAGCTGGTACTTGGGCAGCAGGTTGTCGCGCATCGTGGGCAGGAAGGGGATGTGCTTCCGGTCCAGGTAGCCGAGGCCCCAGACGGCGGAGTCGCCGACGAGGGTGCCGGAGAGGGTGATCTCATGGCTAAGCAGGAAGCGAACAACCTCCTTGTAGGAGGCTTTCGAGCCCTGCTCCTTGCCGTCGGAGATGATGTAGATGATCTTGCGGCGCTGCTTGGGCTGCTTGGCAAGGGCGGTTGCGGCGGCAAGGATGGCGTCGTTGAGCGGGTGGTAGTCCTTGGGCAGACGGCTGAAGCCGATGTTCTGGCCGTGCTGCGGGGTGAGGTTTGGGTCGATTGGCTTGTCGTTGATCGTCGGTCCGTTATCCATGGGGCCGCCGGGGGCGACTACGCCCATGTCGCGTCCGGGAGCCTTGGCTTGCGAGAGGGCGAGGGGCAGGCGGTCGCCCTGGGCGCCGGTGAAATCGGTGATCTCGCGAGGGCTGCTGTTGTAGGCGAAGACGGCTACCGTGTCAGCGGGAGTAAAGGCGCCGGTGACCGCGGAGAGGCTCTCGTTGACCCGGCTCATGATGTCCGACGGAAGGCTCTGGTCAACCACGAAGGCGACCGAGAGCGGGAATGGGTCGCTGGTGAAGAAGACGATCTTCTGGCGGACGCCGTCTTCGTAGACGCGGAAGTTGCGCCAGTCGATTGCGGGGACGAGCGCGCCCTTTTTGTCGCGGATGGTGACGGGGACAATGACCTCGTTCACCGGAACATTGATCGTCAACTGGGGGCCGGTTCCGGCTGTGGCGATTTCAGGCGTCTCCTCCTGTGGAGGCGTGGAGCCGGCGGGTGCGAGGCTTTCGCCCGGAGCGGCTGAGGATGAGCCGTTCGGAGCCGCGTCCTGCCCGGCAGCCTGGTTCTCACCCGGACCGTAGGTGTGCGGCGATGGCGGAGGTGTGGTGCCCTGGCCCGGGGTGACCTCGTGCTGGAGATCGCCAAGGCCGGTGGTAGTCGCGGGCTGCGGCGTGGGGGCGTCTGGAATGCTTTGCTGCTGTTGTTTGCCAGCCCCGGCAATCCCGGATGGAAGGGCCAGGATGCCTGCCATGATTCCTGCTAACACGCTTTGCTTCACAGACTCATCTCCAACAAAAGGGACAATACGCGGGCGGGCCTTCTATGGGGCGGCCCTGCGTTCTCGAACAATGTGCTCGAACAATATAGATGCGCTGCGAGGCGCGACCTGTGTCAGGGTGACCAACAAGGGAATCAGGGTACGCTACTTGGACGCACCGGACCCTGCTTCAGAGTACCGGTTCAGAGTACCACCCGGAGATGGCCTGGCTGAGGCGAGGGCGCTGGGCGCCGGTAACCTGTTCCCAGAATGGCAGCTTTGAGGAGGGGATGCGGTGGGCGCAGCTTTTCGACTGCGTTGGGCGTCTAAGCAACCATGCACGCCTCCCTCCGCCTTACCTGCCTTGCTCTCGCGTCTACGCTTGCTGTTGCCGGGGCGCTCCGGGCGCAGTCGGCGCCGAGCCCTGATGCCGCGCCGATGAGTACTGCGCCGCCGCCGTCAGATAACGATCAGGACGCGCCGGTCGCGACCCTGAAGGTGCAGGCCAACCTGGTGAGCCTCTACTTTACAGTGAAGGACAAGCATGGTGCGCTGATCCCGAACCTGACGCGGGACGATTGCACGGTCTTTGAGAACAAGCAGCCGCAGAAGCTGCGCAGCTTTGCGGCCGAGGCGGATCAGCCGCTGACGCTGGGAATTCTGCTCGATACGTCAGGCTCGCAGGAGTACGTGCTGCCGATGGAGCAGCAGACGGGCGGGGCGTTCCTAAAGAGCGTGCTGCGGCAGAAGGACGAAGCATTTTTGATCTCGTTTGATGTGGATGTGAATCTGCTCGAAGACTACACGAACAATGCTTCGAGGCTGGCGAAGGCGATGAACAAGGCGGAGATCAATACGGCTGGCGGCAATGGATCAGGAGGTGTGCCTGGGATTGGGCAGGGTCCGGTGCCGACGCAGGGCGCGCCCAAGGGGACGCTGCTGTATGACGCGGTGTATCTGGCGTCGGGCGACAAGCTGCGATCCGAGACCGGGCGTAAGGCGATGATCCTGTTGACCGATGGTGGGGATCAAGGCTCGAAGTACCGGATCCAGGATGCGATTGAAGCAGCGCAGAAGGCGAACGCGATTATCTATGTGCTGCTGATTGCCGATCGCGGGTTCTATAACAACGGCTCGATCATGCTGGGCGGGTATAACGGGCCGAGCGCGATGAAGAAGATGGCGGAAGAGACTGGCGGGCGGATGATCGACGTAGGAAACAATGGCAAGAAGATGGAGGCGGCATTTGCGCAGATAGAGGATGAGTTACGAACGCAGTATGTGGCCAGTTATACGCCGACGAACCAGAAGCTGGATGGGAGTTACCGGCCGGTGTCGGTGGAGTGCAAGGGGGATGGGCTGAAGGTACAGGCGCGCAAGGGGTACTATGCACTGCCGAGTGATGGAGCGGAGTGAGATTGTTTCTCTCACTCCTGCGCAGCTTTGGAATGACTAGTATTGCAGTAAGGGCGCCGGTTTCAATTTCGCGATGAACATCTGCAACGCATGACTATTGTTTGTAAAGCCTGTATACGCATTAGTCGTCGCGCCTGATACAAATACGTTGCCGCTTGCATCGATGGTCGTAAGTGGTCCGAAGGGAACGGCTGTATTGGTAAGGGGACCGCTGCCGAACTGATGCGCCGAGTTAAAGGTTCCGTCACTCTGCAGGGTAAGCAAGAAAACAGTGGTCAGCGTGGTCGGAGTCTCGTAAGTGTTGAACTGGCCGTTGGTGTAGCCGACAAGGTAGATGGTTCCGTCGGCAATGGTCTGAACGCCGGTAATCGAATCTCCCTTGCCGGTCGAGTAGGTTTTTTGCCAGAGTTCGGTCCCATCGGCCGCGTTGAACTTGTAAAGGATTCCTTTCTCCTGTGGATCGGCACTGAAACCGAAGTTCAGTGATCCAGCAAAGACACCGCCGCCTACCAGAGGGTTTCCTGCAGTGTCAGAAGTGATGCTGAAAGGGAGAACGCTGTTCGCTAAGGGCGTAATCTGGTGGACCCACGCGGCTGACCCATCTGCCTGGTTGAGCTTGGCGATATAAGGATAGGTGCTGGAGTCGCTTGCCGTCGCGACAGCAATCAGGAGCGGGTTACCGGCCGCGTCCAGCGACATGCCGGTGAGCAGACCCAGCACTGGAAGAACGTAGGGGTCGACCCACAAGAGGTGGCCATCTGTGCCGGAGAGTCTTGCGGCGAAGAGAGCCTCCCGGTTCGAGCCATTGAAGGAGCCGAATCCCGCGACAATAATGCTGTCATCCGACTCCACTTTGACCTGGCTGCCGACGCTGGTGCCAACTGAGGCGGGGAGAGCCACGTACAAGAGAGGGTTTCCGTTCGGGTCGGTCTTGGCGACAAAAGCCTGCGACTGGCCGCCGTACGAGAAAGCAGCGCCGATCGCGATGATGTTGTTGGCGGAATCGGTGGCTACGCCGTCGAGCAGTGCGCCTGCGGGTGAGGGGAACTGCTTCAGCCACAGGCGCGTTCCGTCCGGTCCATACTTGGTGAGATAAGCATCGATGGCCCCGGGATCGCCCGTGTAGCCGGCAAAGCTGCCTGCGACATAGCCTGTAATCAAAACGTTGCCAGCACTATCGGCAGCGAGTGCCGTCGTGGCTTCCGGCCCAAAGCCCAGTGTTTCTGTGGAGCTTTGCAGCTGCTGCGCACCGTACTGCTGCACCCAGACGACTGGTGAAAGAAGACCGGGGCCTGGTGTGACGCCACAGCCGGCCAGCAGCATGGAGAGAGTAAACAGGCCCAGGAGCGGGCTCAAGCCGGCCAAGGTAATTGGCCGGCAGCATTGTCGCGGTATGAAAGCAGGTTTGCGCATCAGGATCGTATTCCGGAGAGTTATGTACTTCAGCAGAGAAGGGCTAGTTCCTTTTCCTTCACTTACTTTCTTGACTGTAGGGTTCTATCGACCACTTTTGGGTTTGCAAAACTTTTGTACGCCTCGTTGTTCTGATTTGGGGCGCTCGTAGTAGGTACGCGACATCCCTAAGTTGAGATTCAAGCCGGCGCAGGGATTGCTGTGACACTGTGTCCATTCTGGTAGATATGGACACGGTTACAAATGAAAAGTGTCGAGAGTTGCGCATGTGCAAGGATGGTAAGTCGGAGTATAGAAGGGCCTGCAGGCCACAAGAGTTAGATAAGGCTCGGCACCGCAAGGCGGATGGTAACTCCAGGTAACAGCGCAGGCTGTACCCCAGGTGCGTTATCGGAGTACTTCTTACTTAGAAGCGGCATTCTAAATCCTGCGTTACGCTCCAGCCTCGGTAAGGTGCGGCCCACCAATACGCTTGCGATTGCGAATCGAGGCTCCTGGTTCTGGCCGGGGTCGAGACGGTTGATCTTTTTCAGATAGATGACATTCCACGGTGCACCAGGCGCTTGGCGGGATGGTGCCGGAGCGGCAACGTGGATTGCGCCGGAGTTGCGCGCGGCGAATGGAGTGGTGGCGATGTGGGAGGTGGAGCGTGCCGCTTGTCTCTGAGCCGTTCTAGGTGTTGAAGTTGCGGGTGCCGGGAGCGACTGGATCGATTCCTACCGGGGATACGTTGCAGTACCCACATACGGCGCGGGAAGCTATTTCAGACACGATGCCCCGCGCTAGGGCGCTCGCTTTGTGGGGGTTTGCTCCACCTGCGGAGCTTGCAATGCGAGCGGCTCCGTCAAGAATTTCGGGGCAGCCGCTCGCAGTTGGCCCGGAGGACCGATAGACACGTCACGAAGTGTCCGCTTCCGCGCAGGGTCCTACCAGCTACTTGGCGGCTACCTCGAGGGTCTTTTTGGAGAGGTACCAGGTGTCGACCTGTAAGCCGGCGCCGCCGCCGTTGGTGCGTTTGGCTGCATCGTCCACTGTGGCTGGGGCAGGGACGATGACCTGATCACCGGGCTGCCAGTTTGCGGGGAGCGAGACCTTGTTCGCGTCGCCTACCTCAATCGCCTCGAAGATGCGGACAAGTTCGTCGACACTGCGGCCGAGCTGCATGGGGTAGTAGATGATGGCGCGGATGAGTTGCTTAGGGTCAATGACAAAGACAGCGCGGACGGCGGCGGTGTCAGAAACTGCCTCATGCACCATGCCGTAGGCGGCGGCGACCTTCTGGTCGAGGTCGGCGATGACCGGGAAGCTGATCTTGACGCCGGCGTGCTGCTCGATGTCACGCACCCAGGCGATGTGCGCGTTCAAGCTGTCGATCGAGACGCCGATGAGCTGAACGTTGAGCCGGTCCCAGTCGGCCTGGCGCTTGGCGAACTCGATGAACTCGGTAGTGCAGACAGGGGTGAAGTCGGATGGATGCGAGAAGAGCATGACGTACTTGCCCTTGGCGGTGTAGTCGCTCAGCTTAATGACGCCGTGGGTGCTCTTGGCCTCGAAGTCCGGGGCCGGGTCCAGAATGCGGGGAATGCGGGATTCGCCAATGCTCATCGATATCTTCCTCTTTAGGTAAGAGATGCGGTGGGAGTGATAAGAGGTGCGGAGAGTGTGCGCCAGGCAGGATGAAGGAACATCTGAAAAGCTGACCTAGGCTGCGTAAACGCAAGCAAGATGGAAGAGAAAAGGCGGGGGCCAGCCTACACTATGCAGCTCGCCCGCATGCTACAGCCCATGCGGCAGCCGATGGCTGCTGGGCAGAGCGTTGTCGAGCGGAGCAGAGTATGCACGGGCTTCTTCATGCGCATCACGTTACTTCCATGTCCCGTCGCGGGAAGTATGACTAGCGAGTGTAGCTACTCGTTAAAGTAGCATAACGACGAGCCGAGCAGACCATCGTGCTGTGCCTCAAGTTGGGTACTATCGCACTCCACGCGGCGGGATGGCAGCTCAGCGTCAACGGCTTGCGGCAGCGAAATAGTGTGCACTCCGATACATTACCTTTGTACCGCGATGTCGCATCACTGCCGCACCACTCCTTGGGCAGGAGTACGGCTTTTCCGTGAGCGATGCACACCCGTTCCACAAGCCTTTGTCAGCTAAACCCCTGTAGATGCAGCTTGTGAACCAGTTTTCCCGAATCGGGAACCAAGTTTTACCGTCCTTCTTCGCTGTTTATTCGCGGTTGCGGTGCGGGTCGAGCCTTCGTAGTCTGAGCAAGCGTTGATGAGCAATCACGACGCAAATTTCGCCTTACACGAACAACTGAGTCGAGCAGGTGCGCCTTCTCTCCCTTCTCAGGCTGGCGCCGTTCATGTGCGCAAACGGTGGTGAGCGTGGTTCCGTACGCCGGGACGTGGCTCCCAGGGGCAGCGCGATGACGGTTCTGCTCTAAAAGGGCCAGGCAAGAACCTCGCTCTCCGCATGCTTGTCCGGCTTGCAGGTTAAGGACGGGATCGCGGTACTGTGCCTGAAATGTCGATGCGGATCTGCTCCTGTGGTGAGCGACCTGCCATCGCGGCGCAGATACCCTTTCTTTGCCCTGAGCCAGGATGCCAGACAGATAGAGCGACCACCGGAAGTCTCTCTCGGGGCTTTAGCGACTTTGCGCCCAGAGAAGACCAGCACGACCGGCCAGGGTCAAACAGCCCTGCGCCGGCAAAGAAAGAAGAGTGGAATGCGTCCCAGGAAAGTGATTCTTTGTGTCGACAGCAACGAGCAGGCACTCTCGGTGCGCAAGTTTATGTTGGAAACGCGGGGCTACCGCGTAGTGTGTGTGCTGCAGGCGCAGGCGGCGCTGGAGCGGTTTGAGGCGGGCGGGGTGGATATGGTGCTGAGCGACCTGACCCCGGTATGGATGGCAACGAGATGGTCAAGCGGATGAAGCAGCAGGCGCCGGAGGTGCCGATGGTGCTGGTGAGTGGCACGGTGAGGGACTTCGCGAGGGCGGACGCGGCGGACGCGTTTTTGCCCAAGGGTGCGAATAATTCGCAGGAGTTGCTGGAGCGGATACGTATGTTGATGGTGCGCAAGCGGGGGCCGAAGCGGCAGGTGGAGCGCGCGGTGTTTACGCCTTCATTCGCTTCGTGAAGATGAGCGCGGGCATGCCTGAAGCACGCGGAGCGAGTTGAGTGTGGCTGGTTGCTCACATTGCCGACAGCGTTTGTAGCACACGTTAGACGCTAAGATCTTAAGAGATCGTGCGTTATGCAACAAGCACATCCTAAGTTACATGATGCAGCTTCGCAGGGCGATCCTCACGGCTGGGCTTCTTCTTGGCTTACCACTCGCGGGATTGGGACAGAAGATCGGAGAACAGGCGCCGGCGCTAAGGTTTACGTCATTGCTGCAAGCTCCACCTGGTACGCGAACAAGTTCCGCAGCACTCCGCGGCAAAGTCGTGGTGCTCGAGTTCTGGGCGACCTGGTGTGGCCCCTCTCAACCAGCTTGCGGCAAGTGTCGATTCGCGAACCGTACAGTTCATCTCGATAGACGATAAAGCACCAGATGTGGTGCAACGCTTTCTGGCCAAGCGAACCATGGCTGGGTGGTCCGCGATTGACACATCAGGGAGAATCTTTCGCGATTACAGCGTCTCTGCAAGGCTTACAACCATAGTCGTTGATAAGCGAGGGCGCATTGCGGCTATTCTCGATCCGGAGACTTTGAAAGCAGGAGACCTGACGGCGTTGGTCGCTGAAAAAACGGTCAGATTTGAAGCCGTTGCCGCACCCATACCAAACAGGCTTTCTCCGTCTGATGCAGGGTCTGAGTCAACGCCCTTGTTTGAGATATCTCTTCGTAACTCTGCTCCAAATACAAAGTCCGGCTACACGGAGAGTGGAGGCGTTTTTGTGATGCGTGGGCAGACGCCGCTTGCGCTCCTGATGTACGCCTATGCCGCTGCTGAAGACCGCATTGTGGAAGTCAGCCCTTTGTCTCAGAATCGCTACAACGTAGAGGCCCTCTTCGCGGGGGCTGACGAGGCGACACGAAAGCTTGCGCTGCAGGCTGCAGTGATCTCCGGACTTCATCTTCAAGTCACACCGAAGATAATGTCGCGCAAGGTATACGTTCTTCGATCTACCAGCCAGAGCCAGACGCTCCTCGTTCCAACCGCATCGACAGGCGGAAGGATGAGCGGCTACTCAAAAGGCGAAGAAAAAATTGAACTGATACGCGCGTCGATGGACGATCTGGCGAGCTCGCTTGAAGCAGCTTTAAGGCAGCCGGTGCTCAATGAATCGGAAGTTCCTGGGCGCTTTGATGGAGAGTTAAGAATCGCTTTCGGAGATGGAGCGGCTGCCAAGAAGGAACTGGCCGCAGTCATGGGATTGGACCTCAGGGAGGAAGAGCGATCCGTGCCGATGTTCGAAGTCCAGAGTTCCTCTCAGCCGGCGCGGATCACCTCTGCACGCTCGCCTGAAAAGTAGATCATCTGGGTTATGCGTCTCGGCTGGATTTGTCATGATCCGTGCGGAAGGAACTCTGGACAAAAGGGTACTTAGGCGCGCTTCCATGGCTTCTGCTTTAGAATCGAAGCTGTGCAGGCGATGATTCAGGCAGAGAACCTTGGCAAGACCTACCGGACGGGCAGGGTGGACGTGCCGGCGTTGCGGGGGGTCTCGTTTGCGATCGAGCCGGGAGAGTTTGTCT
>CAXTMM010000033.1:24151-25004 GCA_964245415.1 uncultured Acidobacteriaceae bacterium | reverse complement strand
TGAGCCGTGGAGCGCTCTACCGGCGCATCGAGAAGTATGGGCTCTAGCCCGCCGCCCAGGCCGCAAAGACTTTCGCTTGGACGCACACGTCGTCGACTTAGCTTTGAGCGTCGGCTCCGCATCTCCCTCTGGCTGCTGCTGCTCCCCGGCTTCGCGCTCGGCGCCGGCCTGCTCCGCGCGAACAATGTCTCACTCACGGCAGGCGCCGCGCTCGCCGCAGGTCTCCTCATCGCCTACGCCGTCGCCATCTCCTTCCTCATGGAGCAGATCGTGCGCCCGCTGCAAACACTGGCCAACGTGCTTGCCGCGCTGCGCGAGGACGACTACTCCTTTCGTGCACGTGGCGGCCGTCGTAACGATGCGGTGGGCGACCTGGCACTCGAGGTCAACGCGCTCGCCGCAATTCTGCAGGCGCGACGCGGAAGCTCCATCGAGGCCATGGCGCTGCTCGAGCGCGTCATGAGCGCCATGCAATCGCCGGTGCTCGCCTTCGCGCCCGACGGGACCCTGCGTCTGCTCAACGCCGCCGCCGAGCGCGCTTTCGATCTTCCCTCCAAAGCCGCGCTCGGCCAACATGTGAGCGTGCTGCGCATGGACTACCTGCTCTCGGCCGCCCACGACGAGCTGATCTCGATCGAGCGGCATCGCGAAGGCCACGTCGCTACCCGGTGGATCATGCAGCGGTCTTCGTTCCGTCTGCGCGGGGTACCGCACGTGCTGCTCCTGCTCTCCGACGTGAGCGCCGCCCTGCGTGAGGAAGAGCGTGTCGCCTGGCAGCGGCTGATCCGCGTCATCGGTCATGAGATCAACAACTCGCTCACCCCGATCAAGTCGATCGCGGGCAGCCTGCGCG
>CAXTMM010000033.1:19784-24141 GCA_964245415.1 uncultured Acidobacteriaceae bacterium | reverse complement strand
CCCTGTTGCCCGGCAGCGCGCTGCCGGACCCGAGCAGGAGGATTTCGATCGCGGCTTGTCCGTGATCGAGAACCGCGCCGAGTCCCTGAACCGCTTTCTGCAGGCATACAGCCAGCTCGCCGGCCTGCCTGCTCCGCGGCGCTCGCTTATCGCGCTCGCGCCGCTGCTCGAGCGTGTTTGCCGGGTGGAGACGCGCGTCGCTGTCGCGCTCGACCCAGGCCCCGCGGCCATGCTCGAAGGCGATGCGGATCAGCTGCAACAAGCGCTCATCAACCTGGTAAAGAACGCAGCCGATGCCGCAGTAAGCCTGGAAAATCGGTTCACTGAACCATCGGTAACAGTGGCGTGGCAGTGTCTGCGCCGTGATGTCGTGATCCGGATCCGCGACAACGGCGCGGGCATCGCGAATGAAGCCAATCTCTTCGTCCCGTTCTACACGACCAAGGCAGGCGGCACAGGCATCGGCCTGGTCCTTTCGCTCCAGATTCTGGAGGCGCATGGCGGAACCGTACGCCTGCGCAACCGGGCCGGCGCGCCAGGGTGTGAAGCAGAGGTGTGGCTGCCGCTGCATGCCTGACTCCTGGCCTTGTTTAGAACCGTGCCTCAGCCCGCTCGCGCTCTTCAGGTAAGTGGCACACCTGGCGGCGCTTGACGCGCATGCCCGTTTCGTTTACACGTTACCTGCGCCGCATAACCCTTTGCATGGGCGGTAACACCTAACTTGGAGGGACTTCAATGCAGCGACCCATCGTCTTCATTCACGGCTACTCCACAAAAGGCGAAGCGTTCAACCCCCTCAGGGATGCATTGGTAGAGTATCGAAAAAGCTCCGGACAGATGCCTCTCGATCCCACCTATATCGACATCTGCACCTACGTTTCGCTGAACAACGAAATCACCATCACCGACATAGCCGAAGGCCTCGATCGGGCATTTCGCAATCATCCCAAGCTCAAGGACGATCAGGAGTTCGACGTCGTCGTGCACTCGACCGGCATGCTTGTCATGCGCGCGTGGCTGGCCAACAAGGGTGCGCCGGAGATCACCAGGACCCGTCTCAAGCGGGTCAGGCATCTTATCGGCATCGCACCGGCAACGTGGGGCTCGCCGCAGGCCAGCCAGGGGCGAACCTTTCTGGGAGCGCTGGTAAAGGGCAACCGCGACATCGGCCCGGACTTTTTGAATGCCGGCGATCGCGTCTTGCAGGGCCTTGAGTTAGGCAGTGCATTTACCTGGAACCTGGCCCACTACGACTTGCTTGGCGAGGTGCCCTTTTATGACGGGGGCTCGGACACGCCGTTCGTCAGTATCTTTATCGGCAATCGCGGTTACCGGGGTGTCGACGGTATCGCCAACAGCCCCGGCTCCGACGGGACTGTTCGCTGGTCGGGCTGTGCGCTTAATACCCGCAAGATCACGCTTGACCTGACTCGCATCCCGATCGATCGCGACGGCACAAACCAGCGCTACTCCATCACCCCATGGGTCGGCAGCCGCAGCGACATTCCCATGATCGCGGTCGATGACCGGGATCACTCCTCTGTGATTGCCGACCCCGAGCCAGGCATGGTCAAGCTGATCTCGGACTTCCTTGATGTGAGCGATCAGGCTGCCTGCAACGCGTGGCTGCTGCGCGCCAGGCAGTATGGGGAGCCCGCCCGCCGGCGCATGCTGGAGCACCCCGCCAAAGGCACCACGCCTGCACAGAAAGCGCTGGACTTCTTTGAACACATCCTGGGCGGCAACCCGGACGAGCCGCTCGATGGATGGCAGCAGTTCATCGTGCATGCCATCGATACACATGGCAATGGCATCGAGGATTATTTTCTGGAATTGTTTCTGGAAGATGCAGCCGGCAATCGTACCTCGTGCCAAAAAATACTCGCCGACGTCCATGCCTACAAGATGGACAGAAGTTTTCGCTGCTTTCATGTGCGGCTGCCGAATGGCATCACCGATGGCGGCAAGAAGCTGGTTGCGCAGATGCATGCCTCAACGGGCACCGAGTTGATCTGCTACCAGGGCTACGGGGATAACCATGCGACACTCACCGCGACAGCCGATCCGGTCGAGCTCGACATCAGCGGACTCGCGGAAGAATCTCACTCCTTCTTCTGCCCCTTCACCACGACGCTGATCGAAGTGCTGCTGAACCGAGAACCGAAGCCGCTGCATACCGTCAGTCCACTGCTCTACTTCCTGCCGTCCGATGGAACAACCTCCCTGGCAGCTGCTTCTCCGGTAGACAGCGATTCTGATGGCGCCGTATGACCGGAAAAAAGAAGTGACCGCTCTGTCATCTACTCCACGTTACCCGGCGTCTACTTAAGACATGCAGTCCAGCCTTACTGCCTCCATGCCTGTGTCGATGACCGGGGTCATGCCCGCGGAGCAGCGCGTGACCGAGTTGGATGACATTGACACCCTTGTCCGCACCTACCGTCCGCGCCTGCTCCGCTTTGCCGCGTTCTCAACCGGCGACCCGGACCTGGCTGAAACAATCGTCCAGGACTGTTTCCTCAAGGCCTATCGCACCCGGGCGAGCTTTCGCGGCGACTGCAGCGCTTACACCTGGCTGACCAGCATCGCGGTCAACCTGATCAGGGACTATCAACGGACACAGAAGTTCCGCTTCTGGCGCAAGGCGCGCAATACCGCGCTCGATCTCTCAACCATGGCCTCCATGCTCGCGAGTGGCCAGACCTCGCCGGAGGCGCGGCTACTGGCCCAGGAGCGCGCCGCCAGGGTGGCCGAGGTACTCGAGAGCCTCTCGCCCAACCAGCGGCGTGTCTTCCTCATGCGCTTTGTCGAAGAGATGAGCGTGCAGGAGATCTGCCTCGCGACCGGCATGCAGCTGGCCACAGTCAAAACGCACATCCATCGCGGGGTAAAGCTGGTAAGGCAGAAAGTGGGAGCAGAGAAATGAAAAGCCATCTCACCGACGAAAGTTTTGCCGCGTTGCTCGCGGGTGAAAGCTCACCTCAGGTACTGGCCCACCTGGATACGTGTCAACCGTGCAGGATGGAGGCAGAGCAGCTGTGTGGAGCCCTTGCCGCTTTCAAGCAGCAGAGCCTGAGCTGGGCTGAGGCTCGCCCGGCGGCGATGGTTCAGAAGCCTATTGCTCTAAGCGCATTTCGGCGGCCCTTGCTGGCGGCAGCTGCCGTGTTGCTGGTCTTTGCGGCTGTCAACGGGGTCTTCCATCCCGTCGTTACGCAGCAGGCAGTGCACGAGCATGCCGCAGGCACCCTGGCCGACGACAACCGTCTGCTGCTTTCGATCGACCAGGAGCTCAATGTGCAGGACACTTCGCCGCGCGTTTTATATGCGAGCAAGAGCTCGACCCAGGCCACGGAGAGCGAGTGATGCGTTTGCAAGCCCCATTACTCGCTGGTCTGTTCGCCGTGCTCGGGCTCTCTTGTTTGCGAGCGCAGGCACAGGCTCCGGGTGACTGGCCTCCTCATGGGCAAGGGCCCGGCGGTCCGCCCCCGTACAGCCGCGATCATGGTCCCGACGGTGCAGGGCCGTCAGACGGAGCCACGCGAAGCACCATGCGGGGTGGACTGCAACTGGGCCCACCAGGCCGCTGGTGGGACGATCAGGATTTCGCCAACACCCTGCGTCTTCGCCCCGACCAGCAGACGCACATGGACGCTATCTTCGCCCAGAACAAAAGCACGCTGCTCGCTCACTATGACACGTTGCGGGACGAAGAGCGGCAGCTGGAGTCGCTGACCCGCGGCGCGAACATCGACGAGCACACACTCTTCGCTCACATCGACCGCGTGAGCCAGGCGCGCGCTGAGCTTGAAAAGGCAAACGCGCACATGCTGCTGCTGCTCCGCCACGAACTCACTCCCGACCAGGTCAACACGCTCGACGAGCATCGGCCGTCGCACTTCAGATAGAGCGTTTTCCATCGCTGTAGAGGGATCAGCCAAAGTCAAACCTGGCTTTCCGCTAGGAAAAATCACACCTGGCCACACTTCGCGCGATACACCTTTGGGGAAAACCGCTCTAGCCCGTCCCTTCTCCCTTGCTTCCGCTGTAATCGCCCCGGCAAATCTCCCGTCTATCTGCACGAGCAAGCATGGAAAGCCAATCGCCAGCTCGCAATCCCAAAGGAGGAATATGAAACATATCGTCATAGCTCTGGCCATGGCTGCCGCAGCCGCGACCGCGCAGGCCCAGAGCGCACATACCCCGCCCACACCGGCCCGCATGGCCGAGCATGAAGTTGAGCATTACACTGAGCAGCTCTCGCTCACCTCGGCTCAGCAGCAGGAGGCGACCACCATCTTCACCGCCGCTGCCGCATCGGAATCAACCCTGCGCTCAGAAGAACGTACCGCCCACACCA
>CAXTMM010000033.1:0-19774 GCA_964245415.1 uncultured Acidobacteriaceae bacterium | reverse complement strand
CACTCGCCGCGTCCATACTCTCCGGTGATACGGCAGCCATCGGTCAGGCCGCGACCGCGCTGGGCAATCTCGAAGCAGAACGTACCTCGACGCGAGCGCTCGCCGAGGCGAAGCTCTACAAAATACTTATGCCTGAACAGCAGACCAGCTTCGCTGCGATGCTCAATCACCCCATGGGACGTGGCCCAGGCCCGGATATGGGCCGCCGCGAAGGACCTCCGCCGCAGTAATCCCGCGTTACTGCCGCACCGCCCAGGCGAGTCCATCGGGCTCGCCGCCGGCGTCTATGTGGCTCGCAACTGCAAGCGTCTTCAAATCAATCACCGCGACATAGTTATCAGGTGTACAGGCGACAAAGGCCCGCGCACCATTCGGCTCCATGACGATGCCCGCTGCGCCTCGGCCGATCGGAACACGCTTGATCTCCTTTCGCGTGCCGGCGTCCAGAACGACCAGGCCCGGACCTCCGAGTGTCGAGACCAGAACATACCTGCCATCCACGGTAAACTTGAGCCGGTTAGCCCCGGCCACATCAGCAGCCAGCGTTTGGGTCACTCGTTTACTCGCGCGATCAATGATCGAAATCGTGCCATCCTGCGCATTCGCCACCCAGATTTGCTTCCCGTCCGGCGAGACGTCGAATCCTTCCGAGCCATTTCCGGCGCGCACGACGGTCTCGTTCCAATCAGTGCGAGCAGGTGCCGGGCCACGCGCGTTCGAAGGCCCCGAAGGAGCTCCCGGTGGTGGACGCACGCCCGGCGGCGGTGGGCCGTGCATGCGGACTTGCTCCTGCTCCATCATGCTGACGGTGCCCGAACTTACATTCGTGGTAATGATGTGCTGCTGATCCGGGGAAACGTAGATCATGTGCGTGCGATTCTGACCCGTGCCCAGAATCCAGTCGACTTTGCGCGTCGACGGGTCGTAGCGTCCGATCGCCTTGGCTGCTTCGGCGGTAAACCATACCTTGCCGCCGACAAAGGTCAGCCCATGCGGACCATGCAGTGGCCCAAGGTCGATCGACGGGACCGCCCCTTGTCCAACTAGATCAATCACGGCGAGCGTGTTGTACGAGCCGAATCCATAATTGGAGACATAGGCCGTCGAACCATCCGCCGAGGCAATGACTTCGTGCGGATCGCTGCCGACCGGTGCCTTGGCCAGAACCTTGAGGCTGGACGCATCAACGATCGCAAGCGTGTGATCCTGCTTCGATAAAACCAGCAGGGACGCAGTGCCTTGCGCACTCACAATCGCGGGTAGGCATACGCCGCTCAGGATAGCTGCGAGGCGGAGCAGGATTTTCATGAGCTCAGCTTACTCCTTGTGCCAGTAGCCTTGACGAGCAGGAACTTACAGCAACGATCATCGGACTGCGTAGACCCGGCTGCAGGTATCTTCATCCCACCGGGGAGCGTCGCAGCCAACTCTGCGCCGAACTTGATAAACTCTGGCCATGCAAGCCTTGCTTCTCTCCGAATACCGAAAGCTGGAAATGGCGGACGTACCAGCGCCCTCCATTGCTCCGGACGAAGTGCTTCTCCAGGTAGCAGCGTGCGGCATCTGCGGCAGCGACGTGCACGGCTACGACGGCTCATCCGGCCGCCGTATTCCACCGATCATCATGGGCCACGAGGCAGCCGGAACCATTGCCGCGGTCGGCTCCGCTGTCACCGGGTGGCATGTCGGCGATGCTGTTACATTTGACTCGACCCTCTACTGTGGGCAGTGTGCCTATTGCGCGCGAGGCCAGGCGAACCTGTGCGATAACCGGCAGGTTTTCGGTGTCTCCTGCACCGACTATCGCCGCAACGGGGCCTTTGCCGAGTACCTCGCCGTACCGCAAAGGGTGCTCTACCGCCTGCCGTCCGAGTTGCCGTTTGCACACGCCGCCATGATTGAGGCAGTCTCGGTTGCGCTCCATGCAGTGCGCATCGCTGAGTTCAGGCCCGGCGATACAGCCCTGGTCATCGGCGCCGGCACGATCGGCACCCTGGTCGTGCAGGCGCTGCGCGTCGCCGGCGCGTCGCATATCTTCGCAGCCGACCCCGACGCAAGCCGCCTCGCCCTGGCCGCCACTTCAGGCGCGCACACACTCGTCAACTCTGGCGAGCAGGATGCCGCGAAGGCAGTGCTCGCAGCCCTCCCGGGCGGCGTCGACCACGTGTTTGAGGCTGTCGGCATCGGCGCAACTGTTGCAACCGCGGTAGCTGCCGTGCGCAAAGGCGGTACAGTCACACTGGTCGGCAACATCGCCGCGCAGGTCGAGTTGCCGCTGCAGGCTGTCGTCACGCGCCAGATCCGGCTGCAGGGCTCCGCAGCTTCGGCCGGCGAGTACCCGCAGGCAATCCAGCTGCTCGCCTCCAGGCAGATGGACGTCTCCCCGCTCATCTCCGCGGTCGCCCCGCTCTCCGACGGTGCGCGCTCCTTCGAGCGCCTGTACCAGCGTGAACCTGACTTGATGAAGATCGTACTGACTCCCGCATGAGCCGGCTCTTCGATCTGACCGGTCAAGTCGCGCTGGTTACCGGCACCAGCCGCGGGCTCGGCCAGTACTTCGCCCGCGCACTCGCCCGCGCCGGCGCCGATCTCATCCTGACCAGCCGCGACCAGGCCGCACTCGCGCCCTTCGAGCAGGAGGTCCTCGCGCTCGGCCGCCGAGCCGCTTCCATCTCGCTCGACGTGACCAATCAGCATTCCATCACCCAGGCTGTCGCGGAAGCAGAAGCTGCCTTCGGCCGCATCGATATACTGGTCAACAATGCCGGCATGAATATCCGCAAGCCCGCGCTCGATGTGACCTGGGAGAACTGGAACCAGATCCTCGACACCAACTTGCGCGGCAGTTTCTTTGTCGCCCAGGCCGTCGCTCGCGGCATGATCGCCCGCGGCTATGGGCGCATCATCAACATCGGCTCTGTCACCTCCGTGCAAGGCTACGCCGGGCTTGGACCCTACGGTGCAAGCCGAGGCGGTATCCGCCAACTCACCATGAGCCTTGCCGACGACTGGGGCCGGCATGGCATCACTGTCAACTGCCTCGCGCCGGGCTGGTTTCGTACCGAGCAGAACAGGATCATGTACGAGAACCAGGAATGGGTTGAGTACCTGTGCGACCGCATTCCGGTCAAGCGCCCCGGACGCCCGGACGATCTCGACGGCGCAATCGTCTTCCTGGCATCCGAATCCAGCCGCTACGTCACCGGGCAAACCCTGCTGGTCGACGGCGGTATCTCCACCGGCGCCACCCGCGCGCTCCCTCAACCTTCCAGGCAGGTCCTCGCATGATGCGCATCTTCGCCGTTGCCGCACTCGGCGCCACGCTCGCCGCCGCCCAGGCGCCCACCGCCCCGCTACAGGTCTACTTCATCGACGTCGAAGGCGGCCAGTCCACGCTTTTCGTCACCCCCGACCATCACTCGCTGTTGATCGATACAGGCTGGCCCGGCAACAACGGCCGCGACGCAGACCGTATCGTTGCCGCCGCACACCAGGCCGGTCTCACCCGCATTGACGATGTGCTGATCACCCACTTTCACCAGGATCATGTAGGTGGACTGCCGCAGCTGCTGGCCCGCATCCCCGTCGGCACCTTGATCGACCATGGCGTCAACCGCGAGGACTCTGAACCTGCCACCCACACCGTCTACGCCGCCTATCGGAAGGCGCTGGCCGCGCCGAACGCTCCGCACCATCTCGTCGCGCGACTGGGCGAGCCTCTGTCCATCCAGGGGCTTGAGGCGCAGGTCGTTTCGGTGGATGGACAGCTGATCTCAAAGCCGCTCGCAGGAGCCGGCGCGCCCAATCCCGCCTGCGCGCAGACTGAAACTCGACCCGCGGACGAAACCGAAAATGCGCGCTCGCTCGGCGTGGTCCTCCACTTCGGCAAAGCCACGCTCGTTGATCTCGGCGACCTCACCTGGGACAAGGAGCGCCCGCTTATGTGCCCCAACAACCTGCTCGGGCACGCAGACGTCTTTATCGTTTCGCATCACGGATGGTTCCACAGCAACAGCCCGGCGCTGGTCAACGGGTTGGCTCCGCGGGTAGCCATCATGGATAACGGCGCGACCAAGGGCGGCTCGCCTGCGGCGTGGGAGACGATCGAGCATGCCCCCGGACTTCAGGATTTATGGCAGCTGCACTTCGCTGAAGGCAACGCGCTCCAGAACGTGCAGGCAGAGCGCATCGCGAATCTCAAGGGTGGCACGGAAGGCAATTACCTCAAGCTCACTGTTGCGCCCGATGGCGCCTTGTCCATCATGAACTCGCGAACAGGGGCGAGCAAGAACTATCCGGCTCGGTAGAGCCCTCGTCCCAAGAGCGAGACATAGGGCGCACGGCACCCTGCTTGAGGGTCAACGCACTCCCGGGCCAGCAATCCAGAGGGTGTCATCTTGGGCGAGCCGAAGCATCTGCGCTTGCCCTCGGCGCTCGCCATGCGGCCTCCGGGCCGCTCACGCACTAACCGCATCGCGCATGTCGGGTACGCGCTCGATCCTGCCCAGCAGCACCACGTAGCTCCCGATCCCCACCAGCAGGATCACGCCCGCCACGCCAAAGGCCGGTCCGAAGGAATGAGTATGGCTGGATGTTCGCAGGTAGCCCGTCGCAACCGGGGCGGTGATGGCGGCTAGCGTGTTCGCCAGGTTCATGATCGAACCCAGCCTCCCCGTGCCGCCCGGCGGAGCCAGCAGCGCAGGAATCGTCCAGACTACGGGAGCCGCTGCCGAAAGGCCGCTGATCGCCAGGCTGAGACACCCGACCACGACCCGCGAATCGTGGAAGAACACCGGCGCGAAGATGAACAGTCCGAGCGCGGTGCCCCCGACTAGCACCACCCTGCGCACCGTATCGGGATTTCGGCCACGGCGGATGAGACGGTCCACCAGGTAGCCACCGATGCACAAGTCAGCCGCCGCCGCTAAAATCCACGGCACGCCGGCGAGCAGCACCGCAGAGTGGGCGCTCATCCGGACGCCGCTCTCCAGGTACACCGGCAGCCAGGTCAGCAGCAGGTAGAAGCAGTAGTTGTAAGCGCCTGAGCCGATCGCGACGCCCCACACCTTGCGCTCCCTGAGCAGCTCCATGAGCCTGACCTTACGCTGCAGCGTCTGGGGCGAAGTGACCGCGAGGTAACCCTCGTTGATATGCGGATCGCGATACACAAAGGCAAACAGGATCGCGTACCCCAGGCTCAGCACCGCTGTGGTGCCAAAGTTGGCCCGCAGCCCGTAGCGGATCATGATGAGCCCCAGCACCGGCGTACCGAGGCCGACAGCAAGCTTGGCCGCCGCATCAAAAGTGGCTGTCGGCATCCCACGCTCGTGCTCCGGAAACCACAGCCCGACCGCCTTCGCACTGCCAGGAAACGTAGGCGCTTCCCCGATGCCCAGCAGGAACCGCGCTGCAAAGAGAAACAGAACGGTCGGTGCGATCGCCGCAAGCCCGGAAGCCAGGGCCCAGAGCAGGATCGCCACCAGCAACACCCGCCGCACGCCCAGGCGGTCGAGTAGGGAACCGCTCGGCAGCTGCATGACGGCGTAGGTCCAGCTGTAGGAGCTGAGCAGGTAGCCGTACACCACGTCCGACATGCCAAAGGTATCGCGCAGCGCCGTGTGCGCCACCGACAGGTTGACCCGGTCGAAGTAACTGATCAGTACGCCGAGGCCAAGCAGCAGAGCCATGCCCCAGCGGGTGTTCGCAGATCTTGCCATCACTGCACAAACTCTACACGGGTTCGTGCAGAGCGTGCCCTGACGGAACCAAAGCTCAGGTCCAGTAAAGAATGCGTGCAGCCGGCAGCTGCTCCCCTAGGCTGCTCTCAAAGAAGGAGCGCATCTCGGCCATCGAATCTTTCGGATAGACGTACTTGAAGCCGCCAAACTTGGTGCGTTTCTCCGTCCGCGCATCTTCCTGCATCTCCAGGGTCGTCTTCGGGTACCAACCCAGCAGCACTTCCTTTGAGTTCGGCGTAAAGCGGTGGGTGATGAGCTCGGCGGTGAGGTCGAGGTGCTCAATGCCGCTCAGGGCTGCGGCGATCGAGGAGAGCAGGGCGCCATACTCCTGCCGCCAGCCGGCAATGGCCATGATGGGCGCAATGGTCAACCCTACCGGGTAGCCCGCGAGCGCCATCGCTCTCAGAGCTTTGAACCGCTGGGCCAGGCTTGCAGTGCCGCCTTCAAAGTCGCGTGAGACGCTGGCCGCGTTGAGCGAGAAGCGCACGCGGGTGCGCCCGTTGTGCGAGAGCGGCAGCAGTTCGCTCACCGCGTCGAACTTGGTCGTCCACCGCAGCTGCACCGGGGCTTCCCAATCGCCGAAGAAGCGGATGCACGCAGCCAGGGCCCCCGTCAGGTGCTCGATGCCGAGCGGGTCGGTGTAGCACGAGGCTTCAAAGGTGGTGCCTTCGTGCGCTCGATCCTTTGACCGCGAGGTGACTTCGCCCTTGCCCGCATACGGTCGCAGAGCCTCGAGTATCTCGGGCAGATTGGCATAGGCGCGGGTAATCGGCGGCCCGCTCAGCGAGCCGGCCAGGTAGCAGTACTGGCAATGCGCCGGGCAGCCTTGGGCGATGTGGAACTGCCAGTCGGCCGAGGGCGAGATTGGCTGCAGCTTGCGCTGGCCGGGCGGCGAGACAACGATAGCAAAGGTGGTCTTGGCCAGGGCATAGCTTTTGGCTTCCGACTCCGCCGTGAGCCCGGTTATGCGGTTGCTCGAGAGCCGGATAACCTCGGCGCCGTGGGCAGCGGCGCGCTCGAGCATGGCGCGGCCCTGGGGCAGGGCAAATGCGTCAGGAGTAATCACCACGCGGCGCGGGCGCCAAAGCTTGCCGGGCGCTGCCGGCGCTGGAGAGATGGCAACTGCGGACATAGCTCAGTTGGATCACCGAGCCGCGCACAAGGATGCGTGCCTTGTCACGGCTCGATGCGCTCATATCAACCAGGCTGCGTTCAGGCACAATCAGACCATGACGTCCGCTTCGCCCCTTGGTCCCGCACGTAACTGGCCCCGGCTGGATGGCATCGATCTGCTGCGCGGCCTGGCGATCCTGTTCGTCTTGATGAACCACATCAACATGCAGCTGCTCTTCGCGCACATCCCGTACACCCGCGGCCTGCCCGCGCAACTTGCTCACTCGCTGGTGTGGAACGGGCAGCAAGGCGTGCAGATGTTTTTCGCTGTCTCCGGCTTTCTGATCACCTCCACAAGCCTGCGTCGCTGGGGCGGGCTGGGCCGCCTCAGCCTGCGGGAGTTCTATCAGTTGCGCTTCGCCCGCATCGCCCCTTTGCTGCTTCTGCTGCTGGCCATTCTGAGCGTCCTCCATCTTGCCGGTGTACGGCACTTCGTCGTCTCCGCCAGGACCGGCGGTTTGCCGCGAGCGCTGCTCGCCGCTTGCGCCTTTCACGTAAACCTGCTCGAGGCGCGGCGCGGCTACCTGCCCGGCAACTGGGACATCCTGTGGTCGCTCTCCGTCGAAGAGACGTTCTATCTCTTCTTCCCACTGCTGTGCCGGCTGCTCGGACAAGGCAGGATGTTCATCGCGCTGCTCGCACTCTTCGTCGTGCTGGGCCCATTCGGGCGAACCCTGCTTGCCGGTAGCAACCAGGTCTGGCGGGAGTACTCCTACCTGGGCAGCATGGATGCGATTGCACTCGGCTGCCTCACGGCGCTGCTCTGCTTTCGCTATCGACCTCGCCTCGGACACACGTCACTCCGCGGGATCGGCGTCACGGGCGCCCTGCTGCTGCTCTTCTCGCTCGGCTTCTCGCTGCAGGGTGCACGATGGGGACTGGAGCGCACCGGGCTCTCGATGACCATCGTTGCGGTCGGCGCCTGCATGGTTACTCTCGCCGCCGCGCAAACAGGGTGGCAGAGCCCGCGGCTGCTCAGCCCATTGCGTGTGCTGGGTCAGCGCAGTTACGAGGTCTATCTGACGCACATGTTCGTCGTCGTTATACTTTTTGGCCACTACGCTTCAAAGGCCAGGCCGCTCAGCACGGTACCGCTGCTGTTCCTTGCGGTGATCGTCTGCGCCGGTGGACTGGGAGAACTGGTCGCGCGCCTCTATGCAGAGCCGATCAACCGTCTGCTGCGTGCCCGCTGGCGAGCACGCCGTCCCGACCGCGCGCTCGAACGGATCGCCGGTTGAACGCTCGGCTATCGCTTTCCTTCAGGGCAGCCTGCGTCTTCACTCGATGTAACAATAGAAGCAGAATGAAGACGGCGACAAGCCACCTGCTCCCTGGACGAAGAGCCCGCATCGCTGCCGCCTCCGTGCTCGTCCACTTGCTGCTGATCGTGGCGATAGTGCATCGCAGCCGTGTGTGGGTGGCGCCGGTGCGTCTGCCCGGCACCGTGCGTGGTACACGCATGGTGCTTACCTATCTTCCCGGACCAGCGCCTTCAGCATCCTCGGTGTCGGCGCGAGTCAAACCCCTTCCCAGGCTCGTTCCTCCTCGACCTGCCATGCGCCCGGCCCTGACCATCGCGCAGACTGCGCCTGTCGCCTCCCCCTCCCTGCAAGCCTCGCAGCAAACCCCCGGCAGCGGTGTCGATGCGCTGGGCGAAGGCGACATAAGCATCGCGCTGATGCAATTTTTTCCCGATCCGAACCCTGACCTCACCAGGCTGCCGCACGGCAGTCGCGGAGACGTGGTGCTCGAAGCGATCATCGACGCAAATGGCCGCATCGCCCAGCTCACCGTCAAGCAGGGCGTCGGCTACGGTGTGGATCAAAGTGTCATCGCCACGGTCGAGCAGTGGACCTTTCATCCGGCAATGCGTGACGGCAAGCCCATCCCCAGCCGGCAGGAGCTCCACTTCCACTATGAACGAGGCTAAGCGCATCTGATCTACAGCCACGGCAGGCACACGCTCCCACATTGAGCCAGGACGCAGGAGAGGGCAAACATGGAAGCAAATGAAGTGCAGGAGTTGCATGAGCAGCATGAGCATGCAGCCGGCCGCGAAAACTTGGCCGAGGAACTGGGCCACGGCAGTCTAAAGCCGGTCAGCTTTACGATGAGCCTGATCGCCGTGCTGGTAGCGGTCGTCACAGTGCTCGGACACCGCACCCACACGGAAGCAGTGCTGATGCAGGCGCGCGCCTCCGACCAGTGGAACTTCTACCAGGCCAAGAAGATTCGCCAGAACGACACGCTGCTCGCTGAAGATATCTTGAGCGTGGTCACGGTCGGCGATAAAGCCGCGGCGGCCAGGACTTTGAACGGCTACAAGTCCCATCAGGATAAATGGACTGCCGATCTGAACGAGGAGCAGACCAGGGCGCATGACTTTGAAGAGAAGGTAGAGCAAGCCGAAAAGAAAGCGACCAAGTTCGATCTTGGTGAGGCACTGCTCGAGATCGGTCTCGTCGTGACCTCCATCACCCTTCTCACGCGGCAGCGGGTGTACTGGTTGCTCGGGATCGTCTTCGGCGTCGGCGGCTTGCTGATCGCAGCGCAGGGTTTGCTAATGCACTAGAACCCTTCTCCCATGGTGCAGAGGGATCAGCGAAAGTGATCATAAGAAAAAAGCCGCATCAGGCCACACGTCACGCCATCCACCTTTCGGAAAACGTCTCTAAGCGCTCTGCCCCGGCAGTACAAACAGGGGTCATGATTCGATGAAGCGAGCATGGGCAGGTCCTTGGCGCATCGTTGCTTTGCTGGTTTGCTTCAGTGCTACTCCATCCCTCTGGTTCCAGCAGGCGGCCCCTTCACCTGCGGCAGCGGCTCTCGATCCTGTCATCACCGTCGACCACGGACCCAATGCGCTGCTGCAGCAGCAAAAGCACTATGTCGTTCTAGTCTCGCTCGACGGATTCCGCTGGGACTACGCGAAAAAGTACGCTGCGAAGAACCTGCTTGCCATGGCCGCGCACGGCGCCAGCGCTCCCGATGGCATGTTCCCCGCTTACCCTTCCATTACCTTCCCGAATCACTACACCCTGGTCACCGGGCTTTATCCCGAACATCATGGCATCGTCGCCATGACCTTTTATGATCAGGATCGCAAGCGCCGCTACAGCTATAGCGATCCGGCGGAAAGCGCCGACGGCAGCTGGTATGGTGGCACGCCGCTCTGGGTGCTCGCTGAGCAGCAGGGCATGCGCGCTGCATGCTTCTTCTGGCCGGGCTCTGAGGCCGCGATTCAAGGCGTACGGCCGAGTTACTATCTGCACTTCAACGATAAGTATCCGGACGACAAACGTATCGATCAGGTTCTCGCCTGGTTACGCTTGCCACAGGCCGCGCGGCCGCACTTCATCACGCTCTACTACTCCAACGTCGATCATGCCGGCCACCAGTATGGCCCTGACGCGCCGGAGACCCGCGCCGCAGTCAGGCACGTGGATGCACTCATTGGTCGGCTGCGTGCCGGCCTTGCAGAAACTCACTTGCCTGTCGACTTGATTGTGGTCAGCGATCATGGCATGGAAAACCAGGACCGTAACTGGATCACGCTTGATAAATACGCTGACTTATCGAACTTCGTTACCGCAGGATCGCTGCTCTACGCCAACTCGGAGGCCGACGCGCAGTTAGCCTATGACAAGCTCAAGAGTGCGGATGCGGCGTTCATGGTATACCGGCGCGCGAATGTCCCAGCCTCGCTCGAGTACAACAGCAATCCTCGCGAGGGCGATCCTGTGATCGTGCCGAGAGGGCCATACGCCATTCGCGCGCACGGCCCGGCGGCTGGTATGGAAGACCGGCCGCCCAATCCCGGCTCGCACGGCTACGATCCTCACGAGATGCCATCGATGAAGGCCATCTTCTACGCCGAAGGCCCGGACCTGCGCCCGGGCACACGACTCAAGCCATTTGAAAATGTCAATGTGTATCCGTTCCTCGCACAGATTCTAAAGCTTGCACATCCGCCCGTGGACGGCAGCCTGGGAGTACTATCCGGTGCGCTTACCGAAGCCGCACAAGAGTAAACCACCGCACTCTGTCGTACTCCGGAGCGGGCAAAGGATTGTTTTTCCAGCATCCGCTCCAGACAAAATCCTTCGTCGCCCGGGTATGCCTGGCTACCTTGGTCATTCCCTACAACGAGCTCATGTTATGCAGAAACTCGGCATTGTTCCGCGTCTTGCCGAGCTTGTCCACCAGCAACTCCATCGCCTCAACTGGCGATAGAGGATTGAGTACCTTGCGCAAGACCCAAACCCGCGCCAAGTCTTCTTTGATGATCAAAAGCTCTTCCTTACGCGTACCGGAGCGCTGGATATCGATCGCCGGAAAAACGCGCTTGTCGATCAGCTTGCGATCCAGGATTACTTCCATGTTGCCCGTGCCTTTGAATTCTTCAAAGATCACTTCATCCATGCGTGAGCCGGTATCGACAAGCGCCGTCGCGATGATCGTCAACGAACCGCCTTCCTCAATGTTACGCGCCGCTCCAAAAAACCGCTTCGGCCGCTGCAGCGCATTTGAGTCCACACCGCCCGAGAGCACCTTGCCGCTCGGCGGAACAATCGTGTTATAAGCGCGGGCAAGACGGGTAATCGAATCGAGCAGAATCACAACATCGCGCTTGTGTTCGACCAGGCGCTTGGCCTTCTCGATCACCATCTCGGCCACCTGCACATGGCGCGCTGCCGGCTCATCAAAGGTGGAAGAGATAACTTCGCCCTTGACCGAGCGCTGCATATCGGTCACCTCTTCAGGGCGCTCATCAATCAGCAGCACGATCAGGGCGACTTCAGGATGGTTCGCCGTGACCGAGTTCGCAATCGCCTGCAGCAGCATAGTCTTGCCGGTGCGCGGCGGCGCAACGATCAATCCGCGCTGACCCTTGCCAATGGGCGTTAAAATATCCATCACGCGCCCGGAGATGGACTCGCGCACAGTTTCCATCTTGATGCGCTCCTGCGGATAGAGCGGCGTCAGATTGTCAAACAGAATCTTGTTGCGTGTCTCTTCAGGCGATTCAAAGTTGATCGCTTCGATCTTCACCAGTGCAAAATACTTTTCACCTTCATGCGGCGGCCGCACATTGCCGCTGATCGTGTCGCCGGTCTTCAGGTCAAACTTGCGAATCTGCGATGGCGAGACATAAATGTCATCAGGGCCAGGCAGGTAGTTGTAATCAGGTGAGCGCAGAAAACCATAGCCGTCAGGCAGAATCTCTAGTACGCCCTCGGCAAAGATGTGGCCTTCTTTTTCGCTTTGCGCCTGCAGAATCTTGAAGATCAGGTCTTGCTTGCGGAGCCCGCTGGCTCCCGGAATGTCGAGTGCGCGCGCAATGCGGCTAAGTTCCGTGATGTTCTTTTCTTTCAGTTCGGAGATAGTCATGTTTACCTGCGGAGTTCAGTTGTGGAGGGGTCTTGCCAGGAAGGAAGATCACTGCGCGGTGGGTGTCGGAGGTGCGGGGTAAGGGAGGAGTTTTTCTTGCGACCTGCGGTTCAACATGATCATGCTGGCGGATGGCCCTTCCTTTGAGGAAAGGCCGTATCCGCGCATGGTTGCCGTTGCTAGAGTAACAGGTGAGGTCTAGGCGGCGCGGCGATGCTGGTCTGGCGCCTGCTGTTGCGCTTGTAAGAGCTCGGCTGCAGGGTTGGTCTGGTGGAAACGTGTCAGGACTTCATTCGTCGTGTCCTGCAGGCGAGTGTTCGGCTTATGCAGCTTGCGCGTGGCTTTTGATGCCAACTGGCAAAGCTGGTAGCGGTTTTCAAGATGGGCTAAAGCCCCAAAAATCAGGTCAGAGCGCATTGCCTCTTCTTCTCCTCTAGTCTAGTCGTACCGCGGTGCATGCATGCCCCGGGTGGCGATTGAGATTGCATTCGGTGAGTGTATTGCTCGAAAAGTTCACAGGTTTAGACGCATCTCGAAGAGCGAAAGATGATTCTTTTCGAACTTCTGACTCTTCTTTCGTAACGTCTGGTAAAAGTCTGCTGCGTAGTTGGTAAACGTCTCGATACGCCTGTAAGCGTAGGACGAAGCGTATCTCCCGGCAGCTGCCTCGCCCCGGATCCATGTTCAAAGGTCAGCCGTAGCGCACCACCTGTGGATGCCAGGTGCAGGACATTGGTTGAAAATAACTCCAGGACGCGGCCCGGTCAACACTTTTTTTCATAGATTCGGCCCGGGATGCTCCTGAATTCAGGAGATACGCCGCATTAACAAAGCTTTCGGCCTCCATCCTGAACGAAAACACCACACGCAGACGCGTGAGCGCGCATCAGACATGGCCCGGCCGCAGCCCTTGGTATTTGCCGCCGTTTTGCGTGCACCCGCCGGATTTGGATATACTACGCCAAGTCCTCCCACACGTGGGGCTGTAGCTCAGTTGGGAGAGCGCCTCGTTCGCAACGAGGAGGTCAGCGGTTCGATCCCGCTCAGCTCCACCATAAAATCAATAGTTTGCGCACAATGTGTGAGCGACCGGCGCCCATCGGTAACAGACTTGCCTTCGACCGTACTCAGGGCGCAGGATCAAAGTCGCGCAGGGATGCAACTGTCCGCGCATCCATCGTCACCAGCACTTTCACCAGCAATTCGACCATCTGGTCGAAATCTCTCCGAGTCACAATCCCGTTGTGAGAATGGGTGTAACGCACCGGCACCACCAGGTTTACCGTCGGTGCACCCCCGCTCGCCGTTTGCATCTCTGCTGAGTCGTCGCCGTAGCCTTGCACCAGGTCCAGTTGCAGCGGCACACCCGCTTCTTTCGCCGCGCTCTTTACCAGCGCCACCATCTTGCGGTTGGCAATCGTGCTTGAGTCATAAAGAAACATCCCCGGGCCGCCGCCAAGCCTGGCCTGCGTCTCTTCGGCGCGATCACCGGGCACGTCGCCCGTAATGCCGCCTTCAATCGCGATGCCGATATCTGGGCGCACCGTTTGCGTTGCAGCGCGCGCGCCGCGTAAACCCACTTCTTCCTGCGTTGTGGCGACGTAAAACAGCTGGTTGGCATGGGCTAGCTTGGCCGTGCGTCGCATCGCCTCCACCAGCACGGCGCAGCCAATGCGATCATCCCAGGCCTTGCCCAGGTAAGTGTCGCCGGCGCCGATGACCGTGAAGGGCGCATCCGGCACCACCGGGTCGCCCGGCTCGACACCCATCGCGGCAACTTGCCCGGCATCGCTCGCGCCCACATCCAGAAAGATCGAGTCGCGCGGAAATACTTTCGTCCGCTCATCGGCTGGCAGCACGTGGATGTCGCGAATACCTGTAATGGCATGCACCGGACCCTTCGAGCCAAGAATCGTCAAGCGCTGGTCCACCAGCGCCTGGTCCAGCCAGCCGCCCAGCATCTGCATGGAAACAAAGCCGTTCGTCGTCACCCGGCGCACCATGCCGCCAAGCTCATCCATATGTGCGTCGATCATGATGCGAGGACCGGTGCTGCCCTGCTGCGCGATCACGCTGCCGGTCCCGTCATAGCGGATCGGCTCGGTCGCGAGCGGCTTCATCTCGCCCACCATGATCGCGCGTACCCCCTCTTCGGCGCCCGGAGGCCCTGCCGCATTGGCCAGCTGCTCGAGAAGCCGCTGCGTGCGGTCGCCCGGAACCTGGGCGAACCCGCTCGACAGGAAGAGTCCGAAAATCAATCCACCGGCGATAAAGGTCTCAGGCATGCGCGAACTATAACACTGCTCGCGACAGAGCGAGCTAACGCACCTCCATAAAAGCGCGAATATGCTCGTTGAGGAACTTTGCATCTTCAGCACTCTCCCCAGCACCCGCCGGATGTCCCCACAGCGAAGGAATCGGCAACAGCGTGCAGTAGCGGATAAACTGCGCCTCATAGCGCGCGTCCGTAACAGGAAAATACAAGTCAGTGGCCGACGGCATGTAGAGCACCGGCACCTTGATCGAACGCAGGGCTCGCTCGAGATCGCCGCCATGCTCGCCCCGAAAAGGCGGCGTGCTGCCCACGTCGTTTGACTCCCAGGTCCGCATCTGCAGAATGAGATTGTTGGCATCCGCACCGGGAATAAAATGGGTGCGGTACTTTTCGATAACCTGGGCGAGCGTGGTGCCCGCCGGCTCTTCGGTCTTCCATAACTCCTGGCGCCACCACTCCTGCGAGAAAAGCCACGCGGTCCATACGATCGAGAACGCTTCGATACCCTTCTGCGGCTCGGCCGTGTACTCGCCCGCCTTGAAGTTCTCATCCGTGGTAATCGCCGTGATCTCGCTCTCCAGGCGAACAATGCCGTGTCCGTATGTCTTGGCCGTGCCCGAGGTCGCGACAATCCGGTCCATGTAGTCCGGATAACTGACCGCCCATTGCAATGCCTGTTGCGCCCCCATCGAGAAGCCGATCACCGCCCGCAGGTGTTTCACATGCAACTGCTCGGTCAGCAAAGCATGCACAGCGTTCACGTTGTCGCGAATGGTCATCACTGGAAAGCGCGGCCCGTGGAAAGGCTCGGCTGTATTACTCGGCGAAGACGAGCGTCCGTTGCCGAAGAGCTCGCTCGTCACCAGAAAATACTTGGCTGGATCGAGCGCCTTGCCCGGTCCAATCAGCCAACCGTACCCATGCATCTCTGCCATGTAGTGCGAGGGCAGCAGGATCGCATTATCGCCGGCTGCATCGAGCGCGCCGTAAGTGCCATAGAGGATGTGTGCTTCGGGAAGCACGGTTCCACTCTCTGTTCGCAGATTCTTGATAACAAATTCGTGCTGCACAGGCTGCGGTTCAGCAGGGCTGGACTGCGCAAACGCGGGCGTGCCGAGAAGAGAGAAAGCGAGAATGACCAGTTTGTTAAACCGCAATGTTTGACTCCGTTTCCGTCGAGCCTCTCTATCGAGCGGCCTGAGCCACAAGCAGGCCGGTATCTAGTAGGCGAGCGCAACGCCGTCGGCACGCATCTCGCTCGCTGCCGCATACACGCGATCTGCGCCCTGCCTCAGGTTTTCAATACACTCGTAGCGCCCAAAGCCTCCGTCACTCGCACCCATCGGCCATCCTAGTGCAACCAGCGCTTCGCGGCTGGCCTCGGGTACGCCTGCCTCCAGCCGCAATACACCCTTCGGACCAAGGCCGGCTTGATCCTCTCCCATGCTTTGCGATGAACCTTCATGGTGCCAGCGCGGACTATCGCTGGCTGCCTGCACGTCCAGTCCATAATCCACCCGGTTCAGAATGATCTGCGTCTGCCCTTGCGGCTGCATGTCCCCACCCATCACACCAAAGGACATCCACGGCACACCATCCTTGGCTGCAAATCCCGGAATGATCGTCTGAAACGGCCGCTTGCCCGGCGCATAAAGATTCGGATGCCCATCCTGAAGGGAGAACAACTCGCCTCGATCCTGAAACATGAATCCCAATCCGTCCGCCACCAGACCGGATCCCATACCACGAAAGTTCGATTGGATCTGCGAGACCATCATGCCATCGCCATCGGCAACGGTAAAGTAAGTCGTATCGCCGTGACTCGGCGCCTGTCCTGGATAGACAAGACTTAGAATGCGATCCATCCGGATAAGTCTGGCACGCTCTTTCGCATACTCCTTGGAGTTCAACCACTCGACTGGAATCTTCGCAAAATGCGGATCGGCATAGTACCGCGCGCGATCTTCATACGCGAGCCGCTTGGCCTCTGTCTGCACGTGGATCGACGCAGCGGATTGAAAACCCATCTCGCGCAGGTCAAAGGTTTCCAGGATATTCAGCATCTGCAGCGTTGCCAACCCCTGCGTATTTGCGCCCATGCCGTAGACGCTGACGCCGCGATAGGTTGTCACCAGCGGCTCGACCCACTCTGCATGGTGCGCCCGCAAATCCTCACGCGCCAGCCATCCGCCGATACGCTTGAAGTAGGCATCGATCGTGGCAGCAATCGGCCCGTCGTAAAAAGCATCCCGTCCGCCTTCGGCAATCATGCGGTAGGTCCGGGCCAGGTCAGCATTTCGGCGAACATCATGCTCGTTCGGCGCTTTGCCCCCCGGCGCATAAGTCTGCATCGCGTTTGCTGTCTCTTCCACGCCCGAGCCCGGCCGCGCAAATGCAGCAAGATTCCGCTTGATATACCAGCCGATGATCTGCGGCGTGGGCGAGCCGCTCTCGCAAAAGTGAATCGCCGGCTCAAAGAGTTCGGCCCACTTGAGCCTGCCGTAGCGCTGGTGCATCGTCCACCATCCATCCAGCGCGCCTGGAGTCGACACGCTGATCGCCCCCAGCTTGGGCAGCACACCATCCTTCGCGCGTGCTCGCGCGGTCGCTAGCGAAAGCGATTGCGGCGACTTCCCGGAACTCGCCATGCCCATCAATTTCGCCTGTTTCGGGTCCCATACGAATGCGTAACAGTCCCCGCCCAGTCCTGAACTCGTCGGCTCGACAAAGCCGAGCATCTAGTTCGCAGCAACCGCTGCGTCTACCGCCGAGCCTCCACGCTTCAGCATTTCGACAGCAATCATGGTGGCCTGGGGATGAGCCGTGCCTGCCGCGCCCGTGCAGCCCAGCGCCGGAGAGCGCGTGCTAAAACTTGCTCCGGAAGGCCGGTCGCCGGCGTGCACGTCGGGTCGCACGAAGCGCTCCTCGCCTTCGGCCTGAAACTTCTTCAGCCTCTCCGTCTGTTGTGCGCCTGCCGGCGCAGCACGGGAGGGGTTGGTCTGCGCGAGCGCCCCTGCTGCAGCCACCGGCAAGCTAGCGAGGAATGTGCGACGAAGCATAAGTCCTCCTTGAAACAAAAGGCAACATGGATAGATCCCGCTGGTAAGTCTCTAAGGCAAAGCCGGCATCAGAATTCAAACCTCATCGCAAACTGCAACTGCCGTGATGAGCCCGCATCGCCGACTGCCGTACGCGTCGCCGAGATCTGGCCGAAGGTGCTCGTCGCCGCGCCGCTCGCCGTCACATTCGGATTCGCGAAGTTTACGTGGTTCAACATGTCGAAGCCATCCACACGCAGCACCAGCGCTGCCTGCTCGGCGATCCTGGTAGTCTTCTCAAGCGAGACGTCAGAGTCGGCAACGCCCGGTCCTGTCAGCGCGTTGCGACGTAGCGTCCACACTCTGCGCCACTTGGAGCGATACCAGATAACTTGGAGTCAGCAAACCCTGCTGCCTGCACAAGTACGCTTTAGTTGCCGGGCTGCATGGAGGGTACGACATAGTTGCCGGCCAAGTCCGATATCACAACGCGGTCAACCCCGGTAGACAGACCGTGGATCGTGAGCTTCGCCTGAGAAACGAGCGCGCCGCTGGGGTCAGTCACACTGCCGGACAGGGTGGCGGTTGACTGGGCATAACTGGCGCTCGCCGTAAGCGCGAAAGCAAGCACAGCAAGACTCTTGTTCCCGTACACCACGTAGCCTCCTGGGGATGGAAGACAAGCATCGTTCTTGGGCACTCCGCAGACAAGCTGACTTACAACCTATCCTTTATCAATGCTGCAATCAGGCTCTCCTCGCTGCCTGGCTAAACACAGGTCCTTGGTGTCAAGCCGGCGCTGCGATGGAAATGCTCGTCTCCTCTCTAGGAGAAAGGTATCGGTAGTTCTCGCCTGCACAACATCGCCTATGTCTCTTATGGGTCGCTCAAGATGTTCGGGGAGAGGACCTGACTGTCTCGATCGAAAATACATCACGAAGCGCACAACGAATGACGAGCGATCGTTACCCAGGCAATATCTTCACGATATCTCAGGGTCCAATACGGAGATGTGGATATTAAAGAGACTTATTCGCCATATGCAGTTAGAAGCTTGTCTGGGAATGCACGCAACAGGATGCTGGCGCAAACCTCCGCGGTGCGATCTGAAACGATGAAGAGAACCTCGGGATGCCGCATCTGGTATCATTCTTTCGAATCGAACCTCCAAGTTCACAACCCTAAAGGTCAGCCCTTCGACCCACCACGCTTTTTAATCCCCCCCGTTCAACCCCACCCATGGTCAGCCGCATCCAGCAGGCACTCAAGCAGCGCAAGCCCTTCGCGAGCCTCCGTCAGGAAGTCATGGTGAGCCTTGCCCATACCAGCGCCGTTCTCTCCCACAGCTTTGAGCAGGCGCTCAAGACGCACGGCATCACCCCTACCCAGTACAACGTACTCCGCATCCTGCGCGGGGCAGGCAGCGATGGGCTGTGTCGTTATGAGATCGGCGACCGCCTGATTACCCCTGTTCCCGACGTATCGCGGCTGCTTGACCGGATGGCAGCCGCTGGACTCATCGTACGGGAGCGTGCCCTGACTGACCGCCGGCTCGTTGTCGCCTGCATCACTCCCAAAGGTCTGGTTACGCTGGGAGCGCTGGACATGCCCTCCCAGGAGATCATGGATGCGCAGATGAGGCACATGTCAGATGAGCAACTGCTAACCTTGCGAGACTTACTGGACCTGGCTAGAAACCAAGGCTAGACTACGGCTGGCACTTGGGATTACGCTTATGTGTGCTGGTCGTCAATTAAATAGGTGTGATAACAACCATTGCCGCCTCGATAAAGCCGTCTGCGTGCTAACACCTTGCAATGAACTGGCGCAGGCCCTAGACACACACCATACAAAAGGAGATTCATCCATGCACGTTTTTCCAACCCGCCCGGCTCTTCTTGCCTTGGTGGCTCTCACCGCTGCAGGAGCCCAGGCGCAAAATACAACGTACAAGATCGACAAGATGCATTCAGAGGCCGGCTTCAGCATCCGCCATATGGGTATCTCGAATGTGCACGGACACTTCGGCAACATCTCCGGCGCCGTCATCTATGACGAGAAGGATGTGACCAGATCCACAGTTGAGGCGACAATCGATGTCACAACGGTGGACACCGGCGTGGCGACGCGCGACGGCCACTTAAAGAGCCCCGACTTAT
>CAXTMM010000032.1:24174-26307 GCA_964245415.1 uncultured Acidobacteriaceae bacterium | reverse complement strand
AGCTTGAAGCGCTGCGAGCGCCGAAGTCGCCCTACAGCAACAAGCTCACGGCGCTCGCGCGCAAGGATGCGGTTTGGGTGCGGCCGGAGATGGTGTGCGAGGTTGAGTTTGCCACCTGGACCGGGGATGGCTTGATCCGGCATGCGTCTTTCCAGGGGCTACGCGAGGATAAGGCGCCTGGCGAGGTTGTGCAGGAGGACAGTGCGCCTGCGATGAAGAAGCGGCGCTTGAAAGCTGGCGCGGATGAGGAAGATTCCGTTAAGCCCACCGAGCCGGCCGCGAGTGCAGGAGCCGAGGCAGGCAGTGCTCCTGTTACAAGCAAGGCGATCTCACCGGCAGAAAGCTCTGTGGCGCCCAATGCGAACAAGAGCCAACCAAGCGTGAAAGCGGGCGTTGCTAGGAATGCGCCGGCGACGATCGCGGGCGCGCGGCTCACCCATCCGGACAAGGTGCTGGACACAGAGAGCGGCGTGACCAAGGAGCAGCTCGCGCTCTACCTGGAAGCTGTCGCGGCAGCCATGCTGCCGCACATCGCGCACCGGCCGGTCAGCATCGTGCGCTGCCCTGAGGGTTCGGCGAAGCAGTGCTTTTTTCAGAAGCATGCCGGGGCGGGTTTGCCCAAGGCGCTTGGCAGCGTGCAGGTTCCGGACAAGAAGACGGGCGTTCCCGAGGCCTATATCACTCTCGACAGCTGCGAAGCGCTGGTCTCGCTAGCGCAGTTGGGTGTGCTTGAGATTCATCCCTGGGGGTCAAGGAACGAGTCGCTCGAGAGACCGGACCGGCTGATCTTCGATCTCGATCCGGACGAGGCGCTGCCCTGGCCCAGGCTGGTCGCCAGCGCGCGCGCCATCCGTGAGTTGCTGCAAGAGCTGAAACTGGAGAGCTTCGTGAAGACGACGGGAGGTAAGGGTTTGCACCTCGTCGTTCCGATCCAGCCGACGGTCGAGTGGCCGCAGATCAAGCTCTTTTGCCGGGGCCTTGCGGCGGCGATTGAGAGCACCGATCCTTCACTCTACCTGATCAAGATGACCAAGGCCGCGCGCAAGGGACGGATCTATGTCGACTACCTGCGCAACGAGCGCGGGGCGACCGCGGTTGCGCCCTACTCGCCGAGGGCCCGCGCGGGCATGCGGGTCGCCGTGCCGCTTGACTGGGACGAGCTAGATGCAGGCATGCCTGGGTACGCGGTAGCCAATCTTGAAAGCTGGCGTGAGCGGCTCAAGCATGATCCCTGGGTGAAGATGCCGCGGAGCAAACAGGCGATACGCCCCGAGATACTGGCTGCGGTGCTCGAAACCGCAACCCGGTAGAATAAAGCTGCATGGCTGAAGCGCAGCAGGCTGCTCCGCAGGATGATGATGTTGTCGGCAAGGCGTATGACGGCCGGCTGATGCGGCGGCTGCTCACCTATCTTTATCCTTACAAGTGGACTGCGTTTCTCTCGCTTGCGGCCATCCTGATCAAGGCGTCTGCGGATGTGTTCGGGCCCTACCTGGTCAAGGTTGCGGTGGACCTCTACATGACTTCGCCTGAGGCGAAGCACTCCCGGCCTTCGCCGCTGGCGCACTATCTAAGCCCCATACCCGCGCACGGTATTACCCAGATCGCGGGCATCTACCTGGGCGCGCTCACACTTTCCTACGCGCTCGAGTTCATGCAGACCTACATCATGCAGTGGACCGGTCAGAAGATCATGTTCGATATGCGCGCGCAGATCTTCGCTCACCTGCAGCGCATGCATGTCGGCTTTTTTGACCGCAATCCTGTAGGACGGCTCGTTACGCGTTTGACCAGCGATATTGATGCGCTGAACGAGATGTTCACCTCCGGCATCTTCGCCATTTTTGAAGATGTGTTCGTGCTCATCGGCATCGTTGCCGTGATGATGACGATGAACTGGTGGCTAGCGTTGCTCACCTTCTCCGTGCTGCCGCCGATATTGTTCATCACGCGCATCTTCCGCAAGTATGTGCGCGACTCCTACCGGCGCATTCGCTCTGCCATTGCGCGCATTAACAGCTACACGCAGGAGCACGTGAGCGGCATGAGCCTGGTGCAACTGTTCAATCGGCAGGCGCGCGCGTTCGATGATTTTGCGGCGATCAATGACCAGCATAAGGTCGCGTTCAAGGA
>CAXTMM010000032.1:10263-24164 GCA_964245415.1 uncultured Acidobacteriaceae bacterium | reverse complement strand
ATCCTCGCCTACGCGCTTTACTATCCGGCGATTGAGATTCTCAGCTCGATCGCGATCGCGCTGGTGATCTGGATGGGTGGGCGCGGGGTGATGCGCAATGCTGTTTCGATCGGCGTGCTGGTCGCCTTTATGCAGTATGCGCAGCGATTCTTTCGGCCGATCCAGGATTTATCCGAGAAGTACAACATCCTGCAAGCGGCGATGGCGGCGAGCGAGCGCGTCTTCAAGCTGATCGATACGCAGCCGGAGATTGTTTCACCCGCGCAGCCGAAAAGCTCGGCCGGGGCGCGCGGACGGGTCGAGTTTCGCGATGTGTGGTTTACCTACCAGAGGCTGACTCCGGAGCAGGCTGCGTCGATCGCGCAAGCGGAGGCAGCGACGCTCAACGCCATGCATGATATCGAGTGGATCCTGCGTGGGGTGTCCTTCTCGGTTGAGACTGGCGAAACAGCGGCGATCGTCGGCCATACCGGCGCCGGCAAGACTACCATCATCAGCCTGATGATGCGCTTCTACGATGTGCAACATGGCGCGATCCTGATCGACGGCATCGATGTGCGTGAGCATGATCTGAAACTGCTGCGGCAGCACTTTGGTGTTGTGCTGCAGGACCCGTTTCTCTTCAGCGGGACGATTGGGGAAAATATCCGGCTTGGCTCGCCGATTTCGGATGAGCGCATTGTTCGCGCGGCGGATGAAGTCAACCTGCGAGACTATATCGAGTCGCTGCCGAGGGGTTTCGATGAGGAACTGAAAGAGCGCGGCGCCGGGCTCTCGACCGGGCAGAAGCAGCTGATCAACTTCGCGCGTGCGCTCGCCCATGATCCGCGCGTTCTTATTCTTGATGAGGCCACGTCTTCGGTCGATACAGATACCGAGCTACGGGTGCGGTCCGCGCTCGAGCGGATGGTCGCGGGGCGCACGTCGGTGATCATTGCGCATCGGCTATCGACAGTGCAGCGGGCGGATATGATCCTGGTGATGCATAAGGGCCAGCTGCGCGAACAGGGGCCGCACCAGCAACTGCTCCAGCAGCGGGGCCTGTACTGGAAGCTCTACCAGCTGCAGTATCGCGACCAGGAGGCATTGGTGCCACAGGAGGCGTTTGCGCCGCCGCTGCCTGACCGCTCGCTTGCGCTGGGCAGCGATTGATGTCTTCGGCAAGCTTAGGTCCGGGGATCAGTTAGCCCTTGCGCATCTTCCTATCCGCCGGTGAGGCGAGCGGCGAGCAATATGCCGTGCAGCTGATGGAAGCGATCCGCCGCAGCGAGCCGGGCGCCGAGTTCTTCGGCCTGGGCGGGCAGCGAATGGAGGCGATCGGCTTTGGGCGCATCGTGCGCGCTGAAGATGTGGCGGTGATGGGCATCACCGAGATCATCCGGCACATCCCGCGCATCTACCGCGAGTACCGCAGGCTCAAGCGCTCGCTCGCGGAGAAACTCCCCGAAGTGGCGGTGCTGATCGACTTTCCTGACGTAAACCTGGGCCTGGCTCGCGCCTGCAAGCGCCTCGGTATTCCGGTGGTCTTTTTCGTGAGCCCGCAGGTTTGGGCGTGGAAGAAGTATCGCCTTCGCCAGATTCGCCGCAATGTTGACCGGATGCTGGTTATCTTTCCGTTTGAAGAGGCGTTTTACCGCGAGCGCAGGGTGGCTGCTACCTTTGTCGGCCACCCGCTTACCGAGCTTGCCTCGCCGGCTGTTTCGCGCGGCGCGTTCGCTGCCCAGTATGGGCTGGATGCGGCCAGGCAGTGGATCGGCCTGCTGCCGGGCAGCCGTCCGCGAGAGATTGGCCTTAACCTGCCCGGCATGGTGGATGCGGCCAAGCTGCTCTCGCGCGGGCAGGACTACGAGTGGCTGCTGCCGCTTGCGCCTACGCTGACGACGGAGCAGGTGACGGCAGTCGCGCAGGAACTGGGCTCGCTGGGTGTCAGAGTGCGCGAAGAGGCCAGTGCCAGGGATGGATCTGAGCTACGGGTCACGCTGACCCGCGACGCTCGTGCGACGCTCTATCATGCGCGTGCAAGCGTGGTCGCGAGCGGCACCGCTACCGTTGAGGCGGCGCTAATCGGCAATCCATTTCTGGTCGTCTACCGGGTCTCGCCGCTCACCTACGCGATCGCGCGCCGGGTTGTGACGGTGCCGCATGTCGCGATGGTCAACCTGGTGGCCGGGCGCCGAGCGGTGCCTGAGCTGATCCAGCACGATTTCACCCCGGTCAAGGTAGCCTCAGCCCTGCGCACGTTGCTGAATGATAAGGTCGTGCGTCAAAGCATGCAGGATGACTTGCGCCGTGTTGCCGGCCTGCTCGCCGCACCGGGGAGCAGCGCGATTGATGCAGTTGCTGCGGCAACTCTATCGGCGATTGCCTCGTCCACTGGTAGGCACCGGTAATGTGCCGAGCTCGCCGCATACGATTAGCATGCATTGCAGAGAGGTTTTGTGATCGTTCAGCCTGTCCGCTTCCCCGCTCTTACGCGTCGACTGATTCTGGGCGCCCTGCCGGTGCTTGCCCTGGCGATGCCGCTGCTGCTGGCTGCACAGCGGGGCTTGGGAGCCGACCGGCCTACGCTGGATGTGAGGGGCTATGTTATCAACGCGCAGCTCGACCCTGAGAAGCACACTCTCTCAGCCACCACGCGGGTGACCTTCACTGCGCTGCAAGCGGCCGACACGGCGGTCTTTGAGCTGCACGGCGCGCTCCTGATCGCGAAGGTCACCGATGAGAGCGGGCAGGCGCTGAATGGCGAGCGCGGCGCCAACGCGACCGTCCGCGTTACCCCGACGCAACCGCTTACCGCCGGGCAGAGCTATGCCTGGACATTTACCTACTCAGGCGCAATCACTACCGCGGATGGAGGGCCGGTTGAAGGACTTAAGCTCGCCTCGATTGGCGATCCAGTCAGCTACCTGTTGTACGCGGGGCGCTGGTTCCCGATGGCAGTGGGCGGCTACCAGACGGACCGCTTTACTGCCGAAATTCACATGCACGTACCCTCTGGCTACACCGTGATCGGCAGCGGCGGCACGAATCCTTCGACCGGTCCGGTGACCACGGTAACAGCTGCGCAGGCCAAGGCGGATGAGAAGAAGGAAGCGCCAGCGGGTGCCCGGGCTTCGGACGAGCCTACGCTGCTGAAGCGGCCCAGCGATGATGATGAGCCGGAGCCCCCGGCCAAGGCGGCGGGAAAGGTTTCCTCGCCAACCGGCGCGAGTACAGGCACGTCCGCAAAGGCGACTACCCCCGCGCGTACTCGACCGCTGACGCCTGCCCAGGCCCGTGCCGCCGCAGCCAAGGCGGCGGCGGCGGCGAAGAATACGCCTGCTGCACAGGCTACGAGCACCTTCGCTGGTAACGAGTACGACTTCAAGTGGGATAAGGCCGGATTTCCCGGCACCATCATCCTGGGCAAGTTCAACCCGCCGGTCTCGGTGGCCGGGTCGCCCAATATCAAGGTCTATGCGCTGCCCGGGGCGAATCCTGACACGCGCAAGCAGGCGGTTGCCGCGTATGCGGAGACGGCAAACCAGGAGTTTGCCTTCTTCACCAGCACCTTCGGGCTGCCCGAATCTTCGCGGCTGAATGTTGTCGAATTGCCGGACGACACCGTTCCTTCCTACTGGGCGCCCGAGATCGCTGCCATCCCCGCGGGCCGGATCGGCAACAAGAGCGACTTTCGCCTGCTCGCCAACACGATGGCGCACCAGTGGTGGGGCTCAGAGATAAGCCCGGCGACCCAGAACGATGCCTGGATCACCAATGGCATGGCCAGGTATGGCGAGCTGCTTTATCTTGAAGACGCGCAGGGGCCGAGCGCGCTGCAGGCCGCGGTGCAGGATGTCTCGGCGGGCGCGCTTGCTTACGACACGATTCCACTTTCGAGTGCAGGCAGGATGGGACCGTTTACGCCCGAGTTTCAGGAGATGACGCTCGACAAGGGCGCGATGGTCTTCCACATGCTGCGCTGGGAGGTGGGTGATGACAGTTTGCGCACGATCCTGCGGGCGACGCTCTCGCAGTATACGGACAAGCCGATCCGGACTGTAGATTTCGAGAAGGTCGCCGAGGCGCAGTCGCAGCAGCAGCTGGTTGCTTTCTTCTCAGAGTGGCTGGATGGCACGGGCGCGCCGCAGTTTACTGACAAGTACTCGGTCTACCGGTTGGGCAACAACAAGGGCTTCCGCACGATCGGCGAGATACAGCAGGATCTTGACCTGTTTAATATGCCGACCGAGCTGCGCATTGAGACCGATGGCAAGACCGAGACGCGTCGGGTGGACGTGGTTGGATCCGACTCGCAGTATGTGGTCGATACCTTTGGGCGGCCGCGTCACATCCAGGTGGACCCGAATAACTGGCTGCTCAAGAACACGCCCGACATGCAGGTAAGGGTCTCGATCCTCAAAGGGCAGCAGCTGGTGGCGCAAGGCGACATGGCAGCAGCGCTGGCGGAGTACCAGAAGGCGCTGACGGCGAACTCGGCCAGCTCGCTCGCGAGCTATCGGATCGGCGAGGTGCTGTTTACGCAGCGCAACTACCAGGCGTCGGCCAACGCGTACCGGGATGCGCTGCGTGGCGATGACGACCCACGGTGGACCGAGGTGTGGAGCCATGTGCAGTTGGGCAAGATCTTCGACCTGACCGGGCAGCGCGATCGAGCGGTCAACGAGTATCGGCAGGCCGTGCAGACCAATGACAACACGCAAGGCGCGCTGAATGAAGCGCGGCTCTACCTGAAGCAACCTTATAAGCGGCCGGAAGACGCGGACTAGCTATATCGCGGAAGAGATGCTCTAGGGCAGCGATGCGTGATCGGTTGAGCGGTTCACTTGTGCTCCGAGCGAGGTCCAGAAAGCCGTTACGGCGTCGGCCACTTCTTGCAGGGTTTGCGGGGCGTTCACGACTTCGACGGTGAAGTTGCTGCGCTCCGCAAAGTTCCCGAACCGCAAGGCCACGCACCGTTCCGGCCGATAGACGCAGGACGCAAGATCGGCAATGCTCAGCGAGCGGGTTGGCGTCGCAAAGATGGTATGCGGCGGGGCCATGCGATCGAGCAGGCTGAAGATTTCAAGTTTTGACTCGAGTTCATCCGGAACAAAGTCAATGACGAGATCGGCGTTGCGAGCTGCTTCTTCGACGCTTGACGCAAAGATGACAGAGCTTTGCAGCTGCTGTGCGGCGACACGGCGTTTGCCCGACATTAAATCTTCCAGCGTGACCAGGTAGCCGGCGCGTGAGGCGCGCTCGGCAAGCCAGGTACCCTCCGCGCCGGCGCCGATGATCGTGAAACGAGCGATGGCGGGCACGGCAGGTGCAGCACCCACCAGAGGCGCGCTCATCTACTTGGCTAGCGCGGCAAGCACCTGGGTGACGCTTGGCTCTGACTTGTTCAAGTGATCGCTGACGCGGGTACGCTCGTCGGCGGTCAGGGTGGGGGCCAGCGCAAGGATACGGCGCAGCGTGGTCGATACATCGTCAACGTAGTTCATCAGGCGGATGGCTTCGCCGGAAAGTGGCATGGGGACTCCCTCGTTTTTCTCGTTCAGATCGCACTGCATGCGGCCAGATCGATGGCCGTCTTCTTTCCCAGTATAGCCGTGTAGCGTTTGCATGGGCGCGTGCCTGCATCCAAGCCTTTGTTGTTCGGACAGCCGGACGACAACAAACGACCCGAGAAAGAAAGCATGCCCGACTGCATAGAGAAAACGCTCCAGACCAACGCCCGTGTGCCTCGCTCTACCTACCGGCTCCAGATGCATTCGGAGTTCACCTTTGCTGATGCGCAGACGATCGTTCCTTACCTGCGCCAGCTGGGGATCGGGGATGCCTATGCCTCGCCGATCTTTGAGGCGCGCCCAGGCTCAAAGCACGGCTACGATGTGACCCGCCACGACCGGCTTAACCCAGAGCTTGGCGGCCGCGAGGCATTCAACCCTTACGCCGCCGCACTCAGGGACGCGGGCATGGGCCTGCTGCTCGACATTGTGCCAAACCATATGGGTGTGGGGAATGATTCGGTGTGGTGGCAGGATGTGCTCGAGAATGGCCGGGCGTCGAAGTACTCAGGCTACTTCGACATCGACTGGACCCCGCTCAAGCAGGACATGCAGCACAAGCTGCTGTTGCCGATCCTTGGCAAGCAATACGGCGAGGAGCTGGAGGACGGCAATATCCAGGTGAAGTTCGAGGATGGGAAGGCCCGTATCGCGTACTACGACCACCTAATGCCCATTGCTCCGCGGACCATCCCGACGATTTTTCCTCGAGACAAAGATGCGGAGTATGGCGTGCCAGACGGGTTTCGGGCGCTATTGCAGGAGTTCGCTGATCTTGCTCCGCATGAGACGACTGACAAGACGCTCGGCGATCAGCGGCGGGAGCAGCTGCTTGCGTTAAAGCCTCGTCTGGCCGAAGCCTTGCAGTCTGCCGAGCTGGCGCCGGGGCTCGCAAGAGCAGCGGCCGCGATCAACGGGACGAAGGGAGATGGGCAAAGCTTTGACGCGCTGCACGAGTTGCTCGAGATGCAGCCCTACCGGCTAGCCTCGTGGAAGACATCCTCTGAGCAGATCAACTACCGGCGATTCTTTGACGTGAACGATCTGGTGGGGTTGCGCATGGAAAATCCGCAGGTTTTTGCCGAGACACACTGCCTGATCCGCGAGTTGCTTGGGGAGGGCCAGATTACCGGGCTGCGGATCGACCACTGCGACGGCATGTTTAATCCTCGCGAATACCTTGTGCGATTGCAGGAGCTCTTTGTTGCAAGCCAATGCTTTGGAGCTTGCGCGAAGGAGGCGACTGCTTCCGGCATTGAGCAGGAGGTTGTGAATTCTGCGGCGAAGCAGGATTGGGCGAAGGGGAAGCTGCCGCTCTACTGCGTGGTCGAGAAAATTCTTGAGCCGGGCGAAGTGCTGCCAGGCGACTGGCCGGTGCAAGGGACATCAGGGTATGACTTCGTTCACTTTGCGAATCAGCTCTTTATCCAGCCCAAGAATCAGAAGCGCTTTAACACGTTGTATGCCGAGGTACTTGGCGAACGCTCGCGGCCGGAGCGCATCCTGTACGATGCGAAGCGCATGATTCTTGACAGCTCGCTCTCGAGCGAGGCGCATGTGTTGGGTAATCTTCTTTCGCAGATCGCCGGTGTCGATCGGCGCGCGCGCGACTTTACTGACAAGATTCTGGAAGGCGTAATTCGCGAGACGATCGCCTGCTTTCCTGTGTATCGCACCTACATCGATGAGCGCGGACACTACTCTGATCATGATCGGGAAGTAATTCACGAAGCTGTTACCAAGGCCAAGCGGCAGGCGCCAGTGCTTGATGCTTCGGCTTTTGATTTTCTGGAACGGGTGCTGCTGCTCGGTGGGCGCGAGGGTCGTGATCCCTTGCGCGATCACGATGAAGAGTATGGCGATGCGGAGCTTTACTTCGCGCTCAAGTTTCAGCAACTGACCGGGCCGGTGATGGCGAAGAGCGTTGAAGATACCTCGTTCTATGTCTACAACCGGTTTATCTCGTCGAACGAAGTTGGCTCGTCGATGGAGGCGTTTGGCATCAAGCCGGAGGTACTGCACGAGGCCAATGCGCAGCGGCAGAAGTATACGCCGCACACGATGCTGACTACCTCGACGCACGACACCAAGCGCAGCGAAGATGTGCGGTGCCGGCTGAATGTGCTCTCGGAAATGCCGGACGAGTGGTCCTCGCGCGTGCGCGGCTGGCAGCAGATGAATGCGAAATACAAGAGCTCAGTGGGTGGACAGCTCGCGCCGGATGCGAATGAGGAGTACCTGATCTATCAGACGATTGTGGGCGTGTGGCCGTGGGAGATGACTGACGCTGAAGAGCGGGCGGAGCTGGTCGAACGTCTGCAGGAGTACATGATCAAGGCGCTGAGTGAGGCCAAGGTCAACGTGAGCTGGGTGACACCGAATCCAGAGTACACGCAAGCGGTGACGGAGTTTATTGCGAAGATGCTCACCCCTGAGAACGAGAACGAAACAGCGTTTGTTACAGATTTAATTGAATTTCTCGAGCCGGTGCGAAAGTTTGGCGCGGTTAACTCGCTCGCGCTTATGGTGCTGAAGGCCACGGTGCCTGGAGTGCCTGATTTCTACCAGGGGACCGAGATGTGGGATCTGAGTTTGGTCGATCCTGATAATCGCCGGCCGGTCGACTACAGGCTGCGCAGCGATGCGCTGCAGGCGATGATCGAGGCCACCGAGACGTCTGGAGTGGGCACTGTCGCGGCCGAAGCGCTTGCCTCGCTTGAAGATGGGCGCGTCAAGCTTTGGGCGATGCAGCGCGTGCTCAGCACGCGCAATAAGTGGACCGTGGTATTTGAAGAGGGGGAGTATACGCCGCTGAGTTCGCTGCCTGCTGACAAGGAAGAGCACGTCTTTGCTTACATGCGCGGAAAGGACGTTCTCGTCGTGCTGCCACGTTTTAGTTACACGCTGGCGCATGATCGATCGGTAGAAGACCTTGCGCTAGGAGAAGTTTGGGGTGAGATGACTGTCGCTCTGCCAGATGGATCAGCGTCGCGCTGGACCAATGTGTTTACCGGCGAAAAGATTAACGCGCTTGACGGCAAGCTTGCTCTTGCAGACATTTTTGCAAGCTTTCCTGTCGCCATGCTGGTCAAGGATGATGGCTCCTAGAGCTTTCTTCTACGGCGCTCGTTATGCTGACCGGCTAGGGTAACGCTACCGTTTCCGTCTCTGCGTGCGTGGGCAGAGGGTCAACTGCCGAGCCGTCACGGTCGGTCACTGTCACGAGCGCTGCAAGCTTTTCCGCGATGTCGAGCGTGAGCAACTCGGCCGGGCAGCGCCAACTCCAGTTGCCTTGCGCAGCCGAGGGCACATTCATCCGTGCTTCTGAGCCAAGCTCAAGCACATCCTGCACCGGAATCAGGCAGATGTTCGCAACCGACGTTGCGGCGGCGCGGATCATCGCCCACACGATCCCGTCAGAGCCTGGCTTGAGATAAGTTTGCGCTGCTTCCCTGTCCGCGGGTGAGGCGCCATTCTCCCACCAGCCGAGCGTCGTGTCGTTGTCATGGGTGCCGGTGTAGACGCAGGTGTTCGGCTCAAAGCGATGGGGCAGGTATGTGTGCGCGCCGCGGTTACCAAAGCCGAACTGCAGGATGCGCATGCCGGGGAATGAAAACTCGCGGCGGAGTGCGTCGACTTCGGCGGTGATCACGCCTAGGTCTTCGGCGACAAAGGGGAGGGTGCCCAACTCCTTCTCGAGCTGCGCAAACAAGGCACGGCCCGGCGCCTTGACCCACTTGCCACGCTGCGCGGTCTCATCTTCGCCGGGAATCGACCAGAATGATTCAAACCCGCGAAAGTGGTCGAGGCGTACCAGGTCGTACACCTGACAGGCACGCCGCACGCGGGCTACCCACCAGTCAAAGTTTTGCGCCTCAAGCTTGTCCCAACGGTAGAGCGGATTGCCCCAGCGCTGGCCGGTCGAGCTGAAGTAATCCGGCGGCACACCCGATACATGAATTGGAGAAAGGTCCTCGCGCAGCTCAAAGATGTCCGGATGAGTCCAGACGTCGGCGCTGTCAAAGCTGACGAAGATGGCGATGTCGCCCATCAGCTTGATCGAGCGCACAGCGCAGTAGTCGCGCAGGTGCTGCCACTGCTCATCGAAGGCGAACTGCAGCCCCTTCACCACGGCCAGCTCCTCCCCACGCTCTACAGCCAGCCTGGCCATTGCCGCAGGCTCGCGATGCGAGTACTCTGCAGGCCAGTCGGCCCATGGTTTGTAGTCGAAGCTACGTCGGAGCACAACATAGGCGGCGTAGTCGTTGAGCCAGGCCCGCTGCTGCTCACAGTATTGCTCGAAGCGTGTCCACTGCTCTGCTGAGTGGTGCAGCAGAAAATGGCTTGCGGCCTCTTCAAGCAGGGGCTGCTTGGTGCGGGTGACTTCTTCGAAATCAACCGGGCCGCTGTGCTTTGGCAGCTCTGCAAGGCGGTCGTGGCCGATCCAGCCCCAGCTTGCCAGTACTTCCAGGCTTACCAGCAGCGGGTTGCCGGCAAAGGCCGAGATCGCCCCGTAGGGCGAGTCGCCATAGCCGGTGGGGTTGAGAGGCAGCACCTGCCAGATGCGCTGCCCAGCCGCGGCCAAGAAGTTGGCAAAACCAAAAGCAGCAGGACCCAAATCGCCGATACCGCCGGCACTGGGAAGCGAGGTAATGTGAAGCAGCAGTCCGGATGAGCGTTCAAAGGGCATGGTTGGGAACATCCTGCACGAGCTTGAGAACAAGAAAGGAAAGAGCCCGTCGCCTCGATAGATGCTCCGGAAGACACTCCGGTAAAGCGAAGCGACGGGCTAGAGCGAAATGGAAGAACGCTTCACTGCCCTGGAGCTCCGGGCCCTCCCGGTGCACCAGGCGCACCAGGCGCACCCTGGGCTGCCTTGTTCATGACGATTCGTCCCTGCTTCTGGTAGCTGTTCGTAAGGCTGGTCACAAAGACTGAGAAGACCTCTTCGCGGCGCTGGTTCAGCATGCTCTCGCGTGTGGACTCAAGGTTCTTCGCGATGTCATCTGCGCTGGGCTGCTGACGGTCAGCGAGCTTGACGACCAGGCCGGTCCGGCCGCTGTTGATAGGGCCGCTGATCTGGCCGGCCTGGAGGTCAAAGAGCTGCGGAGCGGTCGAGGCCAGTGCTCCGATGTCTGGCACCTGGGCGTCACGCCCGACAAGATCGCTCGACTTGACGGTCGCGCCCACTGCTTTTGCCGCCGCGGCTAGGTCGTTGGCGGCGCGGGCCTTCGATGCCAACTCAGCGGTCTTGGACGCCAGCAGCTGCGGTGTCTGCTGCTCGCGATAATCGCCCAGAATGTGATCCTTGTAGCCTGCAAAATCCGGTGCGTGAGCGGCCTTGATATCGAGCAGCTGGAGAACGGCGAAGCCATCACCGGTGGCTGCGACCTGCGGGGCACTGCCCTTGGCTGCTGAAAAAGCCTGCGCCAGCAGCTTTGAGCTATCGGCGAGCGCCGGGATCGCGCCATCCTGTGCGAGGTAATCGGTCGTCTGCAGCTGGAGGTGGTGCGCAGCCGCTGTCTGCGCGAGGCTGCTCTTGCTGGCCTCCGCGGCAAGCTGCTGGGCGAACGCCTGCTGCTGGCCCGCTTCCTTTTGCTCGGTGAGCTTGGCGATGATCTGCGTCCTGACCTCATCGAAAGAGCGGGTATGCGCCGTCTGCCGGTCCTCAACCTGGAGGATGTGGTAGCCGAACTTGGTGTGGATCAGCCCCGAGGTCTGGCCGACAGGCAACGAGAACGCCGCCGCGTCAAACTCCGGGACCGTCTGGCCGCGCTTCAACTCGCCCAGTTCCCCGCCCTGCTCCTTTGAGCCTGGATCGTCGGAGTTGTCCTTGGCCAGCTTGGCGAAGTCGCCGCCCTTGTGCAGCTGGTCGAGAATGCCCTGCGCTTTGGTCTTGGCTGCAGCGTCCGCCGGTGCGCCTCCGGCCGCTTCGGCCTTAATCAGGATGTGGCGCACACGAGCCTGGTCGTCGATCTTGTATTCCTGCGGGTGCTGCTGATAATACTGCTGTGCCTCGGCATCAGAGACCTGCGGAGTGCCGCCAGGGGCCGCATTCGCGCCAAAGGCAATGTAGGTGATCTTGCGCGTTTCGGGAATTGCCTGGGCGTACTTGGACGCATTCTTCCTGAAGTAATCCTGCAGCTCAGCGTCCGTCGGATTGATCTGCTTGCGAAGGTCGTCCGCGCTGATGACTGCGTAGTCAAATTTGATCTTGGTCGCCTGGGTGATGTAGCTGGCGCGCACATCGTCGTCAGAGACGCTGACGCCGCCAGTGACCAGGTCGCGGAGGCGTGTTTCCTCGATCTCCTTCTTGATCTCGCTCTCGAACTTCTCAGTGGAGATGCCGAAGTTTGATTGAACAAGATTCTTGTACTGCTGCTCGCCGATAAACTGCCCGCCAGGGAAGAGTGCCGCACCGAGGGCGCCTGTATGCAGGAACTTGCGCACTGCATCATCGCTTACGGTCAGCCCAAGCCGGTTGGCTTCGTTGAGCTCGACCTGCTGCTGGACCATGCCCTGGCCGACTCGCTGCATCATGTAGGGCAGCACGAAGTCGGGCAGCTGCTGGCGCTGCAGCATGCGCTGGGACATCATCTGAACGTCCGCGGTCAGGATCTCGCTGTTCGAGCCAAATGTCCGGGTAAAGAAGTTGCCGCCGCGAATGGTGGCGTAGGTGCCGGTGGACGCGTTCGCGTCAGAGAAGATGCCGGGCACAAGCGTGATCACCATGGTGATGCAGGCGATCGAGATGATGATGATGAAAACCGCCTTGACGATGCGGTTGTCTTTCTGCTGCAGGATACGGATCATGGTTTCGGGATCGACCTTCCCTTGTGTTTCGAGCGCTCGCGGATGCGGTAAGCCAAGCCAAGTCCACGGCTAAGCGACCATCCCAGTATAACTGTTCAAGCCGGGCGCAGGGTGATCTCGGTGATCTCGGAGGGGCAGTTGAAGCGAACTGGCAGCCCGACCGCGCCAATGCCACGATTGACATAGAGCTGGGTCCGACCGCGTAGAAAGTGGCCGGCCACATACCGCTGGCCAAGCGGGGGTAGAAAATACGGCGTCATGAATGGTAGACGAACCTGGCCACCGTGGGTATGGCCGGAGAGCATCAGGTCTACACCATAGCGCGCAACAACGTCGAGCATGTCAGGCTCGTGACACATGAACACGATCGGCTCTTTGTCCGCGATGGCATGCGGAGGGACGGATCGCGGGATATCAACGGCCTGGCTCAGTGCATCGGCTGTACCGGCCAGCCAAATCCGCTTGCCATCTCGCTCAAGCGGCAGGTATGCATTTTCAAGGATGTGAATGCCGACGTCTTTGAGCGAGGCGACTACGACATCGGCATTGACCATCCAGTCGTGATTGCCGAGAACACCGTACCGCAGCGGGCACTCCAGGCGCCCGAGGATAGCGGCACAAAGAGGCGCGTAGGCTTCTGCTTTCGCCTTTTCAATCGGCGACATGCTGACGAAATCGCCGGTTAGCAGCACCAGGTCAGGCTTGAGCGCGTTGACCCGCTCGACGGCGCGATGGATGTAGAAGGGCTCTGTGTAGGCAGCGTAGTGGAAGTCGGAGATCTGGACGATGCGGAAGCCGTCGAAGCTTTCCGGCAGGTTCGCGAGGGCGATCGTCCGTTGCTCGGTCATCAACTCGTGGCGGGAGATCTCGCCTGCATATAGCAGCATTCCAACGGCTGCCGCGCCGGCCGTACCAAGGAAGCTGCGACGCGTCAGAGAAAAGGGCGAGGGCGCCTGCCTGGGATTAGAAGAAGTGGCCGGCTCTGGTTCAGCCTGGGCCTTCCAGGTCTTGGGCTGGGTCTCGGGAGCAAGGACTTCCATAACGATCATCATACCGGCACACCTGGCAAATGTCGGCGAGCGAGGAGGTGCCGAGGGTCACTAAAGCCGCAAAATAGAACAAGCGCTGGCCAGGAGGGAAGCTGGGCAGCGCTCGTAGTTTGGTGTGACGGTTGGGTTAGTAGCGACCGTAATAGTAGGCCGGGTACGGGTAGTAGGGACGCGCGTAGTAAGGATACGGCGCAACAACGTAGGCAGGGCGTGCGCGCAGCACAGGCTGCTGGGGCACGGTAGCTGCCAGGCGCTCGGCTTCAGAATAGTTCACAGGCTGCACCGTAAGTGGTGCAGCCAGGTGAAACTGCAGCAGCGCTTCGGCCGGCAGGTCAAGCCTGGGACCGTGCGTTGCGCCCGAGACCAACGCGCCACCCGCGCCACCCGCTGCTGCTCCGATGCCGGCACCCACGCCGCCGCCGGCAATTGCCCCAATAACCGCGCCGAAAGCCGCGCCACCGACCGTGTTCGCGGCCGTGTAGCCCGT
>CAXTMM010000032.1:6921-10253 GCA_964245415.1 uncultured Acidobacteriaceae bacterium | reverse complement strand
GTCTTACTGGGCCCCTGGCTCGACCAGACATCCGAGGTCAACGGGTAGGTCTGGCCTCCGAGCGTAACCGAGGTTAGCTGGAGGTCAAGCTTGGGGCTGCCGCCGAGCGCCCCGGCGTTCTTCGCCTCGACGACCTGGCCGGTCAGCACCGCACCGCGAGGTATGGCGACAACGCCGTTTGCGTAAAGGTCGCTGGCTGCGGTGAACTGGACAGGCTCGCCATCTTTCAGGTGTCCTGTGCTCAGCGGCTCGCTGGTGCGAACGTTAAGCAGCAGGCCGGGGTTCAGGGTCACAGGCCCGCTTGCGTTCTGTCTCTCAGGCGTAACGCCGAGGACGTAGGGCTGCTGCTGATACTGGCCACGCTGCTGGGCGTAGGAACTATACGGTCCAGGCCCGTAAGGGCTGCGCTGCTGCTGTGGATAGCTGCCAGACTGCTGCGAGTACTGCCCCTGCTGTGGGTATTGCCCTTGCTGCGAGTACTGCCCTTGCTGTGGATATTGCCCTTGCTGCGGGTATTGCCCTTGCTGCGGGTATTGGACCTGCTGCGAAGAGTCAGCCGGCGGAGGCGGAGGCATGGTGCTGGTCGAGTCCTGCGGAGTGGTTGTGGTCGGACCTTCCGGGGATGGCGTTGCGGTTCCTGGTGTCTGGTCAGTCGACGCCACTGGCTGGCCGCCGACCGCGATCGAGTCGTCGATTGAACGAACGCCCGCGACCTGGGCCGCTGTCTGCTCGGCGGCGGTACGCTGTACGTCGTCTGCCACCGAACCGTTCAGGGTGACGACACCCTGCGAGACGGTGGCGGAGATTTGCTGACCGCGGAGCTGCGAGTCGGCTGCGAGCGCGGCTGTAACTGCGCTTTGCAGTTGCGCGTCGGTTGGGGCCGCGGCTTGCGGCTGGGCGACGCTGGTGGTGAGTGTCAGTCCGGTCACGAGCAGACCTGCCTGCAGAGTACTTGCGAGCACACGACTTGCCCGTGCGAGCGTCCGATCTTTAACCATGATGTATCGACTCCCGTGTGAAACGTCATTCTGGTAGAGGGAACCCGAATTACGCCGGGAGGTTGCGCGAAAAAAGAAGAAGCATACACGTCAGAGCACGAACGCGGGAATTAACCTAGGCAGCGCTGGTGCCGTGGCATTTCTTGAACTTTTTGCCGGAGCCGCACGGGCATAGATCGTTGCGGCCTACCTTGTCGCCGGCGGTGCGTTGCGCGATGGGTTCGGGAGTGCCGTTGCTCCGGGCGCGAGCGAGTTCGCGGCGCTTTCGATCTTCAAATTCGCGCTCCAGCTTGTCGACCGAGGTAGCTGGGGCTTGCGAAGGCGCGGTCGTGTTGCGAGCCGGGCGCATGGGCGTGTAGGCGCCTGTGGGACGGGAAGGAGCGGCGAAACCCGGGCCTGAACCGGAGTAAGAGCGCGGGTTCTGCGCTGCTGCTGCGCTCTTCGGCGGGCCGCCGTTGGTGGCAGGCTGAGGATTTGTTTGCGTGGCCGGTATGGGCGGACGGGCAGATTCCGGCGAAATGACCTGCGGTTTAGGCGCAGGCAGCGCGCTGGACTGAGGTGCGCTTCCAAGCTGCGCCGCGGCTTCCAGTTGAGGCGCACCCTCGAGCGCGCCCAGCAGAGTGTCCGCGCTGCGTGGGCGCGCGGGGATGGCGATCGGCTGACCATCGGGGCCGACGATCTGCATGACAAAGAGGTAGCGGACGGTGTCCTGCTGGAAGCGCGTCATCATCTCTTCAAACATGTCGAAAGACTCGCGCTTGTAGGCGACGAGTGGATCCTGCTGGCCGTAGCCGCGCAGGCCGATGCCCTCTTTCAGGTGGTCCATGTTGAGCAGGTGGTCCTTCCACAAGCCGTCGAGGACCGAGAGCATGATCATGCGCTCGTGATAGCGCATGGCCTGCTCGCCGATGATCTGCTCCTTGGCCGCGTAGTGGTCGCGCAGGCGCTCGAAGATGGTCTCGCCCAGTTGATTGCGGGTCAGCTCTGCCGCGTTGATGCCGGCGGCTTCGAGACTCAGCCCGAAGTGATCGGCGACCTTGGCGGCTAACGTCGTGATATCCCACTGGTCGGGATGGGCCTTCTCGGGGGTGGTCTCATCGAGGATGGTCGAGAGGATGTTCGCGACGTAGTCCTCAACGATCAGCTCGCGCTGGTCGAGTCCCTTGAGCAGCGAGTGGCGCAGCCCGTAAACTGCCTCGCGCTGCTTGTTCATGACGTCGTCGTACTCGAGCAGGTGCTTGCGGGACTCGAAGTTCTGCCCTTCGACCGCTTTCTGGGCGGCCTCGATGCGGCGCGAGATCATGCCTGATTCGATCGGGACGCCTTCTTCCATGCCCATCTTCTGGAGCAGGGTCGAGACCCACTCCTTGGCAAAGATGCGCATGAGATCGTCTTCAAGCGAGAGGTAGAAGCGCGAGGCGCCGGGATCGCCCTGGCGGCCGGCGCGGCCGCGGAGCTGGTTGTCGATGCGGCGCGACTCGTGGCGCTCGGTGCCGAGGATATGCAGGCCGCCAGCCGAGAGAACAGCTTCGTGATCCTGCCGGGTCGCCGCCTCGTGGTGCGCGTAGGCCTTATCCCAGCTGGCCTGGGTGGTTTCAAACTCCTGGCCCTGGTAGTAGAAGCGCAGCATGCCGGGCGCGGCAACTGGCTGGATTGCGCCCTCGGCAGCCGCAACGGGCCTGGCGAGGTTCTGGCGGACGAGGTCCTGCTTGGCGATGAACTCCGGATTGCCGCCGAGCAAGATATCGGTCCCGCGGCCGGCCATGTTGGTCGCGATGGTGACCATGCCGTGCCGGCCCGCCTGGGCGACGATCTCGGCCTCGCGCTCGTGGAACTTCGCGTTGAGGACAACGTGGCGCACGCCCTTGCGCTGCAGGATCTGCGAGAGCAGCTCCGACTTTTCGATCGAAGTGGTCCCGACCAGCACCGGCTGCTTTTCCTCATGCAGGCGCGCAATCTCGTCGGCGACGGCGAAGTACTTCTCCTGCGAGGTGCGGTAGACCACGTCCGGGTTCTCGATGCGCCGCATCTCGCGGTTGGTGGGGATGACGACGATCTCGAGCTTGTAGATCTTGTCGAACTCGGCCGCCTCGGTCTCGGCGGTGCCGGTCATGCCGGCTAGCTTCTTGTAGAGCCGGAAGTAGTTCTGGAAGGTGATGGTGGCGAGGGTCTGGTCTTCGCGGCGGATGGTCACGCCTTCCTTGGCCTCGACGGCCTGGTGCAGACCGTCGGACCAACGGCGCCCGGGCATGAGGCGGCCGGTGAACTCGTCAACGATGATGACTTCGGGGCCGTTCTGGCCGTCCTTGACGACGTACTGCACGTCGCGCCGGT
>CAXTMM010000032.1:3643-6911 GCA_964245415.1 uncultured Acidobacteriaceae bacterium | reverse complement strand
TCGCCGTGGTGCTTGAGCTCCCAGTTCTCGACCTCGGCGATGTTGCCGATGCCGAGCAGTCCTTCAATCTTCTCCCAGCCTTCGTCAGTGACGGTAATCGACTTGTGCTTTTCGTCGACGACGTAATCGCCAGTGAGCGTCTTGGTCTCGCCCTCTTCAATCTCTTCGCCACGCTCGAGGCCTGGGATGATGCGGTTGACCTTGACGTACTTGTCGGTGGTCTGGTCGGTAGGGCCGGAGATGATGAGCGGCGTACGCGCCTCGTCGATCAGGATCGAGTCCACCTCATCGACAATCGAGAAATAGTGGCCGCGCTGCACGCAGTCGGCGAGCTCGAACTTCATGTTGTCGCGCAGGTAGTCGAAGCCGTACTCATTGTTGGTCCCGTAGGTGATGTCGGCGGCGTAGGCGGCGCGGCGGGTGGCGTCGTCGAGGTCGTGCACGATCACGCCGACGGTCAGGCCGAGGAACTCGTAGATCTTGCCCATCCACTCGGCATCGCGCTTGGCCAGGTAGTCGTTGACGGTGACAACGTGGACGCCGCGCCCGGCGAGCGCGTTCAGGTAGACGGGCAGCGTCGCGACGAGCGTCTTGCCTTCGCCGGTGCGCATCTCGGCGATTTTGCCCTGGTGCAGCACCATGCCGCCGATCAGCTGAACGTCAAAGTGGCGCATGTTGACGACGCGCTTGCCCGCCTCGCGGACGACTGCGAAGGCCTCCGGCAGCAGCTCGTCGAGCACCTGCTTCTCGGCCTCGGCGATGCCGATCGCACCTTCTTCGTCCGAATCGCTCAGCGCTCCGCGCGAGGCTGCAATGCGGGCGCGAAACTCGACTGTCTTTGCGCGCAGCTGTTCATCGGAGAGCGCCTGCATAGCCGGCTCGAACTCCGCTATCTCTGCAACTACGGGCAGCAGGCGCTTGATGATGCGCTCGTTGCTGGTCCCGAAAACCTTTGTCAGCACACTACCGATCAAGAGAAAACCCTCATCATCTAATGTACTACTGGCCGTAGGGGCGGACACCGCGGCTGAGGGCGTGATCGCCGTTCTAGGTTCGGAAGAGCGGCTAGGACTTAGACGCGGGGATCTACCTGGACAGCGCTGGTGCCTACCGGCCCGGGTTAGAATCGCACGGTAGTGGTCACGGGAGTTGAGTGCATCACGCCGGAGAAGCTGGCGTCTCCGTTTGCGATCCATGGTTCGCAAACTTACCGGTTTGTGCGCTCTGGAGGTGGTGGCCAAGCCTCGGGGCGAGCTGCCTTCTCGATACCGTCACGAGTATTGTTTCGCGGTTCGCCATAAGGCAGGTTGCGCGGTGGGGGGGGGACAGGACGAGGGGGATTAGGTAGTTGGACAGGCGCCTCGTTGTTTGCTTGTCTCTCGCTCATGGTAGTCTCCGATTTTCCTTTACCTGCCGCTGGGCAAAACGCAATCGTTTCTGATTAATCCTAAACCCAGACTCATCCTGCCGTTCACGTTTGACAACGACTTCGAACGCTTCCCAGACTGTTGGGGGATCGTCTCCCACGGCGTCCTCCCACTTAGCCCAAAGGAGCCTGTAGTCGCGAGCGAGGTTACTCCATTGAGCTGCCAGGACGCTGAGGCTCTTCAGTCGAGTTGAGTTGAAGTAGACGACCTGAGAGACCGAGAGCACACTGGTCAGGATGGCCACCGCCGGGGTCAGCCAGGGAAGAGACGGGTGATTGGTCAGGAGAGACGCTACCGTTCCGCTGGACAGAATGGCTGACGTCCACTTGAGCGCCAAGTCCACAGTGTTGGCCCGCTGCGCCTCTCCTGACCAGAAGCACTCGTTCATCTCTGCATCGAGCAGAGCCTCCCACATTGCGAGCCGTTTTTGCGAAGACGCCACTTTGCCTCACTGGCGGGACTGGATTGCTCAAGCCGAGAGTAGCACTCCCAATGAAAGCAGCAGAGTTGTCCCGTATCTGTGACTAGGCGCGCCCGCAAAGGAAACGCCTCAAATGCGAGAGTTGGGGCGGCACAGCATGCTACCGTTCCATCCGAGTGTCTACCAGTAAAATCCCTGCAAGATCCCCGCGGAAGCCCTCCTAAAGCGAAGCCGTTAGTGACCCATCTCAGGTGTGCACCGCGAAAAGCTACGCTAAGCGTAGGCTCTCGCAAGTTCGGCGAAAGACTTGCGACGCGACCCTCTCGCAGGGATGGAAGATCGATCCCCGGCTTCATGGAAGCTGGCGCGTACTAGATGGCGCAGGATACAGGGAGCGAGTTGCCGGCAAAAGGAGTGAAAATGCAGTTCCGTTCCGCAGCCTGATCGCTTCGCACAGACTTTGCTACTTCGCCCTGGGATGGGTGCGGTCGTAGACCTCGGTGACCTGGGTGACGGTGAGCTGGGTGTAGCGCTGGGTGGTAGAGAGGCGCTCGTGGCCGAGCAGCTCCTGAATGGCGCGCAGATCCGCGCCTTCCTCAAGCATGTGGGTACCGAAGGCGTGGCGGAGGGTGTGAGGATGGGTTTCGGCGGGTAGGCCGTGGGCGATGGCGAGCTGCTTGAGGATGCGGCCTATCGAGCGGGTCGTGAGCCTACTGCCCTTGGTGGGCCGCAGCGGAATGAGCAGCGGCTTTAGATCGAGACCAGCGCGGGAGAGCAGGGTGCTGCGCTCGGGCAGGTAGGCTTGCAGTGCGGAACCGACGGCCTGACCCATGGGCACGTAGCGCTGCTTGCGGCCCTTGCCGCGAATCAGCAGCACGCCGTTCGCCCAGTCAAGGTCGGCGAGGTTGAGACCGGCGAGCTCGGCGTTGCGGATGCCGCAGCCGTAGAGCAGCTCCAGGATGAGGTGATCGCGCATGGGCCAGGCGCTGCGGGTTGCGGGCGGGGTGACGAGGGTGTCCTCGAGTGTAGGGGGCGTGCGGCTGGTTCTGCGGGCAGCGTGTTGCCTGCCGACGCTGTCGATGAGCCCGTTGATCTGCTCGGAGCTGGGCACGCGGGGCAGGCGGCTGGACTGCTTCGGGGTGGAGACCAGCAGAGCTGCGTTCTGCTCGACCAGGCCGCGGCGCGCCATCCACTTGAGCCAGGAGCGGACCGGCGCCAGGGCGCGGGCGATCGAGGTCTTTTCAAGCCCGGCGGTGTGGAGGGTGCCGAGCCAGGTGCGGATGTGCAGGTGGGTGATCGCGCCGGGCTGCGCGTCGGGGGCCAGCGCGCCGGCCAGCCAACCGGTAAAGTTGGCGAGCTCTCGGCGGTAGGCGCGGAGCGTGTGGGGGGAGCGGTTGGCCTGCTCCAGCTCGGCCAGGAA
>CAXTMM010000032.1:604-3633 GCA_964245415.1 uncultured Acidobacteriaceae bacterium | reverse complement strand
TCCCCCCACACGCTCATGCGCAAGCGCGGTGAGGTACTCGTCTGCCAGGCGCTCGAGCCTTGTCGGCTCTCGTGTGGGTTCTATGATCGGTGCTTCAGCCCTGCGCATTGCCGCCTCTGCGCTGCTCGCGCGGATGATGCAGACGGTGAACAGTCTTCAGCCGTCCGAGTGCTACGTGTGTGTAGACCTGGGTGGTGGTGATGTCGACGTGGCCAAGCAGGGTCTGGACAGTACGCAGATCGGCGCCGTGCTCGACCATGTGGGTAGCGAAGCTGTGACGTAGCATGTGCGGGCTGGCCTTGGGGTTGGTGGCCTTGACGATGTTGCCGATGGCCAGGCGCAGAAGCGGGCCGCCGCGTGTGGACAAGAAGATCCGGTGGGTTCCGCTTTTTCTTTCCCGCTTACGCGCAGCGGCAACCAGCACTGGGCGCCCGTCGGCCAGGTACTTGCCCAGTGCGGCGATGGTCTGGACACCCAGAGGCAGCAGGCGTTCCTTGTCGCCTTTGCCGCGGACCCGCAGGCGGCCGGCGGCCAGGTCGAGGTCGGCCACGTTCAGGTCGGAAGCTTCGGAGGCACGCAAGCCGCTTCCATAGAGCAGCTCGAGAAGGGCCTTGTTGCGCAGCTGCGCGGCACCGGCGAGCGCGCGTGCAGCGGCCGTCTTCGCTTTGTGGGTGGGGGGGGCGGCGGCGTGATCGAGCATGATTGTGATCTCACTCTCGGCCAGCGATTTCGGTAAAACTGTCCATGTCGAAGGTGAGTCGAGGTGCAGCGTTGGGTCGTGGGTCACTCGTTTGTCGAGCAGCAGCCAGCGATAGAAGCCGCGCAAGCAGGAGAGCTTGCGGGCGGCCGAACGGGCGCTTATCCCGTGCTCAGCCAAGTGCCGCAAGAAGCCGCTTACCGATTCCTGACGTGCGTTGGCCGGCGTTTGATGGAGGCTTCCAAGGTACTCGGAAAACTGCAGCAGGTCGCGCTGGTAAGCCTCGCAGGAGAGTGGGCGCAGACCTCTCTCGACGCGCAGGTAGGCGACGTAGGAGGCGAGAAGATCGAGCGTGCTCACCTGACCGGCCCGCGGTATGCAGTTGCTTTCATAAGCCCATTATCGCGAGCGAAGGCGGCATGCGCGGCCTCCCCTAGGCCTGGGGGGTAGCGGCGAGTGTACCTTTTTGGAAAAAAGCATCTGCTCAAGGGGCTGGTGCTGCAAAGCCGCGGTACCCGCAAGCGACCGGATACACTTAGACTTGCGTAGTCGAGTCATGGGTGTTAGAGCGTGCTACCTCGTCCCATGGCTGATGAGGGGAGAAACATGCCTATTCTTTACACTGCAAGAGTGCGCGCCGAGGGTGGCCGCGATGGCTACGTAGCCTCCTCTGACGGCTTGCTGAAGCTGAAGCTGGCCCAGCCGAAGAGCCTGGGCGGACCGGAGAATGCGACCAATCCCGAGCAGCTTTTCGCGGCCGGCTACGCCGCGTGCTTTGAGAATGCGATGCTCTACCTGGCGCGGAAGGAGGGCCAGCATCTGACTGGCACTACGGTCGACGCGACGGTCACCCTATCCTCAACGCCCGAAGGGCCATTCAAACTCGGCGTTGCGCTGGCGGTTGAAATCTCCGGGCTTGCCCAGGCAGAGGCAGAGGAGCTGGTCGCGGAAGCGCACAAGGTTTGTCCTTACTCGAATGCTGTGCGTGGCAATGTCGAAGTCGAGATCAGCGTTACTACCGTGTGAGCCACTTCTATGAGAAGGCTGCGCCCAAGAGGACGATGAGAGCAATCGATGCTGAAAATGCTGTAAAGCCGTACACGCCGGAAGAGTTTCACGCAGCGGTGCTCGCGGTCGAACCGCGTACGGCTGTGTTTGACTGCGATGGGACGCTGTGGGGTCCTGACGCGGGGCTTGGCTTCATGCTGTGGTCGCTTGAACATGGCATGGTCTCGGCAGAGCGCCGGGCGGCGATTGAGGAGCGCTACCGGCTTTACGAGGCCGGTCAGGTGGATGAAGCGGCTATGTGCGGCGAGATGGTGCAGCTGTATGCGGGGCTGCCTGAAATCCTGCTCGAGGAAGCAGCCCACGCTTACGTACAAGCTCGGATCATGCCGACGATCTTTCCCGCTATGGCAATCCTTGTTCATGCGCTGCGCAAGGCCGGGACTGAGCTGTGGGCGGTCAGCTCGACCAGCCGCTGGGTGATTGAAGCTGGCGTGGGGGCGAATGGGCGCTCAGGATTTCTGATCCCGCGGGAGAGAATCCTTGCGGTCGAGGTCGCAGTTGAGGACGGGATGATTACCGACCTGCTGCTGGCCGTACCGACCGATGAAGCCAAGGCAGAAGCGCTTGTGAAGGCTGGGCTTGCATCGCCCGATGCGGTTTTCGGCAACTCCATCCACGATGCGGCGATGCTCGCAATCGCGCGGCATGCTTTTCCGGTCAACGCAAATGCCGGTCTTCTGCCAATCGCCGCCGAGCAGGGGTGGCGCTGCTTCAAGCCCTGATGCCACACCGACACGGAATCATCAAGTGTGTGCGGCCTGTTTCACCCAGCAGAACCTGCCTTCATACCCGCATTAGAAAAGTCAGCCCTATCAACGGGTAAGCACATCCAAGGCATGTATGAGCCTGCCCGATTCACAGCCTGGAGGATCGACAGAGCGACGCTCGCAGGCCGGGACACCGGAGACAAAAACGGTTCGCTACGTAGTGGCCGCGCTGATTCTGCGCGGCAGTGAAGTGTTGATCTGCCAACGCCGGGCTGACCAGCCGATGGCGCACAAGTGGGAGTTTCCCGGCGGTAAGATCGAGGCCGGCGAGACGCCCGAACAGGCGCTGGTGCGGGAACTGGACGAGGAGCTTGGGATCCAGGCACGGATCGGCAGCAGTGTGGCGCGAATCCGGCATACCTATCGAAGCGGCGGTGCGGTCGGTGCTCGCGTCAACCGGCGTTTCGCTCGAAGTGATCGTCATGGACGATGCCTCGACCGATGCGACGGCGTCGGTGGTCAGGCAGATGATGCGCGACGCCCCGCGTGTGCGGCTC
>CAXTMM010000032.1:0-594 GCA_964245415.1 uncultured Acidobacteriaceae bacterium | reverse complement strand
GTTCTTTGCCGTGCATCAGTTTGAGGGCGAGCTGACCAACAATATCTTTCAGACGATGCAGTGGTGTACGCTGCGGGATTTGCCCAGTTTCGACTTTCTTGCTGCGGACCGCGACCTGGTGCGGGACCTGGCTGCCGGGAAATTGCTTTAGTTTCCACGCGCGCATGGTCAGCACCATCTTTACCGCGGAAATACCAATGACGACTGCCGCCGTGCCGGCGCGGCTCTTAAGAGACGATACCCCAGCCTGTGCCACCGGCGATATCCGAGAGCCGTTCGGTGCGCATGCTGCTCGCACCGAGGAGCAGAAGGCCAATGGCCGGCGATACGCTGCGGGTGTGCATGGTTTTCGGGAGCCTAGCAAGGGGCGGCTGCTCTGCTCGCAAAGGTCCTGATCCATCCCGAGCGCGAGACCCTACACTTTTATTGATAGGCGAACAGGGTCATGAAGCCGAGGTCCATGTGGCTCTGCTGGTGGCAGTGGAAGAGTGTAGCTCCAGGATTGTTTGCCGTGAAGTCTACTTCGGCGACAGAGTTTGCTTTGACGACGACCACGTCCTTGCGCAGGCCGGAGAGTGATTTGCCGTCCAGGCT
>CAXTMM010000031.1:26221-26599 GCA_964245415.1 uncultured Acidobacteriaceae bacterium | reverse complement strand
GGGTGAAGGCCGGGCCGTTTTACTGGATCGCGCGGCAGGTGGCGGAGAAAGCGGCGGAAGAGCGGGAGAAGGCTGGGGATGTGTTCGAAATCACTTAAACGGCGGGGATGCTGAAGATATGAAAGCAGTTGTAGCGATTCTCATGTTTCTCGCAGCCGGATCCCTCTATGGACAGGCTACCGATCCAGTGCTTCGCCGCATTGAGCATTTTGAGGTCAAGGGTCGGTCCAGGCTTGTCGCCCTGGCGGAGATCGGTGCAAGCACAAAAATCTCGCTGCTGGTCGAAGCTGGTGATCTCGAGTTTCTTCAGCAGCCTATTACGCTGACGCGAGACCGTCAGACTGCGGGCGAACTCATCCAGTTCGTTCTCTCAGGGTC
>CAXTMM010000031.1:9694-26211 GCA_964245415.1 uncultured Acidobacteriaceae bacterium | reverse complement strand
ATATGCAATTGTGCGGCGAGGATCGCTATCCATTATCACTCCCACTTATCCGAAGAGTCCTCTGAATCGGATTCTTACCATGCCACTCGGCCCATTCGAGTTTGATGGAAAGGCGATTTCGTCACTCGATCCTTATCTAGGATTTCGCATTCGAGAGGCAACGGGTTGCCATCCCACCGGCTACGGGTGGGCCGGACCATCGCTCGATCTAGACATACCTCCCATCGCGCTTCAGGCAGCCACTTTTGAAGACATTGTCGAGGGAGTAGCCAAAGCTTCTGAACCAACTATGTGGATCGTTGAACCAGACACAGGTATGGACGGCTGTCTCGATAATCCAGGGAATGTGGGAGGTGGGCTTCTATAACTACTTTCTAAGTCAAAGTCCCCGCCCCTTCTTGCAGTCAGGTGGTCCGGACCTTGTCAAGTAACCGGAAAAGCGAGAGTGGGGTTGAGTGGAGGAAAGCTACATGGCCGACGCGGCCCTCATTGGGGCTGACGAGATACGCTTTCGAAGGCCGCTGGTGAGGCGATCCGCGCGGCTCGCAAGCATGGGGGCGTGGCTATCTCGGGGTGAGTCTCTACGAGATCGCTTGGCCGGCAAGGAAGAAGCGTGTTCCCTTCGATTCGATAGAGTCGTTCCTGTTCGAGACGGAGGCAAACTGCATTGCGCTGCCTGAGTGGCTCCATCTTGCGCCGGGCTGCGGACCTTCCCGACGAGTATCCGTCCGCTCCCATGGACAGGATCATTGGCGGAACGGCGCTCGACAAAGGAGCTGCGCTGGTCACCAAGGATCGGGCGATCCGACGCTCCAAGGCTGTGGAAGTGATCCGGTGATTGGGATGTTAAAAGAGAATGGCCGGGAGAAACTCCTGGCCTTCTTTTGTGCGGAGAAAAAGGAGCCTAGGCGGCTTTCGGAGTCGCGAGCGCCTTCACCCGAGCGTTCAGGCGGCTTTTATAGCGCGAGGCGGTGTTATCGTGCAGGATGCCTTTTTGGACGCTCTTGTCGAGGGCAGACGCTGTAAGGCGATACTGCTCCATGGCGGCCGTGTGGTCGCCCTTGGCGAGAGCCTCGCGCAACAGGCGCAAGCTGCCACGGATACGGCTTTTGTTGGAGCGGTTGACTACGGTCTTTTTCTTGGTCTGACGAACTCGCTTGAGCGAGGAGACATGGTTGGCCATCGGGTATCTAGACTTTCTTCAAGTGAATTGGGATGTGCGGAATCTCGCCTCCCCTACAAACCTTAAGCTTAGGTGATTGAGACGGCGCGGTCAAGGTAAAGCGCCTTGGCACTCAGAATGGGAAAGAGGCCAGACGCGAATGCCTGACCTCTTTGCTTTCTCTATTCCTTGCAGCGGCAGCTATGCCGTAACAGCAACTGAAGCTTCCTGGTTGGCGCGCTGAGCAATCGTGTTTAGCAGCTGATTGGCGTGCTTCTCTTCCTCGAGCGTCTTTTCAAGAAGAGCAGCATGCTCCCGGTAGCCGAGCAGGTTCGCCCAGTCGCGAGCGGCTCCGTAGGAGGCGATCTCGAAGTGCTCGATCTTCTGGCCGCTGGCAACGAGGCCAGCATCGCGGACCGGACCTGCTTCGGACTCGGAGATGATGTTGGCTGCGGAAGCGATCAGCGCAGCGGTCACGGCGCACTTCTTGTCGTCTACATCGCCGTTTAGATCGGCGATCAGCCGAGTCAAGCGCTCGGCTTGAACCTCGGTCTCCTGCATGTGCGACTGGAAGGCCCCTTTGGCCTGCTCATCTTCGGCGGCGTCGATCATGCTCTGCATGCCCTTGACGGCCTGGTTCTCGGCCGAGAGCAGGTAGCGCAGCTGGAGTGTGTAGAGCGACTTGAAGTTCTGAATATCATTCGGTGTCAGGAAACCCATGGTGCACCTCTTTGTGGGATCGTACGGGGAACGTGTCCCGTGCAAAGTAGGAGTCAGCGCAGGCGGTCAGCGTTGGCCGCGCGGCGTACCAACGTTCCACTGTGGTGGAAATTATTCGGCCCGCCGCGGAACAGCCATTGACGTTGGCGCAGCACAGCGCTACTCTGAGCGCATTGCCCCTCATCGCATCGACGGTGAAGCGTTTGTACCCCGCCACGGCGTTTCCCATGCCTGCCATCCGAAAGCCTCTGCTCGCTCCAGCCACAATCCTTACTTCGTGTCGCAGCCGGCCGCTGGCGGCAGCAATGGCGCGAGACGCTCGTCTATCCCTCTCGCAGGCAGTGCCACCCGCTTACCATGGTGCCCGCAACCAACCAATGCAATTAACAGCCTGAGCTGCCAGCCTTGATCTGGCTTGGCGGTGCAGACGGAGGTCCATACCCAGCTTGATGAGAAAAGCGCTCGATATTACGCCCCATCTTGAGCCCTTGTTCGGGACCCGCGACGAAAACCTCCGGCTCATGGAAGATTCGCTCCATGTGCGTATCGATCTCAGGTCTGACGCGATTTATGTGGAGGGGGAGGCAGAGCCTGTCTCGCGCGTGGAGCGCATCTTTGCCGACTTTGAGCAGCTTCGGCTAAAGGGAGTGCACCCGCATAATGGCGAATTGCTGGCGTTGTTGAAGCTGGTGGTTGCCGACGCTACGGTGAGTCTGCGGCAGCTGGTGGAGAGCGGCAAGCAGCGATCAGCGCCAGGAACCAAGCGGATGGTGCAGCCGCGGTCGCTAAACCAGAAGAGCTATGTTGAGGCGATCGAGACCAATGACATGGTGTTCGGCATTGGGCCGGCGGGCACAGGCAAGACCTACCTGGCGGTGGCGATGGGCGCAGCGGCTCTTCTGGCCAAGAAAGTCAGCCGCATTGTGCTGGTGCGGCCGGCGGTTGAGGCCGGGGAGCGGCTGGGCTTTTTGCCTGGGAGCCTGCAGGAGAAGATCGATCCCTATTTGCGGCCCTTGTATGACGCGCTCTACGACCTGATCGAGCCGGAGCGGGTGGACAAGATGCTCGAGCGGAACGTGATCGAGGTAGCGCCGCTCGCATTTATGCGTGGCCGCACGCTGAACGACGCGTTCGTCATCATGGACGAGGCGCAGAACACGACCTCGGAGCAGATGAAGATGTTCCTGACGCGGCTGGGGAATAACTCAAAGGCCGTGATAACCGGTGATGTTACGCAGATTGATCTGCCGAATCCGCGCAAGTCGGGGCTGGTAGAAGCAATGCAGATCCTCAAGGGAACGGACGGGATCAAGTTCGTGCACTTTGAGGATGGGGATGTGGTGCGGCATCACCTGGTGCAGCGCATTATCCGGGCGTATGACCACTTTGGACGGGCGGAGCAGATGCCGTTGGGCATGGGTGAGGCTGCGAAGGCGAAGGCGACGCAGCCGCAGTAGGTCTCATCCTGAAGAGGCAGTGCGGTACCATAGACAGGAAGACAGGAGACCTTGCCGGTCTCCTGTTTGTTTTTCCTGATTCCTGAGGTGGAACGCCGGCCGCACCCTGGGGCCCCAGATATGATCCTGATTGAACCTGATGCCTATGTGCCCCGCTCTGCACTGCCGAAACGGGAGCTCTCCCGATTTTTGATAGACGCCTGTGAGCGCGTGGGTCTGGCGGGCGAGGTGACGGTTCTCGTGACTACGGACGACCGGATGCGCGAGCTGAACCGGACGTTTCGCCGCAAGAACAAGCCTACCGATGTGCTCTCGTTTCCTGCCGGCGCGCCTGTGTTTGAGGGGCAAGAGGTGCCGGGCGGGGATTTGGCGATCTCGGTCGATACGGCGCGGCGGCAGGCGGAGAGCCTGGGACATGCGCTCCTGCTTGAGGTCGAGATACTGGTGCTGCATGGATTGCTGCATCTGTCGGGTATGGATCATGAGCGAGATACCGGGCAGATGGAACGGCGTGAAGCCAAGCTGCGGCGGGAGTTCGGCTTGCCTGCGGGATTGATCCAGAGGACGGCCAAGGCTGCTGGGTCTGTTGTGGTGCTCGCAGCTCAGAAGCGAGATGTGGAACGCCCGGGTTCGAATTCGGAAAAGCTGCATGTGGCTTTGGTAAGACATGCGAGCAGGAAAAAAACGACTGCAGCCAAGGCACACGCGTAATGGGCTATGCCTCTGCCATCCTCATCTGTCTGCTCCTGGGAATACTGACGCTTGCTTCTTACGTAGACAGGCTTTACTCCGAGATGGGCAAGTTTCTCTCCCGCGAGTTCCAGGAGAATATCGACGTCTGGGAGCAGCGGATCGAGCCAAAGATGGGCCTGGGACGCGAGCAGCTGACGCTGTCGGCTTCGGTGCTGGCGCAGCTTTCCCTCGCCTGCCTGACGCTACTGTTTGGGGCGATGCTCTTTGACCGTGGGGGCGCGCGCGACCGCCCCAGTGCAGGTGAGATCGCCCAGGCTGTGTTTGGCTCGGTGCTGGTAATTGTGATTTTTAACCGGCTGCTGCCTTACATCTTCTTTGCGCGCACGCGAGGCGATTGGCTGGTGCGATTTGAGTGGCCGCTAAGAGTGCTCTTTTACCTCTTCCTGCCAGTCACGCTGCTGATTGGTTTTCTAATCTCGATTGTTGAGCTGGTCAGCCCGCTAAGCGAGAGCAAGGAAGAGGATGACGCGGCGGCCGTCAACGCGCTGATCGAAGCAGGACAGGAAGAGGGCATTCTCGAAGAGGGCGACCACGAGCTGATCCGCTCGGCGTTCGAGTTTGGCGATAAGGTGGTCCGCGAGATCATGACGCCTCGGCCGCACATCTTTGCGGTGCAGGCGACGGCTACACTTGAGGAACTGCTAAGCGAGCTCGAGCACAAGCCGCATTCGCGCGTCCCGATCTACGTGGACACGCTCGACACGATCACCGGGATCGTCTTCGCGCATGACCTTTTGCAGATTACCGATGTTGAGGCCAAGACACAGACGGTCGCCTCCATTGCGCGGCCGGCAAGCTTTGTGCCTGAGAGCAAGAAGGCGAACGAGCTATTGCGGGAGATGCAGCGCGAGAAGCAGCATATGCGCATAGTGGTCGACGAGTACGGCGGAGTTTCCGGGCTGGTGACGATCGACGATCTGCTGGAGGAGATCGTCGGCACGATCCATGACGAGCACGATGCGGATGAAACCGAATCTGTGATCGACGAGAGCGACGGGTCGGGAGGCAAAGCTTGGACGGTGCCGGGCTCGCTCGACCTGGCTCGCCTTGAAGAGCTGATGGACGGCGCGTGGGAGGCGCCGGAGGACTACGAAGCGACTACGGTCGCGGGCCTGGTGAGTGAGACGGCGGGGCGCATCCCGATGACGGGCGAGGTGGTTGAGGAGAGCGGGCTGCGATTCGCGATCCTGGCCTCTACGGACCGGCGCATCGAGCGGCTGCGGGTGTCGCTGCCGGTTGGCGACGCAGGCGCGCAGGAGAGTTCGGCAGGAAGAGGGTAAGCGGTTGCGATCTGGATTTGTATCGATCTTGGGGCGGCCGAACGCGGGCAAATCGACGCTCGTGAATGCGTTGACGGGCGAGAAGGTGGCGATCGTCACAAGCAAGCCGCAGACTACGCGAACGCGGATTCACGGGATCGTCGATGTGGCGGCGGTGAAGGGGAAACATCCGGCGGCGCAGATTGTGTTTGTGGACACGCCGGGAGTACACAAGCCGAGCACGCTGCTCGACAAGCAGATGATGCAGGTGGTGTACGACGCGCTCGAGAGCCGGGATGTGGTACTGGTGATGGTCGATGCGTCGCGGCGACTGGAGCTGGCGGAGGAGCCGGTTGCGGCCGCCGGAGGTGAAGTCAGCCTGGTCGCTGGGCAGCAGGCTTTGGAGGCGAACCCATCCGAGCCGCGCCCCGCTCGGCGCAAGCGCGGCTTCGAGCAGAGTGAGGACGCGTTTGTCTTTGATCTGGTGCGCAGGCTTGACTGCCCGGTCTTTCTTCTCATTAATAAGATTGACCTGATCCCGCGCGAGAAGCTGCTGCCCATGATCACCGAGCTGAGCGCGCAGCATGCGTTTGCCGAAGTGATCCTGCTATCGGCGAAAAAAGGCGACGGCCTGGAGCGGCTCGTCGAGACCCTGGTCAAGCACCTGCCGGAGGGCGAGCGGCACTTTCCCAAGGATCAGTTTACCGACCAGCCTGAGCGTTTCCTGGTGGCCGAGCTGATCCGCGAGCGCATCCTGGTCGAGACCGGCGAAGAGGTGCCGTACGCATCGGCCGTGGTCATCGAGCAGTTTGAAGAGCCGCCCCCATTGCCGAAGGGGAAGAAGCTGACCCGCCTGCCACTGACACGCATCGCTGCCGCGATCTACTGCGAGCGCGATGGACAGAAGGCGATCCTGATCGGCAAGGGTGGGTCAAAGCTCAAGTCGATCGGCGCCCGCGCGCGGCAGCAGATTGAGCAGCTGCTGGGCACGCGCGTCTACCTTGAGCTGCACGTGATCGTCGAGCCCGGCTGGCGTGAGCGTCGTGGCTTTCTGGACACGCTGGACTGGAGGCGGCAGCTGGAAGAGCTGGCCGCGCGAGACGAGAAGCTCGACTTGCCCGTACTCACGGCTGGAAAGCTTGAAGACGGATCGAAGGAGTAAGTCGTGCCGGTCGCATCGGACGGGATTGAAATGGTGCGCGTGGCTGGCTGGGAGGAACTGCCCTGGCTGGTGCACGGGTTCAGCACGCGGGCTAGCGGTAGAACAACGGTCTATCGCGCAGCCGGCGAGCTGAATCTTGGATTTACGGCGGAGGACAGCCGTGAGCGAGTCGCCTCGAACCGTGAGCTGCTGATTACGCACCTCACGGGGAGCGATGTCGCTCCTGGAATGGTCAGACTGCACCAGACTCATTCCTCTGTCGTGCACCGAGTTGATGAGTCGCACGTGCTTGGTTCGGCCGAGGCGCCGCTGCTTGAGGGCGACGGGCTGATGACCGATGTGCCTGAGGTGCTTCTCGGCGTCCTGACGGCGGATTGTGTGCCGGTGCTGGTGGTCGATACTCGCCGGCGAGCGGTAGCAGCCTTTCATGCGGGTTGGCGCGGGACCTTGCAGCAGATCGTCGAGCAGGGTATCGTTCGGATGCGGGAGGAGTTTGGCAGCGCGCCTGTGGAGCTGCTGGCTGCTGTAGGTCCGGCGATCGGCGCCTGCTGCTACACCGTGGGTGCAGAGCTTCGTAATCTGTTCGAGGGCCGATTTGCGTATGGTGCTGAGCTGCTCGCAGTAGGCGACGGGGCTGAGCTCCGCCTCGATCTCGCAGAGGCGAACCGGCGGCAGTTGCTGGCCGCCGGGCTGGATAACGCGGCGATCACCATGACTGGCGCGTGTACCAGCTGCCAGACGGATCGATTCTTCTCCCATCGGGCCGAGCGTGGTAGGACCGGGAGAATGATGGCTGTGGTGGGGGTGCGAAGGACCTAAGTGCGGGGGAAAACTCTCAGCGCCGTTGCTTACTGGGGATTGTGCGCTAGAAGATCAAGAGCCACCAAGAAGCTATTTTCATGCGGCAGGATGTTTTTCGCCCGGGTGTTCCGCCTTTGTTCTTTCGACGGGATTGACCAGGTCACGTAGCTCCTTGCTTGGCTTGAAATAGGGAACCCGCTTGGCCGGTACCTCCACCTTCGCTCCTGTCTTCGGATTGCGGCCCACGCGCGGCTTGCGTTGCCGGATACGGAAGCTGCCGAAACCACGAATTTCGATTTTGTCTCCCGACTTAAGCGCGCCAATGACAGATTCGAAGATCGTGTCCACGATGATCTCTCCGTCGCGGCGCGTCAGATCGCCGAGCTTTAACACTTCTTCGACTAGATTTGCTTTGGTCATCGCTTGCTGAACTCCCAAGTGTCGCGCATCGACCCTTGTATGAGATAGATGCACGCTTTAACGCCAAAGAAAATAAAAGCCTTGTTGTTTTTCAAGCAGCTTTGCCGGATTGGGGAACAGGTCGCTCGCGTCGCCAGTGAGGACTTCGAGCAGCGACCGGTGGTGCACAGAAGGCTTGATCACAGTCGGCTCGCCGCGAATACCGACCTGCTTCGCGGTCGCCATCAGGGCGTCGCGAAAGCCGCCGCTGGCGTCGATCAGGTGCAGGCCGACTGCCTCCTGGCCGGTCCAGACCTGGCCCGTGGCCAAGGGCTTGATGGTCGACTCAGGCAGTCCGCGGCCCTGGGCGACATCGCGGACGAACTGAGCGAACATGTTGTTGACCAGCGTCAGGAAGTAGGCGCGCTCGGCCGGTGTCATGTCGCGGGTGGGGTCGCCGGCATCTTTGAGCGGGCCTGAGGCGATCACTTCCGGCTTGAGCTTGGCCCAGTGCATGAGGTCGCCATAGTTGGTCCACTCCATGATGACGCCGATCGAACCCACGACGCTGGCCTCGTTGGCGTAGATCTTCTGCGAGCCGGAAGCGATGTAGTACGCGCCGCTCGCGCCAACGCTCTCAATCGAAGTCACGATGGGCTTGGACTTGCGAATGCTGCGAACCTCCTCGTAGATCTCCTGCGAGGCTGCGGCGCCGCCCCCGGGCGAGTTGACGTGGAGCACGATGGCGCGGATGGAGTCGTCGTCGGCAAAGGCCTGCAGCTGATCGACGACGGTGTCGGGCGAGAGGATGACGCCGGTCAGCTCAATCACGCCGATCTTGCCGTTGCCTGCGCCGAAGCCGGGCGTGCCGGAGGAGCTGACCACGGTCGCGACGGTGTAGCCGATGCCGCCGAGGACGCAAAGCAGCAGGATAAAGATGCCGAAGCCACCCAGCACCCAAACCCATGTCGAGCTACTACGGTTGCCTTCGCTCATATGCGGCGAGTGTAGCACCCGGGAAGAGCTCACTCATATGGAGATGGGCGATGGCAGCACTCTGGTTTGAAGAGGGAGGTAGGGAGGGAGAGCGACAGAAAAAAGCGCACCCATGGTGAGGTGCGCTTTGGAGGTCAGGTTTCAAGGAATACCGCCAACGAGCCTCGCTAGAAGAGGGTTTTCAGGAGGCGAGGGCCGGGGCAGGCGGCAGTGTCGACTGCCGGTAGGCATGTACACGGGCGCGAGGGAGCACCTTGACGCCTTCGGTGCTGTTTCGCTCCAGTTGCAGCGAGGGCGAGCAGTCGCCACAGAGCCAGTAATGTTCAATGTGGCGGGAGCGCTTGCCCTCAGGTCCGAGGATATCTCCTGGGACGTCGAAGACGAAGATGCGGCCGTCGCGTAGATAGACGAGTGGTTTGTTACATTGCGGATTAGCGCAATTATTGACCATGGTAGTTCTCCCACTACGAGCGCCGGCAAGCGTGAGACTTCCGGCGGGGACTTGGCACAGTGGCATTCTGTCCAACGACTCTCCAGCTGGAGAGCAGGAAGCTGCTCTATGCATGCACTTAATTCGATGAGATGCGAGAAGCGCTCTATGGCATCGCACACCCAGCTAAATTCCGCGAGCTGCGAGAACAGCCTAGAACTCGGGTTGCCCGCGCCGCAGGTAGCTGCCATACAGGCCGAAGCCGACAGCAAGCAGGAGACAGAAAGCGTTGTAGTAGAACATCGGGTGGATGGAAGCCGGGGAGTAGGTCAGGTCCTGACCGGACCATAAGGTGAGCAACACGGCGAAAAAGCCAAACTGGCCGGAGATGACCAGGAAGTTAAGACCCCACTGGCGGCGCTTGTCGATCGCTTCGATCTCAGCTGGACTGGGCAGTGCGGCATTACGACTGACAGCGCGTTCCATTGTCTCTCCTAGTATGGCTCATCCGCGCCTCGGAAGGTGCGGCTACGCCTTCGCTCGGTTGTTTCTTAGCTACGATTCGCGGGTCTCTTGGCTTGAAAGCAGCTTTAGTTTTCCCATTACTTTACGATGAACAGTGTCATTCAACGCCGCAGCTTCTACCTCCGTCAAGTGCGCTTTGAGCTTGACACAAGAAAATTTACAGATGGTAACGTAACGTTCCCACTTTGACATGCAGCGGCCTCGTTGCTAGATTGAAAGTTGGCGTTCGCCACGCGTCCCCGTCGTCCAGTGGCCTAGGACACCGCCCTTTCACGGCGGTAACACGGGTTCGAATCCCGTCGGGGACGCCAACAAAACAGAGCACTTATCAATTTGATTGGACGCCCTCTGAAAATCTGGTGACTCTGTGGTGACTAAGTGAGAGCCAGACTGGACGGAGAAGGCAGCATTCCACCCATAATGCCGTCTAGTTTCCCGACCGCGCTTGCCATGTAATCCGGGGACAGATGGGCGTAGCGCTGGGTCATGCGTGGAGTTTTGTGACCGAGGATTTGTCCCACCCCATACAGGTCCACCCCTTGCTGCACCATCCAAGATGCCGCCGTATGGCGCAACGTGTGGAAGCTGGCGTCCGGGATACCCAGCCAGGCGAAGATTCGCTTCGTGTACACGGACAGCCTAGCTGGATCAACTCCGGCAAAAACGGGATCAGCGGTCGAGCCCATCGGGAGCGAGTGCAGAATCCCGATTGCAGAAGCGGACAGGGGCAAGATGCGAAGTGTGCTATTTTTGTCTCCCGGAGGTAAACTCTACGGTTTTGCAAATCAACGTCCATCCATCGCAGGGAGAGCATTTCTCCGCGTCGCACCCCCGTACATGCGGCAAAGGCAATGGGAGCACGCATCCAATCGGCGGCCACTTCGAGAGCCGCTTTCAACTCGCCGGGAGTTAGGTATTTCGTCCGTCCGACGGGGATTTTCGGAAGCCGCGCTCCGGCAGCCGGATTTGTTTGCAGCAAATCCCATTCGACGGCAAGTTTCAGCGTGTGTTTGAGTACGCTCATCTCTTTTAAGACCGTTGCGGGCTTAACCGTCTCGGATCGGGTTTCAATGAACTGGGCGATGGTTGTTTTGGTGATGGACTTTGCTTGCTCCGGCAGATGCCGTTTGATCGTTTCGAGAATGCCCCCCTAGCCGCTCAAACGTTGTCGGACGGATTCGGGCCTTCTGGTAACGCTTGTAGCGCGTAAAGAGGTCTGCCATCGTTACCTCGCTTGCCGGACGCACTCCGAGCGTCCGAGCGCGTTCCTCAGCCGTCTTGATGGCGGAGAGCACGTTTACCGCTTGCTGGCGTGTGTGGGCCGCAACGACCCGCCGCTTGCGCTCCCCGGATGCATCGATGTAAGACACGGCCCACGCCGCCCGATCCTTCCTGTAATACACTCCGTCACGTTCCTTAGCCTTTGGCATTGCGTAGCGCCTCCATGCGCTCTTGAATCTTGATGAGGTTCTGAGAAACCCACCGCCGCCCGAATGCAGTTCCGTGCGACTTGTTGACTTGCTCCGCGATCCATTCCAACGGCACTTGCCCCTTACGCGTTGACTCAAATTCAATCCATGCCTTAGCAGCGGTATCGAGTCTTTTGGTGCGACTGATTTCCGTCCGCTTCACGGAGGCTTTTCCTTCGCAGCCCGGACAGGAAACGCCGCGCGTAACCGTGCGAAGCCGCGCTCTCTGGTAAGCGAAATACGAATTGCAATGATCGCACCGGGATATTGAGCGCGAGTCTGGAGAATTGAGCAACCGGGCGAAATGGAAAGCGGCCCACTTTGCGCCGTGTGCTTTCATCACTTCGTCTAGCGCCCAAAGCCCGTTTAGCCTGCCCACTTCGAATTTCGGGTACGCATCTTGAATTTGAAGGGAGCCATCGCGTCTCATACCGGTGTAGCGCGCATACCTAAGCAACAGAGAATTTTGAATCATCAAGAACAGGGAGCAATTGCGTCCAGGTAAATGATCTTCCACGTTCCGATCCGCCGGAGTATCCACGTCTCGATCCGTCGTGCTCTTGCCAGAGTCAATCCACATATCGGCCATCTCGCGCATGGCTGAAATCATGCCGTCCACCGCGCTCCGCCAAAGCCCGGAATCATCGCGCAATCGCCTTTGGAATTGATCGACGTCCGGTGAACCATACTGATCGAAGCACAGTAAAAATTCCAGGTGTGTTCGAACCATCTGGCGATGCTTTCCGTCCAGCACTCTCAGGATGAAAGAGAGCAAGGCTCTTGGCTCATGCCGCATTCCAGGGAGCAAGCCACCGGCTAGGGATACGGAGTGTCCCTCCCGGAGAGCCGAGATTGCGGCGCTCTCAGTTTCAACGCGGATGTATGCCCGGCCCGAAAGTGGGTCGAGAGTTTCCTCCCTGTCCGTTCTCGTCCGAGCTCTTCCGGCTTCCTTCATAAATTGATGCGCTTTACGTTTCTAGCTTGCACCAGTTTGTCGTGGTTTGCAAGAGGCAAGAATCCTACCGTTGGTTGGTATAGGAGGTATTTCGCATGGCTGTGATTGCAAGAGTTGAGACAGAATTAGTCAGTGTCCAGGGCGCGGAGACGATGACGGGCCGGAGCCGCTGGAGCTGGCGACGCGACGCATACGAGGGCCGCATAGAAAGCGTGAAGCTGGGAGCGAAGCTGCTAATCCCAGTAAGAGAGATTCGGCGCGTGATCGCCGAGAGCACCCGTCCCCGGCTGGAAAACAAGCGATGATCGCCGCCGCGTTTGCCGACCTTCTGCGAGCGCGCCCAAGTGGTTCCGGCAAGTGGCAGGCGCGATGCCCTGCCCACGCCGACACCTCACCTAGCCTAAGCATCCGCGAAGGGCAAGACGGGCGCGTTCTGGTGCATTGCTTCGCTGGCTGCACTTCGCTGGCGATTGTGGCGAAGCTGGGACTTACCATCGGCGATTTGTTTCCAGGGCCGCCGCCGACACGCGCCCAGCTTGCGGCTCTTCAAGCCGACCGGCGGAGACGCGACGATGCGGCCCATGAACAACGCCGCGATTTACGTGAGGCATGGAACGCGGTACGGAAGTGGCAGGCGGTTGTAAACGTTCTCGGAGACAAACTAGCCGGTACGCCCGACGAACAAGCCCCGAAAGTAGCAAAGCTATTTCACGAAGCCCTAGACCGCCTCCGGTTGGTGGAATCGGTCGCGACCCACAAGGAAGCACTCGCGAGGGTCAAGCGAACATGATGAACGCCAACGAATTGCCAACTTCCTTCCACCCTCACGAGATATTCGGCCGAAGTGATCCGCTCGCTGGAATCACGGCAGAGGACGTTAGCCCGGAGATCGCAGCTATGCTCAACCTTCCGAGATCATCCTCATCTGATGGGGACGCTCGCCAAGACTCAAGCGAGAACGAATGGCCGGGACGGCCGAGCGCGGCGCTGCACGGACTTGCCGGAGATATCGTGCGAACAATCGAGCCGCATTCAGAAGCCGATCCCGCCGCGATCCTGATACAGACTCTTGCGGCGGCTGGAAACATCTTCGGACCAGGGCCGTATTGCATGGTCGAGTCCACCCGTCACAGCTTAAACCTGTATGCCGTGCTGGTGGGCGAATCGAGCAAGGCGCGTAAAGGTACTTCATGGAGCCACATCGAGCGGCTCTACTGGCGTGTTGATTCGGAGTGGGTGCGCGAACGTAAGATGAGTGGACTAAGCAGCGCGGAAGGGCTTATTGCAGAGGTGCGAGACGATGATGTCCCGCCCCGTGATCGCCGCCTCTTTATCGTCCAATCAGAATTTGCAAGCGTCCTGAAGGTCATGTCCCGTGAGGGCAACAACCTCTCACCGGTGCTGAGAGAAGCGTGGGACAGCGGCAATCTACGTACACTCGTCAAACACAATCCGCTCAAAGCGTCCGGCGCGCATATCAGCGTAGTGGGCCACGTCACTCGCGTGGAGTTGTTGCGATACCTCTCAGACACGGAACAGCACAATGGATTCGCAAACCGCCTGCTATGGTGCTGCGTCAAGCGAAGCAAATATCTACCCGAAGGCGGAAGTGTGCCCGAAGTTGCGATGTCAGCCTTGGCGAGTCGTCTCTGTGACGTGCGGGATTGGGTAAGAGCAAAGGGGGAGATAGCATTGAGGCGCGATGACTCGGCGCGGGGGCTGTGGGCTGCTGTGTACCCGCGCCTAAGCGATGGTATGCCGGGGCTGCTAGGAGCCGCCACTAGCCGCGCTGAGGCACAAGTGTTGCGGCTGTCCGCCATCTACGCCGTGCTCGATTGCAGCGAGACGATCCGCGTGGAGCATCTGTGGGCTGCGTTGGCAGTCTGGGATTATTGCTTTGCCTCAGCGCGATTGATTTTCGGGGACGCAACTGGTGATCCTATAGCCGACCGCATCCGGGAGGCGTTGCAGAGTGCGGGCGCTGACGGTCTCACAAGGACTCAGATACGTGATTTGCTCGGAAGACACGCCCCCACCGAGCGAATCACCCATGCGCTCCGGCAGCTTGCCGCGCTCGGACTCGCCTCGTCTCGGAATGTGAGCACTGAGGGGCGTTCTATTGAGCTTTGGTGCGCGACTAAAGCGACAAAAGCGACTGAAGGGTAAGGTGCCGGGGCTTATGTCGCTTTCGTCGCTTATGTCGCACCGTAGAAAGGGGCAGCAATGAATGTCTTTACTGAGATGGCGGAGGAATGGATACGGGAGAACACCGTCCCGGCAGCGACAGAACACCCGCAACAAATCCCAAACGGGCCGAAGACTGAACCAGAAAAACCGGCAAAAGCCTCTCTTGTCACTTCTGACAGTCCGCGCGAGGCCCGCTCAGAAACAATCGAAAGCTATCCCGGCATTCCCCGGCCCGATCCCGAAGCATGGCGGGAGCCTGTAGCTGAATGGCTGGAGACGGAGTGCGTCCGGCACTGGAGGTGGGATAGCAGCGTGACCAGCCTGCACCAGGCATACTGCGAGTGGGACGTTTCGCGCGGTTGGCCGCCCTGCAATCGTGAGACGTTCGCGGAGTTGCTCCAAGAGGCGGGATTCCTTATCCCAGATAAGCTGGTCTCCGGGTTGATCCTCCGGGCGGACTTGGACGGGTTGTGCGGCTACCCGGATTACGCGCAACTCTTTGCGGAGGTAAGTTCCCCGCGACGAAGCAAATTCTTGCGATAGTCCGCGCGAGGATACTTCTGTCACACAAGGCTGTTATACGCAACAAATGCGCGGCACCACTACGCCGGAACCTGAACGGCTCTATTCCAGTTGCCCGATCCTTTCATCAGCACTCACGGTAGAGACAGATCCGAAATGACCTTGACTGAGTAGCACCGACCTCTTTCCGCATTCAATGAAGATTCTGTCTGAAGCATAATCAGGCTGGGTAATTGGAGCGTGTGTAACCGCACAGGACGCAGGGCCGTAGGAAGCCAGCGCAGTTAGGGCACCGAGCACCGCATCCATTACATTCGTGCCTTGGCTGTGCCATTCTCGATCCGCAAAAGTGAGCTGTCCATTTTCAAATTCAATGGTGTAGACCTTTTCCCCATCGTTGACAATTCTCATCGCAGAGTCTCCCTCTACGTGATAACCAGCCCGCTGCAATTTCAGCAGCGCTTCGGTCTGGGTCATTCCCAGCCAGACAGTGACCGATCCAAGTTCCAACGAAACGAGGGGCTTCGGTGACTGCGGTGCGTTATGCCGGGGTTGTTGGGCATCCACGCAGATGCAAAGCAGTCCTAGAACCGCCAGATATTTGAACATTCTGATTCCTCGCTTTTCGTGCCGTGAGTCTGTCAACGCCGCATCAAAGCATCTTGTCATTGCGCTGCATTCAGGCCACAATTACACCATGAGAGAAGAGCGCGACCCGGACGCGACGGTAAGCCTTGGAAGGCCAAGCGGACGTGTACTGTATGCCGTCACGAAAAGCGGGAAGATATAGAGAGGGCTTTTGTCGGCTGGCGTTCCCCGGCATCCGTTGCAGAGGAATTCGGACTGGCAGATAGGGCAAGCGTCTACCGCCACGCTCACGCGCTGGGACTCTTTGAGAAGCGAGGGCGCAACATCCGGGCGGCGCTGGGGTACATGATCGAAAGGGTGACCGAAGTGGACATGACCGCCGCCGCAGTCGTTTCAGCAATACAGGCATTCTCCAAGATCAATGCTGCCGGGGAGTGGATCGACCGCACAGAAACCGTATCGATGAATGATCTTTTCGACCGGATGAGCAATCAAGAACTGGAAGCCTATGCAAAACACAGCACCTTGCCGGAGTGGTTTCGCTCGACCGTAGGCGCAACAGCCGGAGACAGTCGTAAAGGACCAAAGAGCGATGCCTAAGCGGGATACAGGGCGGCTAGGCGCAACAGCTCCGGCTGTGAGGCTGTCTGACTACCCGATTGGTTCGCAACAATCCAGGGCGGCTGCAAGAGCATTGCTGGAAGCCCGGCGAGAAGCGCAAGGGGAAGGGATTCTCTTCCGTGTCACGCGCGCAAACCGCTCCAGAGACCCCAATCGCAAATGTACTTGCTCCAGGCCGGATACTGGCATGTTTGCCGTGTGCCGGTGCTTCATGTGATGTAACTTTTAGCGGGCCTGGGGTGACTTAAATTCGTTACTCGATACCGTACGGCGTTTCTCCGCGCGGCACGAGAATGTTCGCTCAGCTTGTCGGAGTGCCTGCTGAATCGCAGACATTCTTCGATAAACTGACCAAGCAGAAGGTCGCCCTCCGCAGTCTCGTCGCCCTTAGTTCTACAAGTGATAATTGGGGACTGTGGATTGACTACTACCGCCGTAAAGGATTTAGGGAACCTTCGGAAGTTGTGGGTAAATACCCCTGCCCCTTTAATATCGTGCTGCCATGCTAGGT
>CAXTMM010000031.1:2967-9684 GCA_964245415.1 uncultured Acidobacteriaceae bacterium | reverse complement strand
GTCCAGCCTTTGCCCTCCTTTTCGCCATGCAAGCCTTTTCCCCGAATGGGACTGACCTGCAAAACAGTGTCGTCTGTACGTAAATGCCATGGATGGCGCGCAACTTTCAGCAGAAGATGAGTATCACGCTGGCGTGTGTTTTGGATTCATCGGGGGGACGGTCCAAGGCTTGAATACGATGAAGGTCTCTTGCCCGCCCAGGTCCGCGACCCTAAACACAATGGTACGCGTGTATCTCGCATATATGAACAAGCACCCAAAGTCTTTAGACTTTGATAGGAGCGCAGGTGTGTACGGCGCAATGAAAGATGCCTACCCGTGTCCATCTAGGTAATGCGTTAGCCAATTAACTTATTGCCCCTTTCGCGAACCGCGCACGAGAACTACATCAAACACGATTTGGCCCTACAAATTCAGCGTAGACAGACCCAACCCTGAATGTTACATTTACATCATCGTCGGAAGAAGTAAACGTAGCAGGAATTTCGGAATGGCGAACGGCAAATTCATCTCCTACCTAAGAGTTTCAACATCGCGACAAGGTGCGAGCGGCTTGGGGCTGGAAGCGCAACGGGAAGCTGTGAGCCGTTACCTGAATGGCGGGCGCTGGCAACTGGTCCAAGAGATTGTCGAGGTGGAGAGCGGCAAGCGGAATGATCGTCCTGCGATTGCCGAGGCTCTCCGGCTTTGCCGTCTGCATAAGGCGACGCTCGTAATTGCGAAATTGGATCGTCTCGCCCGGAACGTCTATTTTATTTCGTCCCTCATGGAGTCGGGCGTTGATTTCGTCGCTTGCGACTTCCCCGAGGCCAATCGGCTCACGGTTCAAATTCTGGCAGCGGTTGCCGAGCATGAGGCGTCCATGATTTCCGCCCGCACCCAAGCGGCCCTAGAAGCTGCGAAAGCGCGCGGGGTGGCGTTAGGCGGGCAAAGAGGCAGCCTGGAGCGTATGAAGAGTATGGCGGCCAAAGGAACGCAGGTAAGCGCTACTGTACGCCAGGGCGCGGCGGCCAAACGCCGAGAAGACTTGCTCCCGGTAATAGAAGACTTGCGGAGTAAGGGCGCGGTGTCGCTCCGGGCAATCGCGCACGGATTGAATAGGGCAGGTCTGACGACGGCGCGGGGTGGGCAATGGACGGCAACTCAGGTGATGCGGGTGATCGGGCGGCGTGACCATGTTGGCTGTCACACACAACAGGTCTTTTGCGCGAGATGAGTCTACTGGACTGTCAAGGTATGTGTGGACAGTCCAGGAACTGGTAGGGGTTCTCAAGGGTTAGATATCGTCAAATCTTTACACAGTGGCGCATCCTTATATATGCTCCATGCGCTTGTGACTCCCTGCTTGATTACCCACGGCCACGTCCTGCATATCTGCCCAGTGCAACTGTCGAGCGCGATGTCAGCGCGTAGGTTCATTGGGTATACCTCCGTGCGCTCAAAACGATGCTCCGCTGCGCATTTCGATGGAGGAGCGGCTACAGCAGGAGCGGCCTTTTGCTGCTGTGGCTGTTGCAGTTGGTCGCAACCGATTACCGCTAAACAGCTCATTGGAGTGAAAAGCAGCATTAGTATTCTCATCGGAGCCAAAGTGTACCAGATTAAAACTTGACCGCTAGTGACTGGTGTCCGCCCACAATTTGCGGCGTGAATCTGGTGACGCTATGGTGACTAAGCCGATTCCAAACGCCTGAAAGCTCATGCAAACGGACGCAAGCTATAAATGCGTAGAAACCCTCGTCACTATTGGCGATTTGCACGTGTTGCCAAGCTCCGCCAAACCCTGCAAAATATGCAGGACACTCACTTTCACGGCGGTAACACGGGTTCGAATCCCGTCGGGGACGCCATTCCTGCTCAAGAACAAGATTGATTTTTACAAACAGACCGATGCTCTTAACGTGCGCTCTGATGTAGGGCACGCGATACCCTGAGACGTGTCCTGTTTGCTTTTGCTTGCGTCAGCGTCCACTCTCCACGCATATACGCTTCCTCCTGAGCTGCTGACCAGGGCCCGGGCGCTTGAGTCGGCGCGTACAGAGCTCTACTTCGGTGGCACGGCGTGGACGGTCGGGCTGCTGGGGCTTTTTGTTCGCCGGCGTACGGGCGAGCGTATTGCCCGGCTGGCCGAGCGTAGCGCAGGGGCCTCGCGGCCCTGGCTTCAAGGCTTGATCGCTGCTCCACTCTGGTTGCTGCTTCCTGCGCTGGCTGCGCTGCCCGTCTCGGTGCTCTCGCACCATGTGAGCCTTGTCTATGGCCTGTCCATTGAAGGGTGGGGCGCCTGGTCTAAGGATTGGGTAAAGTCCACGCTGCTTGCGCTCTTCGTTGGCACGCTGGTGCTGTCAGGCCTGTACGCGCTGCTGCGCGCTTCAACACGATGGGCCTGGCTGTGGTTCTGGCTGCTGACGCTGCCGTTTGTGGTGCTCGGCGTGTTTGTTGCGCCGCTTGTCATTGACCCGCTCTTCAACCACTTCACGTCGTTGGCTGAGCGGGATCCTGCGCTGGTCGTACAGCTGGAGCGGGTGGTTGCGCGTGGAGGGCTTTCGATCCCGCCCTCGCGCATGTTCGTGATGGACGCGAGCCGCAGGTATACGGGGATGAATGCCTATGTCACCGGGTTCGGCGCTTCCAAGCGTATCGTAGTCTGGGATACGACGCTGCCGGGGGCCGGCAAGGGAATGACGACCGATGAGCTTCTCGACATCTATGGTCACGAGCAGGGCCACTACGTGCTCGGGCATATCTGGAAGGGCATGCTCTACAGCGCGGTGCTTCTGTTTTTCTTTTACTGGCTGGCGTTTCGGGTCATCCAGGCTGTGATCCACCGGCGCGGAGACGCCTGGCATATTGCTGCGAACCCGGCGGACTTCTCCTCGCTCGGGCTTGTTCTTCTAGTTGCCACCGCGCTCGGCTTTGTTGCCGACCCGCTGGCGAACGGATTCAGCCGCATGCAGGAGCACCAGGCCGATGTGTATGGGCAGGAGGTCATCCACGGCCTCGTCGCGGACCCGCAGGCGGTTGCTGTACGCGATTTGAATCGACTGGGGCGCGTGTGGCTGGAAGACCCGGAGCCGAACCGCTTTATCGTCTGGTGGACCTATACCCACCCACCCACTGGCGACCGGGCGGACTTCGCCGCAGCGTACGATCCGTGGAAGCCGGGAGCCAAGCCACGATACTTTCTCCGCTGAACTTTCTGTGCCCGCCCGGGTCGTGGCCTGTGTGCGGCGGCCAGGTACCTCTATAATCTCGATGACCGCCATGGAAAACGACACGACCCCAACGCCCGAGCCTGCGCCGGGCGAGCCTGACAGGCAGACGCTCACGATCGAAGAGATCATGGCGCTGTTGCCGCATCGCTACCCCTTTCTGCTGATCGACCGCGTTATCGAAGTAGAGCGGAAGAAGCGCATTGTGGCGATCAAGAATGTCACCATCAATGAGCCATTCTTCAAGGGCCATTTTCCGGATTACCCGATCATGCCCGGGGTGCTGGTGGTGGAAGCGATGGCGCAGGCCGGAGGCTTGCTTATCCTGCTCGACATAGACGACCCCGCGTCGAAGCTGCTGCTCTTTACCGGGGTCGATGGCGCGAAGTTTCGCCGGCCCATTACGCCTGGCGACCAGCTGCGCATCGAGGTAAACGTACTGCAGTTGCGCACTCGCGCGGTGCGCCTGGACGGCAAGGCATATGTCGATGGCAAGCTGGCCTGCGAGGCGACGCTGAGTTGCGGACTGGTGCCGCGCGAAAAAAAAAAGCCTGAGACCAGCGTCCTGGCAGCGCCCGCTCCGGCGGAGCTGCACGCGGTGACAACCGAGTGAGTGTGCATCCCTCCTCGGTCATTGCTGAGGGAGCGCATATTCCGGCTTCCTGCACGGTAGGTCCATTCTGCACCGTTGGGGCGAACGTTGTGCTTGGCGAAGAGTGCGAGCTGGTCTCGCATGTAGTGCTCGATGGGCATCTTTCCGCCGGTGCGCGTAATCGGTTCTTTTCATTTGCGGCTGTTGGGATTGCGCCGCAGGACCTGAAGTACAAAGACGAGCCAACGGGGGTTATCCTCGGCAGTGATAATGTGATCCGCGAGAGCGTGACGATCTCGCGTGGAACCTCCGGCGGCGGCGGCACGACAAAAATCGGCTCGAACTGCCTGATTATGGCGTATGTGCATATTGGGCATGACAGCGTGATCGGCGATGGGTGCATTCTTGCGAATGCGGCCACGCTGGCGGGGCACGTAACGGTCGAAGATTATGCATCGGTTGGCGCTTTGTGCCCGGTGCACCAGTACTGCCGCATCGGGCGATACGCATATATTGGTGGGGGCACCACGATCACGCAGGATGTGTTGCCGTATTCGCTTACTTCGGCCAAGCGCGAGACGCATGCCTATGGGCTGAACAAGGTTGGGCTGGAGCGGCGCGGCTTCAGCCGGGAGCGGTTGCGTTCGATCCAGCATGCGTTCCGGCTTCTGCTCGCGAGCAAGCTCAATACGTCGCAGGCGATCGATCGGATGAAGGCTGGTGCGGCCAAAGACTGCGAAGCCCACGCAGACCTGCGCTATCTGATCGACTTTATCGAAGCCTCGCAGCGCGGCGTGCTGAAGTAATTTCTATGTCACTCGATCAGCGTCTCGGACTTATCGCAGGCAATGGCCGCTTTCCGTTCCTGCTGCTCGATGCGGCGCGGGCCCATGGGGCGGAAGTCGTCGTCGCGGCGATCAAGGAAGAGACTGACCTGGAGATGAACGCGCGCGCTGCTGTCGACCCTGGCATGCGCGTGCACTGGCTCTCGCTCGGTGAGTTGTCAAAGCTCATCGAGACGTTCCGGCGCGAAGGCGTGCATCGCGCAGTGATGGCGGGCCAGGTCAAGCACAAGCAGATATTTTCAAGCATTCGCCCGGACTGGCGGTTGGCCAAGCTGCTGCTCTCGCTCAGCACGAAGAATACCGACATGCTGCTTGGGGCAATTGCGAAGGTGCTGGGCGATGAGGGCATCGAGCTGATTTCGTCGACTGCCTATCTTGAACCGCTGCTGGCGCAGGCAGGCGTGCTGACGCGCCGCGCGCCCGATGAGCGGGAGTGGGCAGACATCGCGTATGGACGCCGAGTGGCGGAGACAATCGCAGGCTTTGATATCGGGCAGACGGTGGTGATTGCAAGCCAGGCCTGCGTAGCGGTGGAGGCGATGGAGGGTACGGACGCGGCGATTGAGCGGGCCGGAGCGCTGATGCGCTCGCTAGACGTGGACGCGTCGACGCTTGCACGCTCGCTGACCGTCGTGAAAGTTGCGAAGCCAAAACAGGATATGCGGTTTGATGTGCCGGTGATTGGCGTCGCGACAATCGAGGCGATGGTAGGAGCGGGCGCTACCTGCCTCTCGCTTGAGGCAGGACGAACGCTGATCTTTGACCGCGAGAAGGTCTTGCAGTTCGCGGACGCGTACGCGATTACGGTTGTGGCGGCCGCTCGCGTCTAAGCCATTTTAGTGCAGCGCCGTCAAAGAAGGCAGCGTTTCCGCTGGGCAGAGTCTTGGCGAGTCTGCTCTAATCGTGCGTGGAGGACTCTTCATGTCCAAGTTGTCGATGATTCTTACTTCTACTGTCTTGGTGCTGGGCCTGGGATGGGCCGGCACCCGTGTTTTTGCCGCACCGGCTGCAGCTGTGGACGACGCGGATGCCGGCATGCCGCAGGCCGGTCAGCCTGCGCCTACCTTCACGCTGCCCTCGCAGGATGGCACGCCGACGAGCCTTTCCGGCTTCAAGGGAAAATGGGTAGTGTTGTACTTCTATCCCAAGGATGGCACCTCGGGCTGCACACTGGAGGCGCATAACTTTCAGCAGGACGCGGACAAGTATCAGCAGATGCACGCGGTAGTCGTGGGCGTGAGCGTCGATACGGTGGACAGCCACAAGTCCTTTTGCGCCAAGGAGGGCTTGAACTTCAAGCTGCTGAGTGACTCAGACAAGAAGGTAGTGGCGCAGTACGGTTCGCTGGGGAGTTACATGGGCATCAAGATTGCCAAGCGGAATACCTTCCTGATCAATCCTCAAGGCAAGATCGTCAAGGTGTGGACAGGCGTTGATCCGAAGGCGCACAGCGCCGAGGTGCTGGCGGAGTTGTCCAGCGACGAGAAGAGAGGCTAACGAAAGAACTTTTTGAGTCGAGCGCTTGTAGGGGGCACCGGCTTCTATATGCGAGTGCCCCTTTTTCTTTTCGACAATGAGGCTATACGATAGCGCGCTTTCATTAGGGATCAACCACCCGCGTTGATATGGCGCTCTCGCCACATGACGACTAAGCGGGGTATCGCAGCAGGTGGGTTTAATGCGCCGGCTTACTGCCGGACGCAAAAGAGCCCGGCTCTCAAGCCGGGCTCTTTTGCTTGCCTAGGGTGGTACAAGGGGAAAGCCGTTGCCTTGCTTACTTTGCCGCCTTTTTGCTGGCCGTCTTCTTGGTCGCAGTCTTCTTAGCCGCGGTCTTGGTCCCTTTAGCCGCGGTCTTGGTTGCTGCCTTGGCTGGACGACCAACCTTCTTCGCCGGCGCCTTGGTTGCTGCTGCTTTCTTGGCTCCGGGCTTGGGCCCCGGCTTCTTGGCTGCGGTCTTCTTCGCCGGCGTTTTGGTTGCAGCCGCCTTCTTGGTTACTGTTTTCAATGCGGGTGTTTTCTTTGCGGCTTTCTTTACTGCCAAGGGAGTACATCGCTTTGTGGATTTGGTTCC
>CAXTMM010000031.1:0-2957 GCA_964245415.1 uncultured Acidobacteriaceae bacterium | reverse complement strand
GGCTTGGCCTGCTTGGCGCCGGCGGTCTTCTTTGCCGGAGCTGATTTCTTGGTGGCTGCGGGTGCTTTCTTGGCTGCGGGCGCTGCGGTCTTCTTCGCAGCCCTTTTTGCTGCAGGTGCCGGCGTTGGAGCAGGCTCTTTCGGCGCACGCTTCTTATAGGCGCGCTTGACTCGCGCCGGTTCCGCTTTCGGCGAGTCCGTCGTCACATCCGCATCCAGCAGTTCGTCCTCTTCCTCTTCGTCTTCTTCGTCGAGGTCGAGCACGGTCGCACCACTCGATGCGGCTATTTCGTCGTCGTCATCATCATCGTCGTCATCCGAGGTGATAGAAATGCTGACCTCTTCTTCCTCTTCGTCTTCGCCGTCGTCCAAGTCGTCAGCATCGATCTCGGTTTCTTCCGGCTCTGCCTTACTGCCTTTGTCCGCCTGCGCGTACAGCTTGCGATCGTCCTGCATGGAATGTGCCCTCCGGTTCGGATACTTCTACGTTGCTGGTGAAACTATTCTGGTGAACAAAATGGTACGCGCTTGTTTTCTAGCAGCGGCGCGGATTATAGCAACAGCTTGCAACGAGTTGCCAACGAACGCAAGTGACTAGTGAGGCTCGCGCGCAGTTACGCTCAACTATTTTCGTGCGTCAGACTTTTCTTAAACGCACGAATCGTTCCTAACGCTGCGTCTTTTTGCGTTTCGCAGATCCAGCGCTCGTTTTAATTACGTGAGCGCCTCCTGCTTCTGCGCGATGGGATGCATGCGCTGTGCTGCGCGCTGTGTTTTTTCTGCTAACTGTTCGCGAGCCATGCGCAGCAGCATGCACGATGCGTGCAGGTTCGGCGACATACACCTTGCGACCCGCGGCGAGTGAGCGTGCAGTGATGTGGTTCCATGCCTGAAGATCGTCGACAGTGATGCCGAACTGATCGGCAATGGTGACCATAGTATCGCCGCGTCGCACCTTGTAAACACTGGTGCGCGCTCCTGTGACCCCGTGTGCCGGCGTGACTGGAACGATGAGCGCCTGCGTGCCGGAGAGGTTTGCATTTGCATCGAGCTGGTTGACGAAAGCAAGATCGGATGCGGTGGTGTGAAAGCTGCGCGCAACGTCCTCGAGTGTTTCGCCGGGAGCGAGACGGTGATAGCGCCAGCTGGTGCGCTTGTCTTCCGGGATCTCGGCCACACGCTGCGTGAAGAGATCCTTGGTGCCAGCGGGCACGTGCAATACGTATGGTTCATCGGGTGGGGTTCTGCCGCGGAGCAGGCTCGGGTTTAAGTCTTCAATGGTCTGCTGGGATGCGCCGGTAAGATCGGCAACCAGGTGGAGGTCGATCGCATAATTTGTCGTTATGTCGTCGGGCAGCACGGCTGCATCGGGCACAACGCCCTCGAGTCCGTACTGCTTCGGATTTTTCGCCATGATGGTCACGGCGAGAATGATGGGCACGTAATTCTTGGTCTGCTCGGGAAGATTGTTCCTGCGATAGAGTTCCCAGAAGTCGACGTAGCCGGTGCGCTGCACAGCGCGCTGCACGTTGCCGGTGCCCCAGTTATAGCCTGCCATGGCGAGATACCAATCGCCCAGCTGCTCATAGGTTTTCTTGATGTCGCGAGCATAAGCGCGAGTAGATTTCTCGGGATCGAAGCGTTCGTCATACCAGCCTGTCTTCGCTAGACCGTAAGTGCCATAAGGCATGAACTGCCACATGCCGGCAGCACCGGAGGGATTAAATGCCCGAGGGCGAAAGCCCGACTCGGCGACGGCCATGTAGATAAGATCCTGAGGCACGCCCTCTTCCTTGAGCACCTTCTGGATCATGGCTTTGTACTTGCCTGCGCGTTGGAGGGAAGCCACAATGGTGCCGTGGCCGCGGCCGGTGGTCGAAAAGAAATTGATAAAGCTGGCGACGTAGTCGTTCATCACGAGCGGCAGGTCGGACTGGGTGGTGCGAAGTTCTTCAATGGCCTGCTGCTTGACGTTCGGGTCGACGGCAAAGGTGATGTCGTTCGCGATGTCGACCGGCGCCTGCTCGGCGATGCTTTCTTGGGAGCCCTGGCGTAATGCGTCGAGCTCGAGCGTGTTGATCGAATCGACGATGCGGTCGAGTTCTGCGCTGAGTGCTTCGTCGTTCTTAAGGTCGATGCCGCTTGAGAGGAGCTGATCGACAGCATAGTCAAAGCTTGCGCGTGCGGCCTGAGCGTGGCCTTGCTGATAATTGCTCAAGCCATCCTGGTAGGCACGCTCGACGTTCGCGATCAGCTGCTGGTCGCGCGCGTTGGTGGTTTGGGGTACGGGGGCCGCGTGGGCGATCGTCTGTTGCGTGAGCGTGGCAGGGGACGCATTTTCAGCGGAAGCAACAGGGCCGGCGCTCACGGGAAAAAGCGCTGCAGTCAAGAGCAGTGCGGCAAGAGATTTCGACAAAGACATGCGCCTCCAGACTATTCTATGCGGCGCGTCGGAGCGACTCTGGCGAAAAGGCTGCGGCTCGGTTTTCGAGAACCTTGTCAGTGCACAGCGCAACTACGGGAGCGTAGATTGCACAGGGCAGGAGACTCGCTGGATGACGCCGCCCGGTGCTTCCATCACATACTTGAAGCTGCACTGCAGTGCGGAGCTGCCCGCGGTTGCGCCTCTATACACATAGACGGTTTTGCTCGACGGCTGGTAGACGAGCAGCGAGCTTGTTTCCTTCACGTCGACAAGTTGAAAGGCGAGATCGCCGGTTGCAGCCTTGACTGTTCTGCCACCGCCGAGCGTGTAGCCGAGAGCCAGCGCGCCTGCGAGCGCAAGCAGGTTGCGTAGCCATTCATTCCTCTTTTCCATGTTGACCATCGTGCGGACCTCCGAGCATGTTTTGACGATAGACGCGGAGAACTGTGTTTGTGCTCCGGCGGGCTGGATGCTAAAAGCCGGATGGTAAGATCAGTGCTGTAAGCCCCTCCTCATGGACTCAAAGCTCATCC
>CAXTMM010000030.1:13105-26703 GCA_964245415.1 uncultured Acidobacteriaceae bacterium | reverse complement strand
TTAAAGGATGCATAGTCGATAGCCGCGCCGGGTGAGAGATTTAACAGGATGACCGGCACTTGCGCGCGGCGGACAGCAGGCAGGACGGTGGATGAGAGAGCATAGGTGGCAACATGGAGGAAGATGAGATCGACGTCGCCCCGCCGAAACGCGTGCCCGGCGGCTATGGCCCTTTCAGGCGTGTCAATCATGCCCAGGTTAACCACCTCAGCACCGAAGGCCGCCAGCCGGCTTGCGATCTGAGCATTGTAACTATCGAGCCTGGTGAGAAGGCCTTCGAATTGGCTCCAGTATGTGTCCAGACCGATGCTGAACAAGCCGACACGATGCGGATGGCTGGTGCGAGCGGATGCCTTGAGTGGAGTCACTGAATTACCATACCCGTTGTGTCGGGGCTTCGGGAATCTCGAAAGCGGCCTTGGGTTGACACTGTGGCCTGGGTGCCGGAGACTGTCTGTGCAGAAGACTGAGAGCTTCGTGGGCAATGTCCGAACCCGACACCAGGGAGTAGCCGCTTCGCCCAGCTCCGGGTAGCCTCGCCGCGGTGCACCGGAATGTCTTGCAAGTTTCAATAGGAGAATTATGCCGCAGGTGATGTACTTCGAAGATTTTTACGAGGGCCAGATGTTTGACTCGCTGAGAAGTTATCACGTAACAGCAGCAGAGATTATTGACTTTGGAGAGAAGTACGATCCTCAGCCATCGCACATTGATGAGGCGGCAGGCAAGAATACCTTTTTCAGCGGTCTTAGCGCTTCGGGGTGGCTGACAGCTGCGATTGTCATGCGCCTGCGCGTGGAGTCAATCAAGGTAGCGGGCGGCATGATCGGCGCGGGTGTAGAAGAGATACGCTGGACCCAACCAGTGCGGCCCGATGACACATTGCGTACGCAATCCACGATTCTTGCGGTGCGGCTCTCTGCTCATCGTCCCCAGTACGGAGTGGTGCGATCGCGGACCACAGTATTGAACCAGCGGGACGAGATCGTGATGAAGTCCATCGTTAACTGGTTAGCGCCGATCAAGGCGAGCAGCTGACTTCTCGCGTTCAGTTAAAACGGCCAGTCCTGACTTGAAAGGCGAAGACTGAGTCAGGTAACGATGAGCGGACGTGAGCTACAGAATCACAGGTCCCCGACATAGGCACTCGGTTCAGCGACGACGGCCCGGCTCACTCCTGCATCACGTGTTCAGCCGTTGGCGTTTTGCCCAGCAGCTTTCCGGCATCGCTCAGACCAGGTTCTGCCGGCAAGTCATATGCTCCTCGCACTTTTTGCATTATGGCTGTTCGCATGACCGGCCTTGAGGCAGTCACGGCTGGATCGTCATTGCGGCGAGCTGAGCCGCCCAGTCAGCGTGTAGCTTCCCGGCGCTAGTTCGTACTCATCCTCGCTCAGCTTATGCACTCGGGAATCAGCCCGAAGTGGATGACCCTGCATCAGGTAGGAGGCTGCGTTGGTCTGCTTGGGCCGGAAGACCCCGCTCGTATTTGGAGGGATGGTCAGATGCCAGCTGATCTCGCCCCCCGCAACTCGCCAGTCAGAGTGGATGGCGCCGTAGACCGACTGGTAGTCAAGGCTGAGTGAGTGAAGACGTCCATCGAAATTTGGATGGAGAGCAACCCGGTGGAAGCCGGGATCGCTCGTGTCCGTATCGATGCCTGCGGCATAGCGGTACATCCACTCAGCCACGGCCCCGTACGCATAGTGGTTGTAGGAGTTCATGCTCGGATCGTTGCGCATCTGGTCGCCGTTCCACCGCTCCCACGTGGTAGTTGCGCCGTGCTCGATCAAATATCCCCACGAAGGATATTCGGTATTGAGCAGCAGCCGGTAGGCAACGTCACTATGGCCGGTATCGGAGAGAACTTCGAGCAGGTACGGTGTCCCAAGGAAACCGGTGCCCAGCAGCCAGTTGTTTTTCTCGATCATGCCAACCAGCCGCTCTGCCGCTGCTTTGCGAAGCTCCTGCGGCAGCAGATCCATGTGCAGCGCGAGCACGTAGCCGGTCTGCGTCTCGGCAAAGCGATCCTTATTCTGGTCACCGGCATGGGGACGAATCGTCGGCGGGGGAATGCTCGGGTAGCGATCGATGCTGCCGACGGTTCCATCGCTCTGCACATAGGCCTTTTCGAAAGCCGACTTGATCGCCTCATGCAGTCGCTCATACTTCGCGGCATCTGCAGAACGGCCGATGGCGAGTGCCATCTGCTGCATCATGGCTGCATCGTAGGCCCAGTAGGCAGTCGCTACCAGATCCTCCGGCGTGGTGATCGTTGGCGTAAGCCAGTCGCCAAAGGTCGCGCCGAAGTCATGACGCCACAGGTATTCCGGGTTGGCCTGCTTGATAGCTCCGAGGTACTGCTCCATGGCTTCCCAGTTCTGGTCGATGATTTTGCGATCGCCGCTCTGCACCCAGCCAGTCCAGGGAATGATCACTCCCGCGTCGCTCCAGGCAACACCGTAGCCGGGGTTCGACTGATCGGTACCCGGGGCAAAGATACCGTACATCGCGGTTCCCACCTGGGTCCCTCGCAGGTCGCTCGAGAACTTCTGCGTGAAGGTGTCGAGGTCCATGTTGAAGGTGGCGGTCCGCCAGAACACCTGAGCATCCGCGGTCCATCCCAACCGCTCGTCGCGCTGCGGGCAGTCGGTAGGCAGCCCCACAAAGTTGGAGCGCTGCCCCCAGATCACGTTGCTCCACAGCCGGTTCACCATCGTGTTGCCGGTTTCAAACTGCAGGGTGAAAGGCGCATCCGTGTGCAGGACCACAGCCTGCAGGGTGTCGGCTGTAGGCGCCTGGCGCACGCCTGTTACCTCCATGTAGCGAAAGCCATGGAAGGTAAATTCCGGCTGGAACTCTTCCACACCGCCTGCGCGCGGCAAGCCCGCGAGGATATAGTGATCGGTGGCCTTGGCCGTGCGCAGGTTGTCAACGTAGAGGGTGCCATCCTGGTTGAGCACCTCGGCAAAGCGCAGCTTGATGTCATCCCCACGCCGGCCTCGAATGCGCAGGCGCGGCACCGCGGCCATGTTCTGACCAAAGTCCAGAATGTAGACCCCGGGCGTTGGATTTGTGATCGCCTTCGCCTTCAATACGCGCTCTTCCCGGATGGGAGGATAGGACTGCGCGACGATTTGCGGCTCCCTGGGCGTAACCACCGTGACCGGGTGCCACTCCGCATCCTTGAAGTCTGCACCATCCCAGCCCGGGGCGCGCAGTCGCTCATCGCGGGTCTCGCCATCATAGATCTCCGCCATAAGAATCTCCGACAGCTCCGCCTTCCAGGCTTCGTCTGTCGAGACCCACACAACCGAGCCATCCGACATCTGCAGGCGCAGCTGCGCGCGAAGCGCAGGCTCGGTGTCTCCATAGTTATTCCCTTCGCGGAACCATTTGAGCGGCGTCGAGTACCATCCAGGGGCAAGGTATGCTCCCAAGGTGTTGCTGCCCTGCTTGATCTGGCTGGTCACGTCGTACACCTGGTACGGCACATGCTCGCGGAAGTCCATCCAGCCGGGCGCGAGGATCTGATCGCCCACAGGCCGCCCGTTGAGGTGAAACTTGTAAGCTCCTAACGCGGTCGCGTAAAGACGTGCCGAGACCACCCTCTTGTCTACCTGGAAGCCGCGACGCAACATCGCTACCCGTCCGGTGGGCCAGGGCCGTCCTATATTGGTCGCCCCGAAGCTATTGGTGGAAGGCTCAAATACTTCGGGAAATCCCCAGGCCGAATCATCGTAGCTCGCCTTCCACCATTCCCCTTTTACGTCCAGCCCTGTTTTCCAGTCCGCCGTGTCCGAGATCAGCACCTGCGCGCCTCCATCGGCGTAGACGACGTAAACGCATGCGCTCATGGGGGTCTGGCTGCTCATCTTGTACCGGGGAACCGCGTAATGCGTGATCTCGATAGCGAGCAGGTTGTCGCCCGGCCGTACCTGCGAGGTGATCTCCTGCCGTTCATAGGTCATCCAGGGCATCTGCTTCCACGGCGGCAGCGGTCGGCCAGCAAGAACCTTGCTGCCATTCACCCAGGCATCTGCCGTATCCTCACCAGTCGTATACAGCACGACCGAGCGAACACTCCTGCCCAGCGTGAAGCGCATCCGGAAGTCGTGGTGCGTGTCCTGTTCAGGATCGACGGCTGCTGCACGATTGGTAATCCACATCGCTCCGGAGCTTCGCAGGCTATGCAGCTCGGGCGATTCATAGCCAATCCACTTGCCTTGCCAGGCTGATTGCTCCATCAGCCCGGTCTCCCACCAGCCTGTCTGGCTCCACGGGTAAGCCTGCCCATCCTTACCCCAAACCGCCACGCGCCAGTAATAACGCTTTGTGGGTTGCAGTGCGGGGCCCTGATACGTAACTCCGTTTGACACAGAAGAAGCGATGCGACCACTGTCCCACACGTCAGCAGAGATCGCGGCGCTCCTCGGAGCCCTCGAAAAGACCTCGATCCGATATGCAGTCTGGCGGGCCCCCGCGGTGCTGTCCTCCATTCTCCAGGAAAGGGCCGGGTGGGCGTCGTCGATCCCGAGCGGATCGACCAGCGCATCGCAGCGCAGCATGGACACCCGAGGCGAAGCGGTGCTCCCCAAGGCTGCGACCGGCACCCAAGCACTCAGGGCGACGACAGCGGCAAATGTTCGGAACCAAAGCATTGTTCTCAAGCAAGAGCAAAACATGAGGCGTCCTTCCGGAACTCCGGGCATCAAGACTCGGCTCCGAGGTTCCGTCGATGACAAAGATCGGTGCTGCAAATGCACCCGCGCACACAGATGGGTGTTACGGGTATGGGAGTCCGCCTGTGCGAAACCTCAAGCCGTTGGCCTATGATCGCGATACCGGCTTGTCTGCCCGCCGACAAGTGCCAACAATATTCTGAGGGCGCGTTCACTTTAGCGCATCGCAAACTGGATTGGGAAATATAATCTCTATTGAAGCGATCTGCGGCGGCTGGCCACGGCGATTCATCTGGAGGCATTCTGCGGGTTGCGCTCTTCATCACCTGTTACAACGACACCCTGTTTCCCGACTCTGGCAGGGCCGTCGTGCGCGTGCTGGAGCGCCTCGGGCATACGGTCGATTTTCCCGCCGGCCAGACCTGCTGCGGCCAGATGCACGCCAACACCGGCTACCGGGACCAGGCTTTGCCGCTGGTTGCCCGCTTTGTCGAGCAGTTTCGCCATGCCGAGGCCGTGGTCATTCCCTCCTCGAGTTGCGTGACCACGATACGCGAGCAGTACTCCTCCATGGCGGATGCCTTGGTGAGAGGAGGCAGGCACGCCGGGCTGCGCGAGGCCGTCGATGCTCTGCTGCCGCGCGTCTTCGAGTTTTCCGAATTCCTCACCAAACGCCTGGGCGTGACAGATGTGGGCGCCTACTATCCGCACCGCGTGACCTACCATGCCAGCTGCCACGGGCTGCGCGCGCTCGCTCTCGGGGACGGGCCTGAGAACCTGCTCCGCGCGGTAGGAGGGATCAACCTGGTCAAACTACCGAATCTCGAGCGCTGTTGCGGCTTTGGCGGCACCTTTGCCGTCAAGAACGTAGCCGTCTCAAGCGCCATGCTCGCCGAAAAAGTGCGCGATGTGCAGAACACCGGCGCAGAGGCCTGCACCGCTTGCGATAACAGCTGCCTGATGCACATCGGGGGCGCCCTGCATCGCCAGAGCACCGGGATCCGCACCGTACACATCGCGGAGATTTTGGCATCGCAGGAAGGAGACCAGGCATGAGCGCCGGCGTTGCCCTGGATCCGCGCACCGCGCAGCCATTCCCGATCGTCGCTGCTGACGCTGTCCGCGACACGCAGATGCGCAGGAACGTGCGGCACGCAACCGAGGTCATCCAGAACAAGCGCGCCGGGGTAGTCACCGAGCGGGCCGACTGGCAGGCTCTACGCGAGACCGGCAAGCGTCTGCGCGAACATGCGATCCAGCACATGGACTTCTACCTGCTCGAGTTCGAGCGGAACTGCACACGTGCGGGAGGAACCGTGCACTGGGCGCGCGACGCCGCCGAGGCGAGCGCCCTCGTGGTCAAGCTCGCGCAGGAGGCTATCGCCTCCGGCTGGACCGCGCCGCAGATTGCGGGGCACATCGCCGGCGGACCTGCCGGGACAGCGCCGGGCCTTGGCGAGGCAAGCGGCGCCCCCATGCAGGGCGAGGTCATCAAGATCAAGTCGATCACCACCGAAGAGATCCAGTTGAATCGCGCGCTCGAGGCGGCGGGCATCCATCCCTACGAGACGGATCTGGCAGAACTGATCATCCAGCTGGGGCAGGACCAGCCATCTCACATCGTCGTTCCGGCACTGCATAAGAACCGCCAGCAGATTCGCGCGATCTTCCGCCGCGAGATGCACCTGCCGGACCTGGGCGAGGCGCCCCAGGATCTCGCCGAGGCTGCGCGCCGATTTCTGCGGGAGAAGTTTCTGCGCGTCCAGACAGCGGTCAGCGGCGCGAACTTCCTGATCGCCGAAACCGGTGGCGTGTGTCTGGTCGAAAGCGAAGGTAACGGGCGCATGTGCCTGACCCTTCCGCGAACCCTGATCACCGTTGCCGGCATCGACAAGGTGGTAGCACGCTTCCGTGATCTCGAGGTTCTGCTGCAGACCTTGCCGCGGAGCGCTACAGGCGAGCGGATGAACCCGTACAACTCGATCTGGACCGGCGTGCGGCCCGGCGATGGCCCGCAGAACTTTCACGTGGTGCTGCTCGATAACGGGCGCACCCAGGTGCTTGCCGACGAGGTTGGACGGCAGACGCTCAACTGCATCCGCTGCGGAGCCTGCCAGAACGCCTGCCCGGTCTATCGCGAGACTGGCGGCCAGGCGTACGGGAGCGTATACGCGGGACCGATCGGCGCGATCCTCACGCCGCAGCTGCTGGGCATGCAGCATGCCCGGAGCCTGCCCTACGCGAGCACGCTCTGCGGCGCCTGCTACGAGGTCTGCCCGGTCAAGATCAACATCCCCGAGGTGCTGATCCATCTGCGCCATCGCGTCGTCCGGGAGAAGACCGCCGGCATTGAGGGCCTGTTCAACCCGGAGGCGCTCGCCATGCGGACCGCGGGCAGTATCTTTCGCAGCGAGCGCCGCTTTCGCGCCGCGCAGCGACTGGGCCGCATGGCCGCCAATACACTCGCCCGCAACGACGGCGCGGGCAACAAGTGGATCACTTACCTGCCCGGCTATGCAGGAGGATGGACCAGCGTACGCGACCTGCAGGCACTGCCCAAGGAGAGCTTCCGCCAATGGTGGGAGCAGCGCGAAGGTGGAAAGACGACGCCGGCCGCAAACGAGACACACGCATGAGCGTCGACGCCCGCCGGGCAATCCTCGAGCGCATCCGATCGGCGCTCGAGGACTGCCCCCCGGCAGACCCGGCAGCGATCAAAGCCGAGTGGGATGCGCTGCCACGTGAGTACGACCAGGCTCCCCGCCTGAGTGTTGAGGCCCGGCTGCAGCTGCTGGAAGACCGCCTGCGCGACTATGAAGCCGAGGTGGACCGCGTCGCCGACCGTGACGTTGCAGCAGCCATCGCCGCTGTGCTTGCTGCACGCGGCAACCGGCCCACGCTGCTGCCGCAGGGCTTCCCTGCGCGCTGGACGCCGGCCGCTGCTCCGCTCACCGTGGACGAGGGTTTCTCCGCACGCGAGTTGGACCGCTTTGAAGGGGTGGTCACCGGAGCTCAGGCCGCCATTGCCGAGACCGGTTCGCTCGTCCTTCAGAACGTTGCCGGCCAGGGACGCCGCGCGGCAACCCTGGTCCCGGACTTTCACCTCTGCGTCGTGCGAGCCCAAGACATCGTCGAGAACGTCCCACAGGCCTTCGCCCGTCTCGCCGCCACTGCGACGCTGCCCATCACGTTTGTCTCCGGCCCGTCCGCAACGGCAGATATCGAGATGACCCGCATCAAGGGCGTCCACGGGCCACGCTTTCTCCACGTCCTGCTTGTCACTCTCTAGTTCCGCGTGACAGGGACGCTGATTCGGTATAGAAAGTATTTCTAGTTTCCCGGTAGCGAAAGAGGAGCTACGAAGATGAGCGCACAGAATGGATCGAAGCCGGAGGGCTATGAGCAGGTCTGGACCGCGCTGGATCGCTTTCGCATCGAGATTCCCTCCTGGGGCTTTGCGAACACGGGCACCCGCTTCGGCAAGTTCATCCAGCTCGGCGCCGCAACCAGCATCGAGGAAAAATTTGCCGATGCGGGCGAGGTCCATCGACTGACCGGGGTCAGCCCTGCGGTTGCCCTGCACGTGCTCTGGGATATGCCAAACGGGGTCAAGGATGTGGAACTCATCCGTAAACTCGAGACGCGGTATGGCGTGCGCGCGGGTTCGATCAACCCAAACCTGTTCCAGTCGCCGGAGTATAAATTCGGTTCGATTGCCAGCCCCAGCGCCGAGGTGCGCAAGCAGGCCACCGACCACCTGGTCGAGTCCGTCGAGATCAGCCGCGCGCTAGGCTCGCGCGATATCTCCATCTGGGTTTCGGACGGGTCAAACTATCCGGGCTCCCAGTCCATGCGCAAGCGCATCGGCTGGGTGGAGGAAGCGCTCGGGGCGGCTCACGCAGCTACCGGCGAGAACCAGCGCCTGCTGATCGAGTACAAGCCCTTTGAGCCCGCCTTCTATCACACCGACATCGCAGACTGGGGCATGGCGTACCACTTCGCCCGCTGTGCCGGTCCCCGCGCCGCGGTGCTGGTCGATACCGGCCACCACTCGCAAAGCACCAATATCGAGCAGATCGTCACCTGGCTGCTCCACCTCAAGGCGCTGGGCGGCTTTCACTTCAATGACCGCAAATACGCCGACGATGATCTTACCCTCGGCTCCATTGATCCCTACCAGGTCTTCCGCATCTTTCACGAGATGCTGAGCGCGCCAGAGCAGGCCAGCCGCGATGTGGCCTACATGATCGACCAGAGCCACAACCTCAAAGGAAAAATGGAGGCGATGGTGCAGAGCATTTCGACGGCGCAGGAGCTTTACGCGAAGGCGGCGCTGGTCGACCGTGCACGCCTGGAGCAGTTGCAGGAGCAAGCTAAAATCGTGGAGGCCGAGGAATGCTTTCGCGCCGCCTTCTGGACCGATGTACGACCCATCGTACGGGAGTGGCGCCAGGCACGCGGTCTCCCGAGCCCCTCAACGCGCTGGCCGAAAGCGGATATGTGGAACGCAGCGAGCAGGAGCGAGGCTCGCGCAATCTGAAATCAGTCGCCTCCTACGCCTAGCGCCGAGAAAAGATGCTGATTCGGAGAACGCCTAGGCCTCCGATTTTCAAACGGAACATACTTGCCCTATTGGTATCGAATGTGGAATTATGTTCGCGGTATCGACGGAAAGGGACTCACGCATCATGCCAGAGACATACGCCACGGCGACGCTTCACTTCCTTGAGGACAAGTGGGATGAGGCCGCAGCCTCCAGGCTGGATGCTCCAGAGCTGCTGCGCTACCGGTCAAACCTGCTTGGCTCCGACCTGCGGATCACCAACTTTGGAGGCGGCAACACAAGCTCCAGATTCGAGCAGGTCGATCCGGTTGGCGGCAATCCTGTCACGGTGCTCTGGGTAAAAGGCTCGGGCGGTGATCTCGGCTCCATCAAGCGCTCCGGCTTTGCCACGTTGTACCTTGATCGCCTGCTCTCACTCGAAGCCCAGTACCGGGGCGTTGCCGAAGAGGATGCCATGGTGGCGCTCTACCCGCTGGTAACCTTCAACAACAATCCGACCGCGGCCTCGATCGATACTCCGCTGCACGGCTTTCTGCCCTTCCCGCACATCGACCACCTGCACCCGGACTGGGCAATCGCGCTCGCGGCCTCAGCAAATGGCAGGCAGAAGATGGAAGAGTTCAACCGGGAGTTCGGTCACAAGCTGGCCTGGCTGCCATGGCAGCGGCCCGGCTTTGAGCTGGGCATGATGCTGCGCAGCATTGTCGACCAGACGCCCGGCTGCGATGGGGTCGTGCTGGGCGGCCATGGCCTTTTTACGTGGGGAAACACGCAGCGCGCTTGCTATCTGAGCACGATCACGATCATCGACCAGCTCGGTCAATTGATTGAGCGCTACGCCAGGCGCGAAGGCCACAAACACTTTGGCGGCGCGCGTGAAAAGACGCGGGACGACCGGCAGAGGATTGCAGTCGAGGTGATGCCTTACCTGCGCGGCGCAGTTTCCCGCAAGCAGCGCTGGATCGGCAGCTTCACCGACGCTCCGCGCGTGCTGGACTTCGTCAACTCAGAACACGCGGAGCAGCTGGCGCACCTGGGCACAAGCTGCCCTGACCACTTTATCCGCACCAAGATTCGACCTATGTTTCTCAAGTGGGATCCGGCCACGGATCCGAGCGAGATTCGAGCGCTGATCGAGACCGCGCTTGAGACCTACCGTGCCGAGTACGCTGCCTACTACACCAGGCATGCGCTGCCTGACTCACCCAGGCAGCGCGACGCCAGCCCCACGGTGGTCCTGTTGCCCGGCGTCGGCATGTTCACGTTCGGCAAGAACAGGACAGAAGCGCGGCTGACGGGCGAGTTCTACATCAACGCCATCGGCGTGATGGGGGGCGCCGGTGCGCTTGGCGCCGGATTGAAGTGTGAGGACATTCCGCAGGCTGGTCCCGCCGCGGCTGCAGAGCAGTTCAGCGTGCATGAGAATTACGTGGCGCTTCCGCCGAGTGAAGCCTTTCGCATCGAGTACTGGGCGCTGGAAGAAGCGAAGATTCGCCGCCAGCCGCCTGAAAAGCAGCTGAGCCGGCAGGTTGTCCTCATCGTAGGCGGCGGCTCCGGCATCGGCCACCAAACTGCGTTGCTTGCAGCCGAGCGCGGCGCGCACGTGATGGTGGCTGACCGGGACCTTGCCGGCGCCGAACGCGTTGCTGAAGAGTGCGCAGGCATCGCCGGCAAAGAGTCCGTCAGCTTCACTTCGATCGACATTCGTGACCGCGCTGCCATTCGCACCGCGCTCGAGACTACGCTGCAGACCTTCGGCGGCATCGACATCCTCATCAACACCGCCGCAATCTTTCCTTCCTCGCCCGATGGCGGCATCTCGGACGACCTCTGGGCGACCACACTCGACATCAACGTGACCAGCAACTTCAAGCTCGCCGAGGAAGCAGGCAAGGTGCTCAAGAAGCAGGGCCTGCCTGCTTCAATCGTGCTCACCAGCTCTGCCAACGCGGTAGTGCCCAAGCGAGGCAGCGAAGCCTACGACGTTTCGAAAGCGGCGCTCAGCCATCTGGTACGCGAGCTCGCAGTAGGCATGGCGCCCCTGGTACGTGTGAACGGAATCAGTCCCGCGACAGTGGTTAAAGGCTCAACCATGTTCCCGCGCGACCGCGTGAAAGCCTCGCTCACCAAGTACAACATCCCGTTCAACGAGTCCGCTTCTGATGACGAGCTCCGTGACGCCCTGGCTGAGTTCTATGCGCAGCGCACGCTCACGCATGTGCCGATTGATCCGAAGGATAACGCGGAGGCGATCCTGTTCCTCGCCGGTCCGCAGGCGCGCGTCACCACCGGCCACATCATCCCGGTAGACGGTGGGCTGATTGAGGCGCAGCTGCGGTGAGCGAGTCAGACGCTGCCCGTAGACCGGCGGACAGCCTCGCTTCCATCGCGGTGGATCTAGGGGCGGAGAGTTGCCGGGTCTCCCTGCTCCGCTGGAGAGGAGGGAGACCTGATCTTAGGCTCGTGCACCGCTTTCCAAATGGCCCGGTGCGCGCCGCAGATGGCTCGCTGCGCTGGCCTCTGCAGGCAATTATCGACGGCGTCGAGCATGGGATTCGCTGCGCGGCCGAGCGCACCCCGGAAGGGATTGGCTCGATTGCCGTCGATGGATGGGCGGTCGACTATGTTCGCCTCAACAGCGCCGGCAGCTTTGTCGAGGAACCCTTCTGTTACCGGGATGATCGCAATATCGCCGCTGCTGCTGCACTCCACCAGCGCATCTCCGCGGCGTCGATGCGCGCCATCACCGGGATCGAACAGCAGCCGATCAACACGCTTTACCAGCTGTATGCCGACAGGCTTAGCGGCAAAGCTCCGGCGCGCTGGCTCAACCTGCCCGAGTACCTCCTGCATCGCTGGGGCGCCGAGCCGGTTGCGGAGCACACCAACGCCTCGCATACGCAGTTGATTGATCTCCATTCCCGTAACTGGAGCCCTGCGATATTCCAGGCGGCGGAGCTCGACATGAGCGAAGCAGCTCGCATTGTTCCGGCCGGCACGATGCTGGGCAGGCTTTGCGGACCGCTGGCTGAGCTCTCCGGCCTGGGCGATACGGAGCTGATCGCACCCGCCTGTCACGATACGGCCTCTGCCATCGCCGGTATTGCGGAAGCCGGCGATCACTGGGCTTACATAAGCTGCGGCACCTGGTCGTTGGTGGGGGCACTGCTGCCTACTCCGTTGAACTCGCCTGCAGTGCGGCAGGACAACTTCACCAATCTCGGCGCCGTGGGCGGCAGGACCTGCTTTCACAAGGGCATCAATGGCATGTGGATCCTGAAACAATGCATGGACCACTGGGCGCAGAGTGGTGAGCCCTGGGAGATCGTCGAGCTGCTGCGAGCGGCCGATCCTGAAGAAGCGTCCTGGGATCTGCTGCACATCGATGATCCGGAGTTGATGGGCATGGGCCAGATGCCGAGCCGCATCAATGCTCAGCGCATGGCCAGGGGTCTTCCTCGCCTGTCTGAGCACAGCAAGGACGCGCCCAGGATGGCTTCCCTCCTGCTGCATAGCCTTGCCGCTCGCTATGCCGAGGTCATCGAGCGCGTTCGCACGCACAGCGGCAGAAAGCTGCGCCGCATTGTGATGGTCGGCGGTGGTGCCCAGAACGCTCTCCTGCGCCGCCTGACAGCGGAGAAGACCGGGCTGGAGGTCGTCACCGGACCTGCGGAGAGCTCAACCATTGGCAATTTCGCCGTGCAGCGCGCTGTGCTTGAAGGGTTTTCTCCCGGAAGCCCGGAAAGCTTTGCGCGCGAGGTCAGCGCCTGGGCAAGCCACATCGCCCAGGGCGAGCTTCCGCGAGCTTCGAGCCGCTCTGGTTTGTAGTCATAGCTTTTGTTCTAGGACTGGGTTGCAATGCGCGGCTGCCAGCGATAAGCCATCTTCGAATTGCTGAAGAAAAACTTCTCCCGCGAACGGCTGTCTCGTTCGGCGAGGTATTGCTCCACCAGCCCGAACGTCGCAGGCAGAGTCGCGACGTGATCGCTATTCGGCCAGTCACTGCCAAAGACCAGCTTATCGGGCCCAAAGGCGTTCCACAGCCGATCCAGGCGCTTGCGGTACACGGCCAGATCCAACACGGGCCGGCCGCCAGCCTGGACGGGGATCTCGGAAAGCTTGGCGAACGTGCGCGGAGCCTTCCCCAATTGGGCGAGAATATCAGCGCATTGTTTTTGGTCCTGCGCTGTAAGGGGCTCCTGCATATGCGGCAGGTGATCGATCACGAGAGTCAACCCAGGTTCTTTTTCCGCAACCGTGAGCAGCGCTGCCAGCAGCGGCAGGTCAGGATTCGCACTCTCGAGAACCAGTCCTGCCTGCGAGAGCTGCTTCATTCCCGTCCAGAACAATCG
>CAXTMM010000030.1:0-13095 GCA_964245415.1 uncultured Acidobacteriaceae bacterium | reverse complement strand
CGCGACATCCTGGCTGATGCTCCGGTGCCAGAGATTGCCATGCCGCACTCCGAGGAACAGGGGGTCCCTATGCAGACGCTCGAGCTGCGCAGCAAAGTCGCTCGCGGTGGGCGCCAGATCGCCGATCATGCCCACCATGAGCGGCGAAGCCTGCACGACTCCAAGCAGCCAGTCGTTGTCGCTCGCGAGCGGACTGGCCTCAATGGCAATCGCGCCGACCACGCCAAGCGGTCGCGCCATTCCCTCGTAGCGCAACGGCAGCGTCGATTGATAGATCAGGTCCCCGGGCTCGGGCCAAGGTACCCCACCGGCGCGAGTAGGATCAAACAGGTGGATGTGCGCATCCAGAATGCGATCCGGCATGCGCCCCGGAGACGCCAGCGCCTGCAAGGGTCGGCTCGCAGGTCTGGAGAGCGCTGCGCCACTCGCGAGCAGGCCCTGTTCAAGAAAGCGCCTGCGGTTCACCATGCTTCCCCCCAATGGTGCACGATCACCGGCCTACTGCTTGCTCTGCTGTAATATCGTCACCGGCCCAAGAAGCCCAGACGGAAGCAGCGGCGAGTCAGCCTTGTACGGTTTCACATCGGCGAAGGTGTACTTGGTGGTGACGCCGGGTTGTTGGTCGCCGATCAGCCGATTGACCCATAGATCAGTAACCTTGACCTGCACCTCATTCTTCCCCGGCTTCAGGGCACTTGTCACGTCTGCGCGAAAGGGCGCATGCCAGAGAGTTCTTATAGGCTTTCCGTTGACCGTAAGATCGGCAATATTCTTGACGTCCCCAAGATCGATCCAGACGGTTGCGCCGGGCTTGAACCAATCATGCGAGGCCTCAATTGTCTTGGTGTAAGTACCGGTTCCCGAGAAATACTTGATCCCTTTGTCCTGACTGTCGCTCCACGATGCGAGGCCCGGCATAACAGTGTGCGCAGGCGCACCCCGACCAGACTCAAAGGTTACGTTCCACGATCCATCCACCGTCAAGAGCTGCTTGTCTGTCATGGGAGCAAGCGTGCGCGCCATCTCTGTTGTCGGCTTGCGAAAGACGACGAACACGGTGCCCCACGGTTCGAGATGGAGTGGAACGCTCGTGTGGCCGTTCATCATGGAGTAGCTGGTGGAGCGCGTTGTGCCTGTCTCTGCATACCAGAGCTCCGGCTCTTTCCCGGCGACACGAAAGGTAGCGTCGATGTCAGCGCCCTGCGTGCTGCGATTGTCGACGAAGTAGACATCGCCATCGGAGAGTTTGCGATGCACGAAAAGCACCGGGCTCTCCGGCTTCGAGGCTCCCTGATCAAAGTCGGCAGGTATGTTGAGTTGCTGGAGCGCGGCCGCAGCATCCTGCCCCGCAAAGACTTTGCCTGCGCCGAGAGCATGCACGCCGCTGCCATCTCCAAACAGTTGGTCATTGAGCCGGCTGAACTCCCGGGGGTCATCGGCAAGGCTAGGCGTCTCGATCGGCTTGGCGCCTGCGACAATCCCTCCCTGCTGCACCAGCCGGTAGATCGCGCGCAGCACAGGCAGTGACATATGCTTGCTGTAAGCATCAAGCGCCAGCACGCGATAGCTCATCCCGCTCTGGGTGGTGAGCTTTCCGTCAGAAGCCTGTATCTCGTGGATGAGTGCATCCGCATTGACATAATCAAAGTTATACCCTGAAGGCACATTCGGAGCGGACGCGGTAAAGATCGCCGTGAGATTTGAATCTTCTCCGTAAAAGTAGAGAATGTCCGCGACGAAGCTGCCCTGCTGCAGCAGGTACGAGGTACGCGCCAGGTAGTCGATCCACACATGCGCGTCCTCAGCCCAGGTTTCATTGCGATTGAACCACTGTCCGAATGGCCCGAGCGTTAAACCTGGCTTCTTGTCGATCAATGGCTGATGTGCCGATTCATGGATCACGAAGCGGTTGATGCCATTCAGGAATTCCTGATCCGCAGTGGGCTTCAGTGTCTCCGGTGACCATCCCCAGGGCGCTTGCGCTGCGGTCATTGACTCGGCGGCTGCAAGGTTCTGCCCATAGATGTGTGCGACAGACGCAGACTCGCGATCATCTGCGTTGAAGCCGTATTGTATTTTGTTCACCCCCGGAGTCTGGGTCCACATTGCACTCATCGGGATGTCATCGAGCTTTTTGACCTCCATACCGTCGGCGATAAAGGCGCGGCGGTCTTCGTGCGACTCGCCATAGTGGCCGATGCCCCGCTGCTTGAGCGATGCCTGCACCTGCCCGTAGTGCTCGTCAGCCGTCAGGTCAGCAATCGTCTTGCGCAGGTCCCACAGAAAGTGGTCGCTGGCCTCCGCACTCTCAACGATGCGCCCCGTAAGCACCGGCATCCATGGGTGAGGATCATACCCGCGCCGCTTGGTGAACTCGGCAACCATGGTGTCGGTCCAGTTCTGCGCACCCGCTTCCCAGCTATCCGTAATCACATACCGGATACCCTGCTTGCCCATCATCTCCGGCCCCACCGTCTCCTTGTAACTGTCGAGATAGCGGTCCATGTAATTCTTGACATAGCCGGCGTTCAACTTGTCGACTTCAAGCCCCGTCGCCTCCTTGGTCGCAGGATGGTTGGTAATGCCCAGCAGAGAATAACCCACTCGCAGCACCACCCAGTGTCCCGGCGGCGGTGTCCAGGCGAGCGTCCCGTCTGACTGCATCTTGCTCGTCAGGTCAACGACACTGCTCTTGTCGATCACATCGCCGGGGCTCGCGGCTGGTGTCGCAAACTGATAGAGATCAAGCATCGGCACAAATGCCGCTTTCTCCTCAAAGCGGTTCACGCGCTGGTCAGGATGAAGAACCAACTCAGCCACCGAGATCGTAGTCTCAGGCTTCGGCATGGTGATGCCAAACGCTTTCAGGTCTTCCTCATCGGGCATAGCCCTGGTGGGTGGGGCAGGAGTGGCAATCGTCAGGCGAAAGTACTTTGCAGTCACAGGAGCAAAGCTAAGCGTGTGCTCGGGCGCCCCGTCCTTGGGGATAGCCAGCACCTCATGAAAGTTCTTCCCATCCTCACTTGCCTCGAGCGCTCTATCGCCATCCACATGAATCCCGAGAAAATCCATCAGCTGGTTCTGCCCACTCGCCACCATGACCGTAAGGGCCCGGATGGTTTGGGGCTGAGCGTACTCGAACTGTATCCAGGCCTTGTCGCCGGCCTTAGAGGCCTTCGGTATCTCGACGCCCTTTACCAGGTCTCCATCCGCGAGAAGGCTCGCGTCGATCGCCCCGCCACTGCTCGTGATCTTCGGTTTCAGCGATGCGGCCATCACCTCCGCCGCGGGCATCCTGTACGCAATCACCGTTGCGTCGGCATAGAACTCCGGCGCCTGCGTATCGGAAGCCATCAAGTCATGGATCGGCAGATTTTGAAACGCGCCGGTATTCTTCGGTGGCTGCGCCAGCTTACCGGTGAAAGGCTTTCCCCCTTCCACCAGAGTCTCGCTCCACACGTACTTCTTCATCGCCTGCGAACCAGGCACCCACGGCCCTCCTGTTTCGCTCCAGCCCGGCGAACCGGCGATCGCCTCTTCCATGCCGAGGTCCTTCGCCAGATTCGTCGCGTATCTGAATGCGTCCTTCCACTCGGGTGTCATGTAAGCCAGCCGCTTGTCAACCAGCTGCGGCGTGAAGAGCGCCGCGTCGAAGTTTTGAAAGCCGGCAATATGCGAGCGGTTCATCCACTCAAGATCAAGCCTGATGCCTTCCTTGGTGATGTTGCCATTCATCCAGTGCCACCACACACGTGGACGGGCACTCGCGGGCGGATTGGCAAAGCCCTCTTCAAGCGGTGGCGCACTCTGCGCAACTGTGACGCCGCAAAGACCAAGTGCCAGCAGCGCACCCTCGGTAAGTTGGCGGATATGGCCTGCTCTTCTCATCTTTCTCCTGTGCTGACACCCATCCACGCACACACTCGGCCTGCGTCGTCAGCTACGCTCACAGCGGCAATATTCAATAGAGATTGAGTTTCCCAAACGCAACAAGCATAAGGTAGATTAGCAACACGCTTCAAGCGGCTTGGCAAATTAGAGGGTTTGTGGGACCGAATCCGTTCATCGGCATCATCTACCACTGGATCGGCGGTCTGGCCTCGGCGACCAACTTCATCCCCTTCCGCGGCATCAAGCGCTGGTCCTGGGAGATCTACTGGCTCGTCCAGGGTTTCGCGGCCTGGATCGTTGCGCCGCTGGTCATTGCGGCTCTCTTTGTCCCTCATCTCGCGGATGTCCTGCGCGCCTCGCCCCACTCAGCCATCGGCTATGCGGTACTTTGGGGCTGCATGTGGGGCGTCGGCGGCCTCACCTTCGGGCTTTCGGTCCGCTATCTCGGCATTGCTCTCGGCTACTCCATCGCGCTCGGCCTCTGCACTGCCTTTGGCACGCTTATCCCCCCTATATACACGGGCGAAATCCACGCCATAGTTCGCGAGTCCTCAGGGCGCGTAATCCTGGCCGGGGTCGCCGTCTGCCTCATCGCCGTGGCTGTCAACGGTGCAGCCGGCTGGCTCAAGGAGCACGAGGTCACCGCGGAAGAACGCATCGAGGCCGGAGAATCGGACTTCTCGCTGGTACGCGGACTGGGCGTCGCCGTCTTCGCCGGCATCATGAGCGCCTTCTTCGCCTTTGGGCTCAAGGCCGGCGCTCCCATCGCCGCCGTTGCCAGGCAGCGACTGCTTGCCGAGGGTCACCTGGACCTCTGGCAGAATCTTCCCGTGCTGATCGTCGTGCTCTGGGGCGGCTTTGTTACCAACTTCATCTGGTCCCTCGTGCTCATCGTCCGCAACCGCTCCTTTGCGCAGTTCTCGGGTGCGCCCGGGCGGAACCCGATGCGAGCCGCGCACGCAACCGGGGCTACCTTGATGGAGGTAGACCCGCGCGAACGAACCCAAAGAATCACTCCCAGGGTACTGGCACAGAACTACGCCTTCGCCGCCCTTGCCGGGGTCGTCTGGTACTTTCAGTTCTTCTTCTACTCCCTGGGCCAGACCAGGATGGGCAAGTACGATTTTTCTTCCTGGACCCTGCACATGGCGTCGATCATCATCTTCGCCACGCTCTGGGGTCTGGTGCTGAAAGAGTGGGTGGGCACCAGCTGGCGAACCAGGCTGCTCGTGGCGCTCGGCCTCGCCCTGCTCATTGGCTCCACGGTAATTGTTGGCTACGGCAACTATCTCAAGGCCGTCCAGGACGGGGCCGGGATCATTGCTCAAGGAATCCGCTAACCGCGAACTCTGCCGGCCGAAAGCAAAGCAAAGACGGTCAATGGCGGGAAAATCCTTGTATGTGCTGACCGGCGAGGTCAATCCTCTGCCTGATGCGCGCCGGAGCCCGGTGAGTGGGCTCACATGGATTGACTGATCTACTTCCTGGCGACTGCCTTCTCAGACGGTAGCTGCGATGTGTCCCACCCGCCGCCAAGCGCCTCAATCAACTGCACGCTGCTGGTCATCTGCTGCACGTAGAGGTTGATGGCGGTCTGCTGATTGCTGAGCAGGCTGGTCTGCGCGGTAAAGACGTTGAGATAGGTGTCGACGCCGGTCTTGTAGCGAACATTCGACAGATCGTAGTAGCGCTGCGCGGCGGCGATCGCGTCCTGCTGCTCGCCTCGCTGCTGGCCCAGGTAGCGCTCGGCCGCCAGGTAGTCCTCCGTCTGCTGAAAGGCGGTAAGCACGGTTTCGCGGTAAGCCGCCGCGTCTGCCTCATACTGCGCCTTGTACTGATTGATCAGTCCGCGACGCAAGCCTCCATCGTAGAGTGTTTCCGATGCGGATGGGCCTACCGAGAAGAAGCGGCTGGGCCAGGTGAAGAGACTGGTGATCTTCGGGCTTTCGAGGCCGGCGGTGCCGCCGAGCGTGAACGTAGGATAGTAGGCCGCGGTCTCAAAACCGATCAGGGCGTTGGCCTCGGACATGCTGCGTTCGGCTGCAGCAATGTCCGGCCGGCGCTCGAGGATCTGCGAAGGAACGCCGATGGGGATGACCGGGACGGCGGTCGAGAGTGGCCGTACCGGCATCGAAAAAGACGAGGCCGCCTGCCCGGTAAGCAGAGCAATCGCATGCTCATACTGCGCGCGCGCAATGCGCAGGTTGGTGGTGGCCGCGATGGCGCTCTTGAGGTTCAGGTCTGCTTCCGCGACAGACTGCTCGGTGTCGACGCCGGTCCTGCTGCGCACGCGCGTGAGCTTGAGATTCTCCTGGTAAGCCGCGACGGTCTGCTCATAAAGGCCGATGAGCGCATCCTGACCGCGCAGCTCAAAGTACTCCTCCGCAAGATTCGCCTGCTCACTCAGGCGTTGATTCGCCAGGTCGGCGGCACTTACCTGGGCGGCATTCGCAAACTCCCTCACCGAGTTGCGCACCCGTCCCCAGACGTCCGGTTCCCAGGAGACATCGAAGGGCAACTCGAAGTTATTGCTGTTCAGGTTCAGTCCGGGAATCTGACCTGTCTCATTCGCGGACGTGCGCCCTCGCGTGTACGCGGGACCCACCGAGACCGTAGGGTAGTAGGCGGCCCTTGCTTGTTTCACAACAGCGCGCGCCGCCATGAAGTTCTGAAACGACTGCGCGATGTTCTGGTTGGACGTATTCAGCTTTTCTTCGAGCGCGTTGAGTTCGGGCTCCTGGTAGAGCTCCCACCAGTTGCCGCGCAGCGTCGCATCCTGCGGCGTGGCAGGCGTCCAGGCGGTGCCATCGGAAGAGTGCTGCGGCGCGGCTTCCTTGTAGGCAGGCGGCGCTTGCTTCCCAGGGGCAACGTAGCGCGGGCCCACCACGCAGCCATCGAGGACCAGGGCCAGCGCTGCAAGCGAGAGTGCGCGCGTCAGGCTGATACGTTGTACCCTCATTCGTTTAACCGGGCCGATCTTCATAGGTTTGTCCTAACTCGCAGGATGACTCGCAGGCAAAGCGTGCGAAGCACCACGCCTGCGCCGCGCCCACTGGCTGAAGCGATCGAAATAGAGATAAATGACTGGCGTGGTGTAAAGCGTCAGCACCTGGCTGAAGAGAAGCCCGCCGCAGATCGCGATCCCCAGTGGGCGCCTGAGTTCCGAGCCGGTCCCAGTACCAAGCGCCAGCGGCAGCGCGCCGAAGAAGGCAGCCAGCGTGGTCATCAGGATCGGGCGGAAGCGCAGCAGCGCCGCCTCAAAGATCGAGTCCTCTGTACTCATGCCCTGCTCGCGCTCGGCAAGCAGCGCAAAGTCAATCATCAGGATCGCGTTCTTCTTGACAATGCCGATCAGCAGGAAGATTCCGATAACGGAGATCACATCGAATTCACTGTGGAAGATGAGCAGCGCAAAGATCGCGCCCACGCCGGCGGAGGGCAGCGTGGTGAGGATCGTGATCGGATGAACAAAGCTTTCGTACAGCACGCCAAGCACGATGTAGATCGACAGCAGCGCCGCGATAATCAGCAGCGGCTCAGTTGAGAGCGAGGCAAGAAATGCCTGCGCTGTTCCGGCAAACTGCCCGCGCACGGAAGAAGGCGTGCCGATACGCTGCTGCATCTGGTCGATGGCCGTGGTCGCCTGGCCAAGTGAGGTGCCGGGCGCGAGATTGAAGGAGATCGTCACCGAAGGAAAAAAGGAGGAGTGGTTCACGGCCAGAGGAGAGGTCGCCGCGTGCGCTTTTGAGAACGCCTGCAGCGGCACGGCTGCCTTGCCCGACGCGTGCACGTAGGTTGAGCCAAGCGTGGCAGGGTCGCGATAGAACTGCGGAGCGGCCTCCATCACCACGTAGTACTGGTTGAGCGAGCTGTAGATCGTCGATACCTGCGCCTCGCCGAACTCCTCGTACAAGGATTGATCGATAAGTTGAGGAGTCACTCCGTAGCGAGAGGCAGTCGGCCTATCGTAGTTCACCAGCATCTGCAGGCCACCGTTTTGCTGGTCGGTGGTTACATCCTTCAGTTGCGGCATCTTCAGCATTTCCTTGTACAGCCTCGGCCCCCACGTCGCCAGATCTTCAACCGTATCGCCGGAAAGCTGAAACTGGTAAAGCGCGTTACTCTGCCGGCCGCCAATGCCAATATCCTGCGCAGCCTGCAAAAATGTAGAGGCCCCGGTGAGCGAGGCGAGCTTGGGGCGGAGCCTGTCCACGACTTCGCTCGCTGTGACATTTCGCTGGTCGCGCGGCTTGAGCGAGAGAAAGACAAACCCTGTATTACTCGCGCCGCCGCCACCGGTAAAGCCGGCAACCGTGCGCACCGCCGGATCGGCCTTGATGACCCGCTGCACGTCCAGCAGCGAGTCACGCATCGACAGGAACGATGCGTCCTGCGAACCCTGCAACCCTCCGAAGATCAGGCCGGTGTCCTGCGTTGGGAAGAGGCCCTTGGGCACAAAGACAAGCAGAACAACATTGAGCACCAGCGCCCCCAACAGACTCAACACGACCAGCACCGGATGGCGCAGCGACCACACCAGCGAACGGCGATAGCCGGCCAGCACCGCGTTGAACGCGCCTTCGCTCAGCCGGTAGAACCGCCCGTGCTGCTCCGGTCCGGCAGGCTTCAACAGGGACACGCACATCATCGGAGTGACGGTGAGCGAGATCACCATCGAGATGGCGATCGAAACGCAAAGCGTCGTCGCAAACTCATGGAAGAGGCGGCCGATAAGCCCACCCATGAAAAGCAAGGGCACAAAAACGGCGATCAACGACAGGCTCATCGAAAGGACGGTGAAGCCGACCTCCTGCGCACCCTTGAGGGACGCTTCCCAAGGCGACATGCCCAGCTCGATCAGCCGGGTGATGTTTTCCATGACGACGATTGCGTCGTCCACCACAAAGCCGGTGGAAACAGTCAGCGCCATCAGCGATAAGTTGTTGACGCTGTAGCCGAACAGGTACATCGCGGCAAAGGTGCCGACGAGCGAGGTGGCCACGGCAACACCGGGAATAAGCGTGGCCTGCGGGCTGCGCAGAAACACGAAGACGACCGCAACTACCAGCAGGATCGAAAGCACCATGGTGGTCTCGACATCCTTGACCGACGCGCGGATTGTTGTGGTGGTGTCGATCGCGATGTCGAGCTTGTCCGCCGCAGGCATGGACGCGCTGATACCCGGCAGCGCCTTCTTGATGCGATCGACAATGTCGATTACGTTCGCGTTTGGCAGCCGGTAGACCAGCAGCACCACGCAGGGCTGGCTGTTGGCGTAACCCGCGGCGCGCGTGGTCTGGACCGACTCAAACACCTCGGCTACGTCCCGCAGATGGACGACGGCGCCGGTACTCGCGTTGGTGCCGATCACGATCGGAGCATAGTCCTGCCGCTTACGAATCTGATCGTTGGCGGTGATGTCGGCGGTCGTAAACTCGTTGCTGATCTGGCCCTTGGGACGATTCGAGTTTTGCTGCGATAAGACCTGCGCTACATCCGTCGGCCCCAGTCCGTAGCTGTTGAGCTGCTGCGGATTGAGATCAATGCGCACCGCGGGCAGCGAGCCGCCTACCACCTGCACCTGTCCCACGCCCTGCAGCTGCGACAGCTTCTGCTGCACGATCGAAGAAGCGGTGTCGAACATCTCGCCCTTGGTATAAATCGGCGAGGTCATGTAGAGCACCATGGCAGGGAATGCAGCCGAATTCACTTTTCTGTAAGTCGGATTCGAAGGAAGGTTGGAAGGGAGATAGGTGCGCGCGGCATTGATCGCTGCCTGCACATCGCGCGCGGCGCCATCAACATCGCGGGTGTAATCAAATTGCAGCGTGATCGAGGTTGTGCCGAGCGTGCTCGACGAGGTCATCTGCGTAACCCCGGCGATATGTCCGAACTGTCGCTCGAGGGGCGTCGCGACCGAGGAGGCCATGACTTCAGGGCTGGCGCCGGGCAGATTGGTCGCGACGGTGATCGTGGCGAAGTCTACCTGCGGCAGCGAGGCCACGGGAAGCGCGCGAAAGGCCATCGCGCCCGCGAGGATGATCGCCACCGCCATCAGGATGGTGGCCACCGGCCTCCGAATAAAGATCGCGGAGATATTCATAGCTGGCCCGGATGCAGGACATGGCGTGGACTCGGTGCGAAGCGCCGGGCGATGCGATCGAAGAAGACGTAGATAACAGGAGTGGTGTAGAGGGTAAGCACCTGGCTGAAGAGCAGGCCGCCGACCATGGCGATGCCGAGCGGGCGCCGCAGCTCCGAGCCAATGCCCGAGCCGAAGGCCAGCGGAAGACCCGCAAAGAGCGCGCACAGGGTTGTCATCAGGATCGGCCGGAAACGCAGGATCGAGGCCTGGTAAATTGCCTCGGCAGAACTCATTCCCTGGTTGCGCTCTGCATCGAGCGCGAAGTCGACAATCATGATGCCGTTCTTCTTCACGATGCCGATCAGCAGGATGATGCCGATAATGGCGATCACATCGAGGTCCTGGTGGAAGAGCCGCAGCGCCAGCAGTGCGCCAACCCCGGCCGACGGCAGCGTGGAGAGGATGGTGACAGGATGGATGAAGCTCTCGTACAAAACGCCGAGCACGATGTAGACAGCGAGCAGCGCAGCCAGGATAAGCCACGCTTCATTGCCGCCGATGGCCTTGTAGGCCGCCGCGGTGCCCTGCAGGCTCGCGTCCACGCTCGCCGGCATATCCAGCCGGTCTTTTGTCTGCTCCACCGCATCGACCGCCTGGCTCAGTGAATATCCCGGCGCCACATTGAACGAGATGGTGACGACGGGAAATTGTCCCTGATGGCTCACTGTGAGTGGTGAGGGCGCGGTGACAAACCGGCTGATCGCGGAGAGAGGCACAGGCGTCGCCTGCGAGGTCGAAGTACTCGCGGAATTCAGGATCACTCATCGCGTGCGTTCTCCGGGAGTATGCAAACAGTATTGCACGAACCGTACCGACCGGTTCGCTTTAATGCTAGACTCAGCAAACAGAGGATCGTTGCAGGAAAAAATTCGTGTCGCTCGTAACGGCACGGCTCGGTCTACTCAACAGACCAAGGCTGAGGTACGCACCGAGCAGCTGACCAACCGTCTGCTTGACGCGGCGACAAAGCTCTTTATGGAAAAGGGATTCGAGGCGACCAGCATGGTCGAGATAGCGCGCCACGCGCACGCCTCGAAGGAGACCTTTTACCGGTACTTCCCTACCAAGGAAGAGCTCTTCCGGGAGGTTGTGTATTCCCGCGCCACGCTTTTTGTCGCGGAGATGAGCGAGGTCCTGGTCCCGCATGACCCGCCCGCAAAGGCGCTCACCTTATTTGGCGAGTTGATGCTCGGGCGCATCCTTACAATCGAAGCCACAGCGCTGCATCGCATCCTCTCCATGGAGCGGGAACGCTTTCCAGAGCTCAGAGGTGTATTTCACGAGAAAGGCCCGGCGCGGGTGCATGCCGCACTCTCGCGCTACCTTGCCGAACAGGTAGCTAAGGGCACCTTGCGCAAAATGAGCCCGGCGGTTGCTGCACGTCAATTCTTTGACCTGGTAGCGGCGGAGATGCTGATGAAGGTGAATATCGCAGGCCACCCCAACCCAACCAAGGCCCAGGTGCGGCGAAGAGTGAGAGAAGCGGTGGACTGCTTTCTTCATGGTTACGTTCTCTAACGCCGGTTTTTGTTCTCAAGTCACGCGCAGAGAGACCAACCCTGCTTTTACAACCGCTACCCCGCCGGCAAGCGGAAGCCGCTTTTCCTCTCCTCGGACTCCAAGCCGGAGAAGTGGAGCCATCAGGGAGTATAGCGGGAAGCGGAGACTTTCAGACTCCGTCGCAGGGACAAGCAGTGTCAATCTCTGCTGGACTCTTCTCAGAAACCAGACGAGTGCCAGTCGATTCGGAGGAGTGAGCGGGAAAGTACCAGGCCCGGCAGTTCGCTTTTTATCTACGAGGGAAGGTGCACGCTGCTTTGTCCACTGACGGCGCGGGTTTCACCGAGATCGCCCGGGAGGGCGCGGACTTCCGAAAGCTCTGTGGCGGAGAGTGGGGGATTCGAACCCCCGATAGAGTTTTTGACCCTATAACGGTTTAGCAAACCGCCGCCTTCAGCCACTCGGCCAACTCTCCGGCGTTTGTAGGGATTATAGCCGACCCGGAAGCTTGTGCGCTCCATCTTGCCTGGGAGTGTCCTGATTTGGGTGGGACGAACCACTGCTCGCAGGCACACCGCATCCTATTTTGCGAAAGCGCTAGTCGAACCACCCGGCGACACGGTTCGCGCCGGATACTTCCATTCCCCGCAGTCTCGCTGAGCAATTTCAAGCCTCTCCGGGACTTTACAGGCGATCAAAAGAGGGCAGCATGGCGACACCGGCAACGCAGGCAAACAATACGGGAAGCGACACCATCATCGCGGGCTACTTCCGCAGCGGCGAAGACGCACATCGCGCCATCAACGCGCTGCTTGACCAGGATTTTTTGGCCAGCCAGATCGGCGCGGCCTTTCACACCCCGGGCGCATCGAGGCAAGCATCCACCGGTACCGGTAGCGTGAGCGAGACTACCGGCAGCACCTTTCACGTGGAAGCGGCAGACCTCGACACCTCCGCAGGCGGTCCTGCTTCGGGCAGCGATGCCGTGCAGCCTGTCGGCCTTGCAACAGGCACAGGTTCGCCCATCCTGGGCGCCGGCAAGCCCGGGCCCATCTCCGGCTCTGACCTGCACCACACCGGCCTGCCGAGTGAACTGCACAGCGAGCTCCAGCATGAGCAGCCCGGGACGAGAACCGCTCCCCCTGCCAATCCAGTCGCCGACTCGACCATGCAGCCGGCCCATACCGTTCATTACCATAAGAGCTGGAGCTCCAAGCTCAAGCATCTTTTCACGCCCAAACACGACACGGCGCCCACCACTGCAAACCTTGACAGCCAGAAGTTTGGCACCGGCGCAGGCGAACTCGACCTGACGAAGCCCTACTCGCGGACATCGTTTGAAAGCTCTGTAAGCAGCGCCGGTGTTCCGGCTGACCACTCGCGTCACCTTTCGCATCACCTGTCCACAGGCGGAGCGGTAGTGACGGTCAGCGCGACGGGCCGCGCAATCGAGGTCGAAAAGATATTTGAGCAGCACAATGGCGTGGTCCGTTTTGCAAGCGAGGTTTTCGAGGATGCTCCGGCCCTTGACTACGAGCCGCGCGTCGAGGTCTTTGGCC
>CAXTMM010000029.1:26366-26706 GCA_964245415.1 uncultured Acidobacteriaceae bacterium | reverse complement strand
CCGTAAACTCAACCGGCTGCTCAACAGTCACACCTTTGCGCACAAAGGTCTGCGAAGCCACGCTATCCGGCACCGGCTGGAACTCCGACCCCTTGGGCGTAAACTGCATGCTCTTCGGCAGCATGACAACAAAGTTCTCCGTCGGCAGCGCTACCCGCTCTGAGAGCACCAGGCTCCCGCTGTAGGCCAGGTGATAGGAGACCCGGAAGCGCGTCTCCCCCGGCCGGACAGGAAAGATAAACGCGTACTTTCCCGGCTCGCCTGTCGGAATCGGCGAAGAAGCTACCGGCATCCCCGCCGGCCCCATCGCCGCGCTCGCCTCGATCTTGACCCCAACCGG
>CAXTMM010000029.1:16266-26356 GCA_964245415.1 uncultured Acidobacteriaceae bacterium | reverse complement strand
ATCTCATACGCCCGCTTGCTCAGCTGCGTCATCGCAGGCTTGGAATCATTCCGGACAAAGTAGTTCTCAACCACATGCAGCCCGCCAGGATCGGTCTGCATACTCAGCACGTCCGCCTCGGTTGAAATCCCTTTCACCGTCTCCGCCACGTCATACACGTCCACATCCACCGTGTGCGCCGCCGGGGGCGCAGGCTGAAAGTAGGTCGCCTTTTGGTGGTCGACCCGGATCAGGTGGGTGCCTTCCTCAGGCGACTCGATCGAGTAGTGCCCATGCGCATCGGTCGTCGTACGCGCAACCTCCTGCATCCCCTGCCCAAAGCCAATCAGCACCACGGCGTCATTCGCCGCGACCTTATTAGTGGTGCGGTCACTCACCGTACCGGTAATTGTCGCAGCGCCGGCAAACGGGGCAATCAGGGCGGCCGCGAGCAGCGGGAGCAAGGATAGAGTGAGTCGTCTGGGCATCATGAGCGTCAAGCAAGATTGTACAGAGCCGAGGCCTGAGAGCGGCCAACAGCGTGTTGATGACAGGCGAGAGCCGATCGACAAACCGTAGCTTCTCATTAGGCTGAACACTAGACAAACTAGACACACTGTGCCTAAAGCGTCAAAAGTGTAAAGCCTCTTTCTGCCTTGACATATGTGACACTTTTCGTTCAATCCGTCAAGCATTTTAGAGCCCCAAGAACCCATCTGATCTCATACTCGCGAGTCAGGAATCGTGATAGTAGCGGTCATGTAGTGCGTAGCCCTGCCAACCAGCACCACCTGTTCGCCCTGCAGTTCGCAGGTCAGCGTACCCCCTCTCGGGGAAAGCTGCTCCGCCCGAAGCACAGTGCGATTTAGCCGCTCGCCCCAGTAGGGCGCCAGCTCGCAGTGCGCCGAGCCGGTCACCGGATCCTCAGCAATGCCGCCTTTCGGCGCAAAGAAGCGGCTCACAAAATCAGCACTCCGGCCGGGCGCAGTCACGATCACCCCGCGCAATCCAAGCAGCTTGAGCTGGGCCAGATCAGGCTCAATGGCCAGCACATCCTCTTCTGTCGGGTAGACGGCGATGTAATCAAACGCAGAAAGGGTTGCGATAGGAGCCCTGCCAAGCCCCTGCACCAGCGCCGCCGGTGCCTCGCACGGCTGCGGCACGGCGGCCGGAAAGGTCATGCGAAACGTATCTCCTGCGCGGCTTACCGTGAGCACACCTGAGCGAGTGTGAAAGCGTATCTCAGGCTGAGCAAAACCGAGATGCTCATAGAGCACGAATGCTGAGGCAAGCGTCGCGTGCCCACACAGATCCACCTCATGGACAGGCGTGAACCAGCGCAGTGCAAAGCCATCCGCAGCAGGAACAAAAAACGCCGTTTCAGAGAGGTTGTTTTCTTCCGCAATGGACTGCAGCAGCGAGTCGGACAGCCATGCCTCAAGAGGGCACACCGCGGCGGGATTGCCCCGAAAGACCTGCTCGGCAAACGCATCCACCTGGTACATCGTCAGCTTCATCTCTTACCTAGCCACGGGGTCGGCAAAGCACGGCTACTGAACAGTGGGCGGCTCGTCCTTCTCATCGTTCAGGCGCTTCCCAAGTTCTTCGTTCTGTGACGAAAGATCGGCGGCAATACTGCGCAGGATGTTCATCTCAGATTGCCGCAACTGATAGATCAGCTTGGTCTCCATCTCTTTTGCGCGTTCGCAAGGTCTTCAGCCATTTGCGCCTGATTCTTGTAAGAAGATCGAGGCGCGGTGATGTTGCGCAGCTCTGGAGGCAACACTTCCTCGAACAGCTTTCGGCTCTCATCTATCAGAGCCATCTGCGCTCCTCGACACCTCACTTCGCAGTGCGATGAGCTTTCTGGGATCAACGGTGAACCGAGTCAAGCGCATCTATCTCGCTGACGACTTCGGCTGCCTCACCCTCGAGCACCGCGCGCTCGTTCGCGTACTCGTCTTCTCGATACTTGCCCGCACGGTATTCGAAGTTCAGGTCGCGCAGGTTATCGTAGAGCGTGTCCTTGCGCTCTCGCAGGAACTCGAGCCGGGTCTTTTCGCTTTGCGCGGCCACCTGCTTCTCTGGGTAGAAGATATAGACCAGCAGACAGACAGTCATCAGCGCGCACACCAGCGCCGTCACAGCTCGGTCTCCCGCCGAATGCGGTCACGCGTCGCTGCCTGGAGCGGTGAGAGAGCCACTTGGTGGGGCGCTTCTACATGAGCCAGCCGCCACCTGCGAATCAGCAGGATCGCGCCGAGCAGCCCGAACGCCAGCACCGCAGGCGGCACCACCCATGCGACCTTGTTGAAGCTCGTAAGCATGGGCGCGGCCAGCACGGTCGGGCCATACTTCAACTGGAAGGCTTCAAGGATCGAGCGATCGGAGCCGCCCGAGGCAAGCGAGGTACGCAGCATCTGGAGCATGCCGGGCGAGTCCGGGCAGCCGAGATGGTTGCATTCGACCAGGATCTGCCCGCAGGTGCATGTGCAGATCATCTGGTGGCCCAGTTCGTTATAGCGCACCGCCGTGTCAGCAGCGCCGAGCGAGCCGGCAGCGAGCACAGCGACCAACAGCGCCGGAAGCAAACGGGAGACAGCTGAACCAAGCAAGCGCATCAGTCGCCACCCTGCGCGGCCAGCGCCTCGCGCGCCGGCACCGTCTTGGTGCGGCTGGCCGCGAGTGCGGCGGTCAAGTTCGGCGAGAGCGCGACCGCGGTTCCGGCGACCACCACCAGCACCCCAATCCAGATCCAGGCCACCAGCGGGTTGAGGAACACTTTAATGATGGGCTGGCCGGAATCTGGATTCTTGCCTGCGTAGACCACATACAAGTCCCAGGCAAGAGTCGAGTGGTTCGCAACCATGGTCGAGGTCTGTTGCGAGGCCGAGTAGAAGCGCTTTTCGGGCGCCATCTGCGTAATCTTCTTGCTGCCGCGATAGACGTCGAGCAACGCGTACTCGGAGTCGTAGTTCAGGTTCGAGTCCTGGGTGTAGCTCTGGCAGACCAGCGTATACGGCCCGACCTGCATCTTGTCGTGAAAGCCGAGCTCCTGCTCCTTGCTGGTATCAAAGGCCGAACCGGCCAGCCCGATAAAGATCACCGCGACGCCGAAGTGAATGATATAGCCGCCATAGCGGCGCGTGTTGCGCCGCGTCAGCTGCACGGCCGAGGCAAAGAGGTTCTGCCCGGTGTGCCGCGCGATCACCCCGGCGCCGCGCAAAAACTCGGAGAAGATCGCGGTCACCACAAACGCCGCCAGCACCCAGACGGTAAAGGCGTAGAAGCCGCCGATGTCGAGCCACGGCTTGTCGCCGGACGCGATCAGCAGGATCGCCATTGCAGCCGCGGCAATGCCGGGATTGACGAGGTTGCGCCGGATCGACCGGAACGAGGCTGAGCGCCAGGCCAGCAGCGGACCTACGCCGGTAAGCAGCATCAGGAAAATCCCGATCGGCACCGCGACCCGGTTATAGAACGGCGCTCCCACGGTAACCTTGTTGCCCTGGACGTACTCCGAGATAAGCGGAAAGAGCGTGCCCCATAGGACAGTGAAACAAGCCGTCAGCAGGACAAGATTGTTGAACAGGAAGCTCGACTCGCGCGAGACCAGACCTTCGATCTGGTGCTCGCTCTTCAAGTGATCGCTCTGCCGGATGAAGGTAAACAGGCAGACCGCCAGCGTAAGCAGCATGAAAGCATGAAACCAGCTCCCGATCGAGCTCTGCGCAAACGCGTGCACCGACGAGACCAGACCCGACCGGGTCAGATCTGTCCCCAGCAGCGTGAGCAGAAAGGTGGCGAAGATCAGCCACACATTCCACTTCTTCATCATGCCGCGCTTCTCCTGCATCATCACCGAGTGCAGAAAGGCAGTGCCGGTAAGCCACGGCATCAGCGAGGCGTTTTCGACCGGATCCCAGCCCCAGTAGCCGCCCCAGCCGAGCACCGAGTAGGCCCAGTGTGCGCCCAGGAAGATGCCACAGGTAAGAAACAGCCACGTTACCATCGTCCAGCGACGGGTAATGTGGATCCACTTCTCACCCGGATAGCGCATCATCAGCGCACCCAGCGCAAAGGCAAACGGCACCGAGAAGCCCACGTAGCCGAGGTACAGCATCGGCGGATGGATGACCATCTCCGGATATTGCAGCAGCGGGTTTAGCCCGAAGCCGTCCGCCGGGACTGCGCCCGCGACGAGCGCAAACGGCGGCGCGGCAAAGTTCAGGATAGCCAGGAAGAAGAGCTGGATCGCCGCCAGGATCGTCGACGCGTACGCGGTCAGCCGGACATCGACCATGTGCCGCAGCCGCACCACCAGCCCGTAGCCGGCCAGCAGCCACGCCCACAGCAGCAGCGACCCTTCCTGCCCCGACCACAGTGCCGCAAACTTGTACGCTCCAGGCAGCGCGCGGTTGGAGTGGTGCAGGATGTAGGAGACCGAAAAGTCGTTGGTGAACGCAATCCAGATCAACGCGAAGGCTGCGCCGGTGACGGCAAAAAAGCTGGCAATGCCGGAGCGACGCGCCGTCTCAGCCAGCCGCTCCGGGGTGAGTCTGCCCGCCGTGCCCGTCGCAAGCTGACGCAGCGCAATCGTGCCCGCACACAGCGTGTAACCGCTGAGCGCGAGCGCAAGCAAAAGAGCGTAGCTGCCGAATGCAGGCATCATAGGAAGCAGTAAGAGCGTGCATCCTGATTGTCGCAGAAGGGCGCACTCAGGGAAACAGGCGCTTGATGGTGGCTTTCAGGGAGTAAATCTAATGGTGAAGAAGCCACACAGGCGGTCACGCTGAGCAGACAGGGTCAGGCGATACAAACCGGACTTGCAAGGGGATGGTGAACCCGTTTTGGTTACCAAAGTGTCAGATGTTGTCTGAACAATAGTGATGTGCGAGAAGCAAACCGCCGATAAGCAACCTGCTTAAGCGGCTATACATCTCCTCCGAAGACTTTCGCCCACTAGGAAAACAAAATTCCCGAAGCTATTCTCCCTCAGATTTTGCTGGTAGATGACAACGCGCTTCAGGCGGCTACACGCAGCGCTATCCTCGCGCGTGCTGGCTTCCGGGTCACTGTGGCGCAGCAAGCGCAGGAAGCGCTTCTGCTTTTTGACAGGCCCGAGATCCAGATCTCTGTTCGCCTCCTGATCACCGACCACCTGATGCCCGGGATGAATGGACCCCAACTAGTGGGCAGCCTGCGGTCGATCCTGCCCACACTGCCTGTGCTGGTTCTGAGCGGCCTGGCAGGTGCGGAGACCGAATACGAGGGTCTCCAGGTCACTTTTCAACTCAAGCCATTCCCGCCGGAGGAACTAATCCGGATAACGCACCTGCTGATCGGCGATGCCGTACTGCGTTCCGCCTGAGGGTGGCGCGGGCCGCCGAGGTCTATTTCTTCGCCGACTCAGCCCCATCCTTGGCGCCGGCAGCGAGGTCCCGGCCTATCTGCTTGACTGCTCCGACAGTTTCATGGAGTTGGCCTTTTGCCTGATCCTTGACACCTTCTGCCTGCAACTCATTGTTGCCGGTCAGATCGCCCGCTGCTTCCTTCACGTGGCCTACGGTTTTCTCAGACTTACCCTGCAGCGTATCTTTATCCATTGCGGACCCACCTCCTGGTTACCAAGTAAGAATACAGCGTCGCGCAACGGGTTGCCGCTTTACAAACTCTTCGGATAGTCCGTATCGATTCGCTACATCCTTGGTATGTAAGAGATGCTAGCTGATGAGCCGGAAAGCCGACACAAGCCAGCCGGCTGACCCGCTCCCTAGGCAGTGGATAAGCGGAGTTTCACCGGGGTACGCATTGGCCAGGCGGTGACCTTTCGCGCCCTCCAGGCTATCTGCTAAAGTCCTCGGCTAGGATGGCGAGATCTGCAGATGGATGCAAGTCAAGCGCTGTTGTACTTTTCAAGGAGTGGAACGATGAGTGCAGCAAAGCCGCAGTGCCCCCACTGCGAGGCGATCGAGTTGCGCAGGCAAGCCCGCTCCGGTCTCTGGCAGAAACAAGTCCTATCCAGGCTGGGCTACTTTCCATGGGAGTGTGGCCAGTGCCGGCAGATCTTCATGCTCAAGCTACGCTCAAGCGGCTATCGTCAAAACCCGGAACAAGCCGCCCGCGCCACGTTGCTCGACCGCCTGCTGCTCAAGGATCACAGTTAGTTCAGTTGCAGCTCAATCATGGTGAAAGGATAAGGGCTGGAGAGATATTCAGCCTTTTGCTATGACTGCGCGGGAGAAAGTTCCGGCTCTAGTCGCGCCATCGTCCCGGTACCCACATGTAGCCGCCTGGACGAGGATCCCAGTGGCCCGCTACCCAATACGCATGGGGATGCGGAGGCAGAACCCAGCGTCCTTCTGACCAGTGATAGGCACGGCCATCCCAGCGGTGGTAGCCCGGAATCCACACGTAGCGCCCATCCGGCGGGGGAACGCGGTGCTCGACCACCGGCGGTGGCGGCGCCACCCGTACGAACTGCGCCTGCGCCAGGCCGGCGCTCAGCAGCAAACCGCCCAAGATAACCAGGAAACTCTTCTTCATCGCAAACCCTCCTCATCGCTCTCTGAAGCATTTTGTGCCAAGCCGGCTGCTTGCGGTGCTTTGTGTCTCTCATCGAAAGCAGGACTTGCCGCCCGCCTTTTAGAAACCCGCCTGGCGGTCGCCTGTTGCGCTCCACAAAGTCATTTGCGCGAGAACCGGTGAGAAGGGTGAGACACTCCCGCCTCTGTTGTCCAACTTGGCGGTGCCGCCGGGCTCCTCCCGTTGTACCTTAGACTTGCCCAAGACTCGGAACTTGCCATGAGACTTGGGGCAAACGCGAAATTGGCACAAGCTCCGGCTAAGCTCCGCGCTAACCTCGGGAACCTTGCTCGCCCGGTCTGCGTAGAGGACACTGGAAGCAGCAGGATCGTGGCTTGCTGGATCACTCAGGCGGGTCAGGTGCGATTGCCGCAAGCAAGGACAACATTAAAGAGAGCGTGGCGGAAGATCGATTTATGACCAAGAAGAAGATAGCCGGGATCGTCGTCGGGGTGCTGGTTCTTGTCGCGATCGTGGCATTTACGATCGTGCGGGCGCAGTCCGGGTACACCAAGGTACTCACCGGCAAGGTAACACGGGGCGACCTGACCTCGACGGTGAGTGGAACCGGGCAGATCAAGCCGAAAACCTACGTCAATATCGGCGCGACCGCGTTCGGGCGCATCACCAAGCTGTATGTAAAGGAGGGCGAGCGGGTCAAGCGCGGGCAGATGCTGGCCTCGATCGAGAACGTGCAGCCGACGGCGAGCGTCGATGCGCAGAAGGCCTCGATCGCCGCGGCAAAGACCGATATCTCCTCCTACATCGCCGCCGAGAATACGGCCAAGGCGAATCTCGATCACGCCCAGGCTGACCTCGAGCAGAAGAAACTCGACTTTGCCCGCTACCAGGAGCTCTACAAGGAGAAGCTGGTCTCAAAGCAGGATTACGACGCCCGCAAGGCCGCCTATGACCTGGACGTAGCGACAGTAGCACAGGGCGATGCGGCGGTCGTGCAGGCCAAGGCACAGACCGACTCGGCGCGCGGGCATCTTGGAACCGCGGTCGCAACCCTGCGCTCGGACATCGATTCGCTGAACAAGACGGTCGCAGTTGCGCCTTATGACGCGATTGTGACCAATCTGCCGGTGCGCGAAGGCGAGACGATGGTGGTCGGGATCCAGAACGCCGAGGGCTCGACGCTGATGACGCTGGCCGATATGTCGGTCGTGACGGCGGAGGTCAAGATTGACGAGACCGACATCGTGAACCTCAAGATGGGCCAGGCAGCCGATGTGCAGGTGGACGCGCTGCCGGGCAAGAGCTTCAAGGGCCACGTGACCGAGGTGGGCGACCAGGCGCTGCTGCGCTCGACCGGCGTGGCCACGTCGCAGTCGACCTCGGGCACCGAGGAGGCAAAGGATTTCAAGGTGATCGTGACGCTTGATCCTGAACAGGCGGACGGGGATCTGCGCCCTGGGCTTTCGGCCACGGCAAAGATCACGACCGCGCACAAGGACGGTGTGCTTTCGCTGCCGATCCAGGCGCTCACCCCTGTTCCTGCGAAGGACGGAGCCAAGGTTGAGGCAGCGAGCATTGCTGCTCCCCAGCAGGGAGTCTTCGTGCTGCGGACGGAGAAGGGCAAGCTGCACGCCCACTTTGTGCCCTTGATCACCGGAATCACCGGAACGACCAACATCGAAGTGGGCGGCGACCTGCACGATGGAGACGAGATCGTGACCGGCAGCTACAAGACGTTGCGCAGCCTGAAGGACGGAGCGCTGGTCAAGCGAACCACGCCGGAAGAGTCAGCCGCCAAGCCGGACGCTTCTTAGACGCCGAAAGCTTGAGGCGCCTCTCAAGCGGCAGTGCGACCCGGGAACCAGCCTCCAGGAGGGAGTGGGCCTCTGGAGTATTCTCAGCAGAGTGGATGAGGGAGCAGTCGATGGCAGAAGGACAGGCGCTGGTAGAGCGTTCGCCGAATGTGGATGCTGATCGCGGCAACGTCATCGTCCTCGAAGACGTGTGGAAGACCTATTCGATGGGCGGCCAGGAAGTGAACGCGCTGCAGGGCATCACCATGAACATCCAGCACAACGAGTATGTAGCGATCATGGGTCCGTCCGGCTCGGGCAAGTCGACGCTGATGAACCAGATTGGGTGCCTCGATACGCCGAGCCGCGGCAGCTACCGGCTCAACGGGCACCTGGTCTCCGAGCTCAACGATGACGAGCTTGCCCGCATCCGCAACCGCGAGATCGGCTTCGTCTTCCAGACCTTCAACCTGCTGGCCCGGGCGACCGCCCTGCACAATGTAGAGCTGCCGCTGATCTACAACGGCACCTCGGCCTCCGAGCGGCTCACGCGCGCCAAAGCGGCGCTGGTCGCGGTCAACCTCGAAAGCCGCATGGATCACCGCCCTAACGAGCTCTCCGGCGGTCAGCGGCAGAGAGTCGCGATCGCGCGCGCGCTGATCAACAATCCTTCCATCATCCTGGCCGACGAGCCGACCGGCAATCTCGACTCGAAGACCGGCGACGAGATCATGTCCCTTTTCGACGAGCTGCACGCGCGCGGGAACACGATCGTGCTGGTCACGCACGAGCCCGACATCGCCGAGTATGCGCACCGGGTCGTGCATATCAGGGATGGACGGATCTTCTCCGACCAGCCTTCAACGCGGCGGCGCGCGGTGGCGAACTAGACGCGAAGGAGAGATGCAAGTGGCGACTGCAACCAGAGTTCCTTTGGAAGTCTACCTGCGTAGCAGTGACTACGAGCCGGACGCAGACTATGTCGACGGCGAAATCGAGGAGCGGCCCATGGGAGAAAACGACCATTCTGCCTGGCAGGGGGCGCTGATCGACTGGTTTCGCGGTCACCGGACTGAGTGGAACATCCTGGTCGGTCCCGAGCTTCGCCTGCAGACCGGTCCAACCCGTATCCGCATTCCCGACGTGGCCATCCTCGATCGCAACCTCCCTCAGCAGCCGATTGCCATTCATCCTCCGCTCGCGATCTTCGAGATCTTGAGTCCGGAAGATCGAGTACAAAGAATGCTGCGCAAGCTGGGCGACTATGCCGGCATGGGCGTCGCAGAGATATGGGTCATCGATCCGGCAACGGGTATCTTCTCGCGCTTTGAGGACGGCCAGCTATTGCGGCGGGATCGCTTTCACCTCAGCAGCGGCGATCGGGAGATTAACTTCTTACTCACCGAGGTAGCCAGGCTGGTGGAGTAGAGTTTCCCGGGCAGTTTTGGGCGGGACAGCGCTGTGACAAATCGGGATTGGTCCGCCGCTGACGGAATTCAGAAAGGATCGGGTATCTCCATGGCCACGACGACCACCCACGTACCGATCGAGCTTTTTCTGCAAAGCGACGAGTATGAGCCTGCGGCCGATTACGTGGACGGCGAGGTGGAGGAGCGCTGCTTGGGAGAGGCAGACCATTCGTTCTGGCAGTTAGCTATCCAGCTCTGGTTTGCTCAGCATGCTGACACATGGGGTATTTTTGTCTGTCCCGAGCTGCGCATCCAGACCAGCGCCACCCGCTTCCGGATAGCCGATGTCGCCATTCTCGATCG
>CAXTMM010000029.1:1328-16256 GCA_964245415.1 uncultured Acidobacteriaceae bacterium | reverse complement strand
AGCCAGATCACCACCCACCCACCGCTCGCGGTCTTTGAAATCCTGAGCCCGGAAGACCGAGTACAGCGGCTCACCCGCAAGCTCGGGGACTACGCCGAAATGGGTGTCCACGAGATATGGGTCATTGACCCGAAGGCGGGCACCTTCTCGCGTCTTGAAGATGGCCAGCTGTTACGACGCGATCGCTTTCAGATGGGCGAGCGCGGCGTTGACTTCCCGGTCTCCGAGATCGCCAAGCTTGTCGAGCCTCGCTAGAGCATTATAAGTACTTCGCATTCCGCCCGTGAGCACCCGCTTGCGCTGAAACGCTGAACCAGCGATTCCATACTTTTCCTCAACTCCTTTGCTTTCTCGCCGATAACCCCTCCATGGCAACGCTGCGGCATGGCAACCCCGGAGGAGTAGCAGGCATGATCAAAGAAAAAGAGATTGCGTCAGCGGTGCCCGCAGAGGCTCCCGCGGCAGTCAAGACGCGATGGATGTTAGGAGAGATGGCAGGGCGCTCGCCGGCGATGGAGCGGCTCTTTCTGCAGATGCGGTACCTGGCGAACCACTTACGGGTGGCGCTGATCGAGGGCGAGAGCGGTACCGGCAAACTACTCACCGCCAAGACCCTCCATGCGCTGGCGACAGGTCGGGCGAGTGGTTTTGTCCCCTGCTCGGCGGCGAGCTTTCTGCGCGGCAACTGCAACAGCATCCTTGACGAAGCCCGCGGCGGCACGCTCTACCTCACCCGTGTTGATGCGTTGACGACCGAAGAGCAGGCCAAACTCCTGCACCTGCTCGAGTGGCACCAGCACCAGCACACGCGCAACAATGCCGAGCAGGCGCCGCGGCAGATTCTTGTCTCCTGTGAGCACCCGCTGCGCGGCCTGGTGCCGCAAGGGCAGAAGCGCGCCGATCTCAGCTACCAACTCACCTCGGTCCGGCTACAGCTGCCACCCCTGCGCGAGCGCCGCGAAGACGTGCCGCTGCTGGTCGAGTACTTTCTTGAGCAGTTCTCCCGCCGACACGGCAAGCCGCTGCGGGGCCTCGGGCCCGGCGTGCTCCAACACCTGCTCGCGCATAGCTGGCCGGGCAACGTGCGCGAGCTTGAGACGACCATCTCGAGCGGCGCGCTGATGTGCGAAGGCCAGTGGGTACGGCTGATCGACCTGCCCCTGCTCTCGGCTCCCGTGCAGGAAGAGCCGTCGCTCTTTCTCGCCTCGAGCAATGGCGCGCACGCCGGCTCGGCGGCCCCGCAGGCTGAAGACGCTGATGACCCCAACCTCGACCGCGCAATCCTGCGCCACATTCGCCGGGTGCTGGCAAGCGTGGGCGGCAACAAGCTGCGCGCTGCGCGCCTGCTGGGCATCAGCCGGTCGACGCTCTACCGCCTGCTTGACGCGAGCAGCCTGGGCATCAGCCAGTAGCGCTCCACGGTCCGGCCTGCGCGCAGTCCCGGCGCGCAATGCCCGTGGGCAGTTAAGGTACACTCGGCAGAACACGCCAGACTCCCGGCACACCCGGTGAGCGCGCGTCTGCCGAGGCCATGACCTTCTTCCGAACCGCTACGGTTTTTCTTGCCGCCTCTGTTGCCTCCGCTGGTTTAACCGCGCAGACTCCGCTCGTTCCAGCAGCTCAGCCTACACCGCGAACTGCCCCCGAGCGCAGCAAGGCCCTGGCCGCGCTCTTCTCAACCATGTGGGAGGATGAGCTGCAGCACTCGCCCGAGTTTGCCTCCTCGATCGGCGACAAGCGCTACAACGATCGGCTTGACGATCGCACCGCTGCCGTCTATAACCAGCGGCTGGAGCGCGAGACCGGTTTCCTCACCGAGCTTGCCGCCATCGACACAGCCGGACTCTCGGACCAGGAGCAGCTCTCAAAGGAGATGATGCTGCGCCACCTGGTGGAGGATCAGCAGGAGGCAGTCTTCAAGCCTTGGGAGATGCCGGTCAACCAGATGGACAGCGTGGTCACCGAGATCCCGCAGCTGATCGAGCAGCTCTCGTTTACGACGGTCAAAGATTACGATGATTACCTAGCCCGCCTCGGACAGGTGCGGACTGCGTTCCAGCAGGTGACGGATGATCTCGAGATTGGCGCCGCTGACCATCGCACGCCACCGCGCTACCTGCTCGAAAAGGTTGTCGCGCAAGCAAAGACGGTAGCCGCGCAAGAGCCGGAGGAGACTCCTTTCGCCGGGCCGCTCAGGAAGTTTCCCGCCGGCGTCTCGGTCGAGGACCAGGCGCGCATCAAGGCCGCCGTGTTAGCGGTGATCGAGAAGCAGGTGCTGCCGGCCTATGCGCGGTTTGCCCGCTACCTCGACTCGCAGTACGTGCCTGCTGGCCGTGAAGAGCCAGGTATCTGGGCGCTCCGCGACGGAGACGCCTACTACCGCTTCCTGGTCAGGCGGCAGACTACGACCGACTTGAGCCCGGACCAAATTCATCAGATCGGTCTCGATGAAGTGGTGCGCGATGAGCGCGAGATGCTCGCCATTGCCAACAAGCTTGGCTTCCCGACCATCGCCGCCTTGCGTGCTTGGATCGCGGCTGACCCCAAGCAGCACCCAGCCAGCCGCGAGGCGCTGCTCGCGGTCTACCGGCAGGACCTGGATCAGATGAAGCTGAAGCTGCCGCAGTACTTTGGGCGGCTGCCCAAGGCGCCGCTTACCGTCAAGGCTGTGCCGGAGTACATTGAGAAGGAGCAGGCGCCGGCCTACTACGAACCTGGAACAGCGGACGGCTCCCGTCCGGGCGCCATCTTTGTCAACACCTATGAGTTTGCGCATCGCTCGCTGCCAAACGCAGAGGCGACTGCCTACCACGAGGGTCTTCCCGGGCACCACTTCCAAATCTCGATTGCGCAGGAGCTCGAAGGCCTGCCGCAGTTTCGCAAGTATGGCGGGTACAACGCCTTCCAGGAGGGCTGGGGGCTCTACTCCGAGCACGTGGGCAAGGATATGGGATTCTACCAGGATCCCTACTCCGACTTTGGCCGGCTCGAGCTCGACATCTGGCGTGCCGTCCGGCTGGTCGTCGACACCGGCGTCCACTCCAAGCACTGGTCTCGTCAGCAGATGATCAACTACTTCCACGCGCACTCGGGCCTCGATGAAGCCTCGGTCCAGTCCGAGACCGACCGCTATATTGCGTCGCCGGCTCAGGCGCTCGGCTACAAGATGGGCCAACTCAAGCTGCTCGAGCTGCGCGCCAAGGCGCAGCGGGCGTTGGGGCCCAAGTTTGACTACCGCACCTTTCACGATCAAGTGCTCGACTCGGGCGCCATGCCGCTCGACCTGCTGGACGAGCGGGTGACGAGCTGGATTGAGTCAGAGAGCAAAGGACAGAAAGCAGGGAAGTAGATGGCAGAACTGGAGCTGGTACACGCTGCAACAGGCATCCCAGGGCCGCGCATCGCGGTACTGGGCGCGGGCAAGATGGGCGGCATCCTGCTGCAGGCGTTTCTAAAGCAGAAGCTTTTTGCGCCGGACGAGATTACCGCGACGGTCGCTCATGCCGAGCGCGCGACGGTGCTTGCGACCCAGTGGGGGATCGAGGTCACAACCGACAATGCCGCCGCTGCGGCTGGTGCGGACATCATCCTGCTCGGGGTCAAGCCCTTTCAGGTTGACGCGCTGGTGCGCTCGATCGCTCCGGGACTGAGCAAGGACAAGATGCTAATATCGATCGCGGCGTCGGTCAAGACATCGGCCATCGAGGCAGCTGCCGGTCTGGAGCTGGCAGTCGTCCGCGCCATGCCGAACACGCCCTCGCTGCTGGGCGCGGGCATCGCCGGGCTATGCCGTGGCCGCTTCGTTGCCGATGCGCAGATGGAACAGGCGGTGCGGGTCTTCGAGACGGTCGGGCGGACCGTGACCGTCGATGAGAAGCACATGGACGCGGTGACCGGGCTGTCTGCGAGCGGGCCGGCGTTTCTCTACATCATCCTTGAGTCGCTGGCCGAGGCAGGGGTCAAGGTCGGCCTTCCGCGGGACATTGCGACGCTGCTGGCGGCGCAGACGACCTTCGGCGCGGCCAAGATGGTGCTCGACACCGGTTACCACCCCGCGCTGCTCAAAGATTCAGTCACCACCCCGGCCGGCTGCACAATCGACGGCATACTCGAGCTCGAAGAGGGGGGGCTGCGCGTGACGCTGATTAAGGCGGTGATGCGGGCGACTGCGCGGGCGCGGGAGCTGGCTGCGGGCTGATCCTTGGTTTGAGCATGGGTAGAGCGCGTCTGCGACAATGAGTGTCATCCTGAGCGCAGCAAAGGAACTGCTCTTCTCCACACGCCAGGAAGAAGCGGAAGCGGATCCTTCGCTTCCCACCCAAGCGAGCAAAAGTCACCCAGTCGGGACCCGCACTCTGCGGTCAAGATGACAATTGTCTTGAGGCGCATTACTTTTGCGCAGAGAAGATCAGCAGATCGCGCTACCCTAGGGACATGAGCACGGAAGCCCTGGTCGCACCATCTATTCTTGCTGATTCCGCCGGCCTCGATCGCGCCTCGACGCTGCACCCGTTCACCAATCTCGCCGACTTCGCCTCCGGCCGCGTTGATCCGACCATCATCGACACAGCCTCTGGCGTTCGGGTCACCGACTCGACGGGCAAGACATATCTCGACGGCTTTGCCGGGCTCTACTGCGTCAACATCGGCTATGGCCGCACCGAGGTCGCGGATGCGATCGCGAAGCAGGCGCACAAGCTCGCTTACTACCACACCTACGCCGGCCACACGACCGACGAGCTCGCCCGGCTCTCCGACCGCCTGGTCCGCATGGCGCCGGGTAAGATGAGCAAGGTCTTCTACGGTATGTCCGGCTCGGACGCGAACGAGACCAACGCCAAGCTGGTCTGGTACTACCACAACCTGATCGGGCAGCCGAAAAAGAAGAAGATCATCGCCCGCGAGCGCGGCTACCACGGCAACTCGGTTGTCTCCGGGTCCATGACCGGGATGAGCTTCTACCACGACCACATGGACCTGCCGCTGCCGGGCATCCTGCACACCGGCGTGCCCCACTACTGGCGCGGCGCAGAGCCCGGCGAGACCGAGCTCCAGTTCTCCGAGCGTCGAGCCAACGAGCTTGAGGCCATGATCGTGCGTGAAGGGCCGGAGACGGTCGGCGCCTTTATCGGCGAGCCCGCACTCGGCACCGGCGGCATCATTCCCCCGCCCGAGGGCTACTGGCCGCTCGTGCAAGCAGTGCTGCGCAAGTACGAGATCCTGCTGATCGCCGATGAGGTTATCTGCGGCTTCGGCCGTCTTGGCACTCCCTTCGGCTCGCACCTCTACGGCATGGAGCCGGACCTGATCACGGCTGCCAAGGGACTGACCTCAGCCTACGTGCCGCTCTCCGCCTCGATGGTCGGCGAAAAGGTCTACTCCGTCATGGAGGGTGCATCGTCCAAGGTTGGTCCGTTCTCGCACGGCTACACCTACTCCGGCCACCCCATCGGCGCCGCTGCTGCCAATGCTGTTCTCGATATCGTCGAGCGCGAGCACCTGCCCGAACTCGCCGCCTCCACCGGCGCCTACCTGCAAGCGCGCATGAAAGAAACCTTTGCCGGCCACCCGATCGTCGGTGAGGTGCGCGGGGTCGGCATGCTGGCCGCCATCGAGTTCGTTCCCGATCCATCGAGCACCACCCGCTTCGACCCAGCGCTCAAGGTTGGCGCCCGCATCTCGGGCGCTGCCCGGCAACTGGGCCTGATCGCCCGCGGCATGCCCCAGGGCGACATCCTCGGCTTTGCCCCGCCCCTCATCATGACCCCAGCCGAGGTCGACGAGATGATTGACATTGCCCTGCGAGCCGTCACCAAGGTCACCGATGAACTGACACGAGAAGGCGCACTGTAATCAACGCAAGACCCCCTACGCGGGAGGCGCCCACTTCGTGGGTGTATACCGGCCCTTTGGGCCCAAAGATAAAGGCTCCCCGGTACTTCTTGGGGAGCCTTTATCTTTCAAACGCCGCAGGCAGAGTACGCGTCACGAAGTGACCGCCAGCCGCGCAGGCGGTTTATGCCTTGGCCTTCTTCGGCGGCCGGCCACCCTTGGCCCCGTTGGCGCGAGCGGCTCGTTGCTTAACTTCGGTCTTCGCCGAGCCGCCCTTCTTCCCCAGCATGGCCATCCAGCGCTTGTTGCCGTAGACGCCTTCGATCAAGGCCGGGACGTAGAAGTCGGCATCGAGGTCGGGAAAGCCGAAGCCGAAGCCCAGGCCATGGATCTCCGAGCGGCGGAGCTGGTCCGGGGTGGCATCGGCCAGGCCCTGGAGGTTTTCAATGGGCAGCGCGAGCCGCAGGCCATTGCTCAGGTGGACGATGAGCAAACGCAGGTCTTCGACATAGTCGATCGAGGTTGCGCGCGGATTCTCCTCGACGAACTGCCGCCCTCGCTCAAGAGCTCGGTCGATCTCCGCATCCGTTACCAGTACCCGGTGTTCAGCCATGCCTTTCCTCCCAGAGTGCAACCAGGCGCGCGAAGTGCTCCGCGGCTGTATCGAGCACATGCCGGATGTCGGCCCTACTGCCGTTTCCGGGCTTAACGCAGTCGTGCCGCGTCGAGAGAGTGACATTGCCATTCCGACGCAGGTCGACGATCACTTCGAGTCCAGCATAGAAGCCGTGCACGTGTCACGGGGAATGATCGTCTGAGTAGGCCCTGAATCGTACACCCTGGAAACGAACTGAACCCATGTATTGGTTTAACCTAAGCGGATTGGCTTAAAGCGTCAAGATCAACTCTCTATAAGCGAAACGGCGACCTCGTAGAACTAAGCGCATCAGATAAGTTGACAACAGGTCACTCAAGTGAGAAGCTGGGATTGCGGCACTCAGCGAGCACGAATTCAGACTCAACAGGCGGAAAGACAATGGCAAAGATTATCGGAATCGATCTAGGCACGACCAACTCGGTCGTAGCAGTCATGGAAGGTGGTGAGCCGAAGGTCATCGCCAACGAAGAAGGCGGGCGCACGACGCCGTCCGTGGTCGGCTTTACCAAGAGCGGCGAGCGGCTGGTGGGCCAGGTAGCCAAGCGCCAGGCGATCACCAACCCAGAGAACACGGTCTACTCGATCAAGCGCTTCATGGGTCGTCGGGCGAACGAAGTGAACGACGAGATGAAGATGGTCCCCTACCGGGTCAAGCAGGCCGGTGACCACCTGACGGTCGAGGCGCAGGGCAAGGACTACACCCCGCCCGAGGTCTCGGCGATGATCCTGCAGAAGCTGAAGAAGGCGGCGGAAGACTATCTTGGCGGCGCAGTGACCGAGGCAGTCATCACGGTGCCGGCGTACTTTAACGATGCGCAGCGCCAGGCGACCAAGGATGCCGGCAGGATTGCCGGGCTCGACGTCAAACGCATCGTCAATGAGCCGACAGCGGCAGCGCTCGCTTACGGCCTGGACAAGAAGAAGGACGAGACGATCGCGGTCTACGACTTTGGCGGCGGCACGTTTGACGTGTCGATCCTCGAGGTAGGCGACGGCGTCATCGAGGTCAAGGCGACCAACGGCGACACGCACCTGGGCGGCGACAACATCGACCAGAAGATTGTCGACTGGTTGATCGACGAGTTCAAGAAGAAGGAAGGCCTCGACCTGCGTGCCAAGGGCAACGAGATGGCCCTGCAGCGCTTGAAGGACGCGGCCGAGCGGGCCAAGATCGAGCTTTCGACCGCGATGGAGACAGAGATCAACCTGCCTTTTGTCACCGCGGATGCGAGCGGCCCGAAGCACCTGGTCGAGAAGCTGACCCGGGCTGGTCTGGAGCGGCTGGTCGACGACCTGCTGCAGCGCTCGCTTGAGCCCTGCAAGAAGGCGATGTCCGACGCGGGCGTGACCGCGGCCCAGATCGATGAGGTCGTGCTGGTCGGTGGACAGACCCGCATGCCCAAAATTCAGGAGCTGGTCAAGCAGTTGTTCGGCAAGGAGCCCCACAAGGGCGTCAATCCGGACGAGGTAGTCGCGATCGGTGCCGCAGTCCAGGCAGGTGTGCTCTCGGGCGATGTGAAGGACCTGCTGCTGCTCGACGTGACTCCGCTGACGCTCGCGATCGAGACAATGGGCTCAGTAGCAACGCCGATGATCCCGCGCAATACGACCATTCCGACGAAGAAGACCGAGACCTTCTCGACCGCTTCCGACTCGCAGACCGAGGTGGAGGTGCACGTGCTGCAAGGCGAGCGCCCGATGGCTGCGCAGAACCGGACGCTGGGCAAGTTCAAGCTCTCCGGTATTCCTCCGGCGCCGCGCGGGATTCCGCAGATCGAAGTCACCTTTGACATCGACGCGAACGGCATCCTGAATGTGACGGCGAAAGACAACGCGACCGGCAAGGACCAGAAGATTACCATCACCTCTTCCTCTGGCCTGAGCAAGGAAGAGGTTGAGCGCATGGCCAAGGAGGCAGAAGCTCATGCTTCCGAGGACAAGGAAGCGCGCGAGCAGATCGAGGCGCGCAATGGGCTCGACTCGATGGTTTACAACATCGAGAAGATGCTCAAGGAGTCGGGCGACAAGGTAGGCGGCAGCGAGAAGAGCGAAGTTGAAGCAGCCCTTGCTTCCGCCAAGTCCACTCTCGCCGGGCAGCCTTCGGTGAGCGAGCTGAAAAGCGAGCACGAGAAGCTAACCGCGGCCTCGCACAAGTTAGCCGAGGCGATGTACAAGGCTACGCCGGCGGGTGATGGTCCGCTGCCGACCGATGGCGCTGCGGCCAGCGCTGGCACGGCAGACGCCAAGCATGACGAAGGTGTCATCGATGCCGAGTACGTCGACGCCGAGCCGAAGCGAGGCTGATCGCGCAGCAGGTGGGTCCGCGCGTCCCCGGATGAGGGCTGGCCGCGTAGACCGTTTTGGGAAAGTCATCGGGGCTCCTCGCAGTCAGCTTGAGGCGCCCCGAAGCCTTCTATGGTGAAGAGGGTTTTTACAGAGTAGAGCGTCGCGAGCGTTAGCTGCGCAATTCGCGAGGTAGTATCCGCAAAGAAGGTCACGGCAAAGGTGCCCGGGAGACACAGACATGACAAGCACTCTGTGGCAGTGCGAACAGCTACGCGCAGGACAGGTTTACAACAGGATTCTGTTCAACACCCAGCGCGAGGCTGAGCAGTTTGTCCGCAAGATGAACAAGATGGAGCCGGATTTGTTCTGGCGTATGGAACCGGTGCCAATGGCGCAGGTGTGGAACTAGAGCAATCCAGCCACGTGTTGTGTAAACGCATCGCGTGCTACGATGGCCGCGTGATCCGAGGATCTCGGAACAAAGATACAGAACAGGTGTACGAGGGAAATGCAGGGCGTTGCTTTCGTTCGATTGGAAAAAGCCGCATTTCGGAGACTGGTATTTGTAGATTCTGTTACTTCGCTTCATGATTAACGGGATCCGGTGAAAATCGGCTGGAAGCGCCGCACGCAGATCGGGAGGGCAGTTCAGTATCCGCATCAACCAACAGTGGCGAATCTGTTTTGTGTGGAGAGATGGCGATGCCTACGAAGTTGAAATTGCAGACTACTACGAGGGCAAGTCGGCGCAGGATTCCACCTCTGCATCCTGGCGAGATGGTGCGCGAGGAGCTCATGGCGCCGCTGGGTTTAAGCGCTAATGCTCTGGCCAGCGCCATCTGCGTGTCTGCGACCAGGGATACCGAGATACTCAAGGAGCGCCGAGGTATAACCGCAGATTCGGCATTACGTCTCGGACGCTACTTCAGCATTAGCGCAGAGTTTTGGATGAATGTGCAAAAGAAGTATGAGCTGGATGTGGCGCGAGACGCGTCGCAGGACACAGTGATGCGCGGAGTCCGACCCGCGCCTCGAGCAAGCGCAATATCAGCTGTCGCTGTTCGTTAAAGGATTCACGCATGCCGGAAGGTCACGAGATACACCGCTTCGCCGAGCGCCATGCAAAGGCCTTCGCCGGCAAGAAAGTACGCGTTGAGTCGCCGAACGGAGGCTTTGCGGATGCTGAAGCTTTAGATGGGCGCAAGCTTTTAGAAGTGCAGGCAATCGGTAAGCATCTCGGTTACAGATTTGGAAAAAACCTGACCCTGCACGTACACCTCGGCCAGTACGGCGACTTTTGGGAAGGCGCGATGCCGTGCCCGGAGACAAAGGGCGCATTACGGCTGCGCATGTCAAGCAAGACCGATTGGCTGGAGTTGCGTGGACCGACCGACTGCTCGATTTTTTCGGACGAAGACTGGCGAAAGCTTGAAGCACGCATCGGCCCGGACCCGCTCAATGCAGACGCGGATCCAAGTGTTGCGTACGCGAGGATCGCAACCAAGAAGACGCCGATCGGTGTGCTGTTGATGGATCAGTCTGTGATTGGCGGCATCGGCAACATCTATCGCGCAGAGCTTTTATACCGCGCGCGCATTCACCCGGATCGCGCCGGCAAGGATGTTCCTGCCGCCACGCTCAAGCGTATCTGGCGCGATGCAGTAGCGCTGATGAAAGAGGGGATGGAAGACCGTCGCATGGTCACCACGCTCGCCAAAGACCGTCCGCATCGCACCGGCAAGGCTCTCGACGAGGAGACCCACTACGTTTATCGCAGGCAGGGCAAAGCATGCCGAATCTGCGCGACAGAGATAGAGAGCAAAGCGATGGCCGGGCGCACCGTCTATTGGTGTCCCGTATGCCAGCCGGCAGAAAAGTAACAAAGACGCGCACGATTTTGGCCTACGCGCATGGCAGCATAAGAGAAGCGCAACGCCAGAGGACACTCGACGATGGCAGCACCGCAGCAGAAGGATTATTACGGCACGCTTGGCGTAAAGAAGACCGCGACCCCGGAGGAAATCCGGAAGGCCTTCCGCAAGCTCGCGCGCAAGTACCATCCGGACGTGAATCCGAACGATAAGAAGGCAGAAGAAAAGTTCAAGGAGATCTCCGAAGCGAACGACGTGCTGAGCGAGGAAAAGAAGCGCAAGATTTACGACCAGTTCGGCTTCTACTCTGACTCGATCGATCTCGCGCAGGCCGAAGCTGCCGCGCGTGGCGGCTACGGCGGATTTCCAGGGGCTGGCCAGGCAGCCGGCAGAACGCGCGGCCAGGGCGGTGTGCCGTTCGACTTTGACGGATTTGATTTCTCGGATTTCAGCTCCGCCGCGACCAGCGCCCGGGGCCGCACCGCCCAGACCGCGTCCAGCGGCGGCTGGCGCGACATCTTCTCGAGCATGTTCTCGCAGAACGCGGCGCGTGAAGACCAGCAAGGCCCGCAGGGCGGCACCGATCTCGACTACCAGGTCGATGTCGATTTCTGGACGGCGATCCGCGGCGGCACCATGCGCATCCCCATTGAACGCCAGGAGACCTGCCCGACCTGCAAGGGGCGCGCCTCGGCGGGTGGCCCGCGCACCTGCCCCGAGTGCCATGGCTCGGGGCAGGTCACCCAGATGCACGGGCAGATGAAGTTTAACGTGCAGTGCAAGGTTTGCGGCGGCTCGGGCAAGATCGAGAGCGCGTGCGCTACCTGCCATGGCGAGGGGACGGTGCGCAAAACCGAGCAGGTGGAGTTCCGCATCAAGGCCGGTACACGCGACGGGCAGCGCATCCGCCTGGCCGGCAAGGGCAACGCCGGAGTCCATGGCGGCGCGGCCGGGGACTTGTACCTGGTCATGCGCACCGGCTCGCACCCGGTCTTTACCCGGCAGGTGGATGATATCGCGGTCAAGGTCCCGGTCACGATGGTCGAGGCATCGCTCGGGGCAAAGATTGATGTGCCGACTATCGATGGCCGAACCACGCTCAAGATTCCCCCCGGTACCCAGAGCGGGCAGAAGCTGCGCATGCGCGAGCGCGGCGTTCCCTCAGCCGCACATGAGGGCAAGCGCGGCGACCAGATGGTTACCATCGAGATCGTTGTGCCGCAGGTGCGCGATGAGCGCTCCAAAGAGATTCTGCGAGAGCTGGCCAAGCTCAATCCGGAAGATCCGCGTGACAGCATGTGGGCCAAAGTATGAGCACTTGGCAACACAGGCACTCCCGCGCAAAGCGGTTGCCGGTATGCAAAGCCCAGGTGCTATGATCGCGACCAAGCTCAAAGGCCGGAAGCGGTAAACGACGATGCCGACAAAACGCAAATCCCGCGGCGCCTACATGATCTCGTCCGTAGCAGAGATGTACGAGATTCACCCGCAGACGCTCCGCCTCTACGAGCGCGAGGGCCTGCTCAAGCCGTCGCGCACCGAGGGCAATACGCGCCTCTACACCGATGAAGACCTCGAGCGGCTGGAGTTTATCCTGAACCTGGCGCGCGATCTTGGGGTGAACATCTCCGGCATCGCGATCATTCTCCAGATGCGCGAGCGCATGGAGGAGATGAATCGCCAGATGCAGGGCTTCGTCGACTACGTACGCACCGAGATGTTAACGCGCATGCACACCGACCCGGCCGCGAGCGAAGGAGCGATCGTACCACTGCGGCGCCCGGTTATCGTTCCCGCAGCCAAAAGCAAGCGCCAGTAGCATCTCACCCTGTTTCTTTGCACTGGCCGAACCTGGTTTTTCCAGCAGATAAGCACGCTTGTAGCCGCTGGTACGTCTACAGCTACAGGGAAGCGCTGCGTCGCCGGATGATCCTGGTCAATGCAAATTGTCATCGGCTATGTCATCTAGCGCACCGATCTGCGAAAATAGGTAGCAGGGAGCGAAGCTGAACGCAGATTGATCATGACCAATATCCTGCTCGCACTTGGTATCGTCGGGCTTATCACCTCAAGCGTCTACACGATGATGGTGTTCGTGGGGACGTATCGCTTTCTCCGCGCTCGCCGCCAAGATACGGCGCCATCTTTGCTGCCGCCGCTTTCGCTCTTCAAGCCTTTGCATGGCTCGGAGCCTTCGCTTGACGCGCATCTGGCTTCGTTTTTTGAGCAGGATTATCCTGCCTTCGAGATCCTGTTCTGTGCGCGCGAGAGCGATGACGCAGGCCTTGAGATTGCCCGCCAGGTCGCTGCCCGGTACCCGCACATTCCGGCCCGGTTTCTTTCTGTTTCCGGGCCCGCCTATGTCAATGCCAAGGTCTCCTCACTGGAGCGCCTGGCCTCGGTTGCGGCCCATGACATTTTCGTCATCAGCGATAGCGATGTGCGCGTCACCTCCAACTATCTGCGCGATTTAGCCGCCGACTTCGCCGACCCCGAGGTGGGTGCAAGCACCTGCCTCTACCGCGGTGTCGCGCCCCGGGGGCTATGGGCGCAGCTTGAGGCGGCCGGTATGTCAGTCGAGATGACTTCCGGGGTCATGGCGGCCAGCCTCATGGAGGAGATGGGCTACCTGCTGGGCCCGACCATGTCGGTGAGGCGCCGGTGCGTGGACGAGATGGGCGGCTTTGAGACTCTGGGCGCGTACTGCTCGGACGACTTTCTGCTCGGACGGCAGATCGCAGCCCTGGGTTACAAGGTCGTGCTGTCACGCCACGTGATCGACCACATCATCCTCAATCTTGACCTGATCACTTCGATCAAGCACCAGGTCCGCTGGATGAAGTCAACCCGCTTCTCGCGTCCGAAGGGCCATGTTGGAACGGGACTAACATTTTGTGTGCCCTTTGGATTGTTGGCCTGCACGGCCACGCTTGCGCTAGGGCGTCCCGTGACCGCAGCCGCTCTGCTTCTATACAGCATAGCGAACCGCTTGGCGCTCGCCGCCGCAGTCTCCGGTTGGGTCGTTCGGGATCTGACTCCTTTGCGCACACTGCTGCTTTATCCTTTGCGCGACCTGATGGGCTTCTTCTACTGGGTGGCCAGTTATACCGGCGGCACCATTCTGTGGCGAGGCAAGCTTTATCGCCTCGGCGAGCAGGGCCTGATGCATGCCGCCGGGGAGGAAAGAGAACGTATTTCGGGTACGGCCAGCTAAGTTTGAGACCGTTTCGCCTAGGTATTTTTCGGCAGCCTCAACTTGCCAGTCAAGCGTCTGGAAGGTATCTTCCGTAGGTACTGGGGCATATAGAGATACAGCCTACGCGAGGCAGGGCCCCAGTCTGACTAGCTGGGGCTTTGCTCATTTATCTGCACAGGTTGGTCTGTGTAGAGCGTGCGGTCAGAAACGACCTGCAGCCGAATCAAACGCCCTCGAAGCAGCGCCTGCACATGCTCGTCCGACTCGGGTGGCACGACCAGAAAATGCCGCGGACCATGGCCCCAGGCTGCCACCAAGTCTGTGTCTTCAAGAAAGATAGGCGGCACATCCGGGTACATCGATCCCCAGATCATGGAAGTGGACCGGCCGTTGACCAGCAACGCTTGCCGGTGCGTGTAGAAGATTACCGAAGACGCATTGGCCTGATCGCCGTAGACGATCAGCTGGCCTGGCGATCGCGGCTGGCCGGCAGTAATTTGGTTGATCGTGTCAGCCATGGCCCGCGAGGAGAGCAGCGGCTGAAACCGGATCAGCGCGATATGCGCAGCGACGAGGAACACAGCGGCCGTAAACGCGACCGAGACAGTAGCCTCAAAGCCGTGGCCGCGTCGGCGAAGGACAAGCGCCATCAGCGGCCCGGCCAGCAACGCGACAGCAGCGACGCCGGCGGGCAGGCGCAGCGCCGCAAACGAAGGCCCGGTCAGATCGAAGAAGTGGGACATGGACAGCGAGTAATTGCCAACGGCGCGATGCGCCAGCAGCGTGCCAATGTCCGAGACAAAGGGCAGCTTGCGCGAGGCCCATAGCCCGTACAAGAGCGCACCCGCGCTCGCGACCCCGATCAAGGCAAGGATCATATGCGCGGCCAGCACCCATTGAAAGGGCCAAGGTCGCCGCTCGTCCGATCCCTGCTCGATATTCGCCAGCGCGCCGGCAGTAAGCAGCAGCAGCGCAAAGTAGGCGGGCCAGGTGTAGTACTCCTGGTTGGTCGAGAGCGAGAAGAAGATCAGGATAAAAGCGGCGTAGAGCGAGAGCATCAGCCCGGTGCGGGCGCGAAACCGTAC
>CAXTMM010000029.1:0-1318 GCA_964245415.1 uncultured Acidobacteriaceae bacterium | reverse complement strand
GGCGAGCAGCGCAGCGTCGTAGGCGGTGGCGCGTGGACTGAGGAAATGGAGCGTGTTCGAGCGATCGTGGCGCAGATCGCCCCAGAACAGGTGGCGATTCTTCCACGCACGCGCGAGCGCGGCAGGGAAGAACAGGCACCAGGGAAAGAGCCATGCCAGGTGCCCCGCCCAAAAGATCCACCAGGGCTGCTTGTTGTAGTCATGCGGGTAGCGCTTGCCGAGGAAACGCAGCACGTGCTCGTTGATGAAGTAGAAGTAGAGGAATCCATGTACATGCCCGAAGGAGGGTATATTGCCATGTGGACTGCCATGGTCCGGATTGCGCAACGCCGCCATCACGTGCCACGGTGCAGCAATCGCCAGGAAGAGCAGTATGCCGGTCAGCAGCCGGAACTCGCGCCACCGCCGCCAGTCACCTGTAATCAGCAGAAAGGGTGCCACCGCAGTAACAAAGAAGACAGGCGCGATCAGTCCCTTCGCCAGCAAAGCAAGGGCAAGCGAGGCGTAGCAAAGATAGAAGCGGTTCGGCTTCCGGTCAGCGAGCCCGGTCAAAAAGGCATACAGCGCCAGCGACAGGAAGAACGTCAGGATCGCTTCCGGAATAAAGATGCGTGTGAAGAGAAAGACGCCCACCGTGGTCAGCAGACCAAGCGCGGTGTAGAAGGCAGCGCGGTCGCCATAGGCTCGCCGGGCCCACACCCAGCCGAGCACCGCGCAGCCCAGCACCGCCAGGCTCATAGGCAGGTGGGTCGCAAAGACGTTGTAGCCGAAGAGATGGTAGTCAATCGCGACCAGCCAATAGGGCAGCGGCGGCTTTTCAAGGTAGCGTACGCCGTTGACGTACAGCGTGACCCAGTCGCCTGAGCGAGCCATGTGCTGGGCCGCGTTGGCGTGGGTAGCGTCCGCGTCGTCGAGCAGAGCCGGTGAGAAGAGCGCTGCCGCGTGCACGGCCACAAAGACGAGCAGCAGCAGTGCCCAGGCTTTGCGGGGTGAGGAGAGCAGACGGGGCTCGGTGGCGGCTGCAGACTCAGGCGGAGAGGGGAGCAGGTCTATGTGAGATGGAATGGCGTCGTTCCTGTGCATCAACGTCTCAGGATACCAGTCGCCTTAAGTGAAGAGGCAAAACTTCAATCCGAGCCACGCGCTGGGCCGGACGCATATGCTGGTGGCATGCCGATGGTCGTACCGCCATTAGCGAGCCGCGCGTCGCGGTTTAAACTCTCCGTTACAGAACAGGGCCGGAGCGCGGGCTGTCCCAGGTTCCTTGAAGCCATGACAAGCGCTGCCAGTCGCGAGTTCAACATGCCTGCCTCGGTCG